>VGTL01000040.1 GCA_016874675.1 Methanobacteriota archaeon | reverse complement strand
CGCCGGGATGATAGAATCAACACCGCCGATAAGTGCCAATCGGCATGGCACAACCTGCTTAACCTCTACGGGCCAGACTATCCGCTACCGGGGACGCCAGGGGCTTAATGAATTGTGTCCCACAGCCCTTCCCCATGATACGTTTATATTCCCTATCGCGTTCGGGGCCATGGGGGTGGGTGGAGTGCTCAAGCTCGGTGTCCGGCGCGAGGACAAAAACGAGTGGGAGCGGCGCGTGCCGCTGGTCCCGGAGAATGTGAGGGCGCTGGTCGCCCTGGGCATCCCGGTCCTCGTCCAGCCCTCGAAGATAAGGGTCTTCAAGGACGAGGAGTTCGCCGCCGCCGGCGCCACGGTGCAGGAGGACCTTTCGGGCTGCGACCTAGTCTTGGGGATCAAGGAGTTCCCGGTCGCCTTCTTCCGCGAGGGCCAATCCTGCATGTTCTTCGCCCACGTCCTCAAGGGCCAGAAGCACAACATGCCCATGCTCCGCAGGATGATGGAGCTTGGGTGCACCCTCCTGGACTACGAGAAGGTCACGGACGACAGGGGGCGCCGCCTCGTCTTCTTCGGGAACTTCGCCGGCCTGGCCGGGATGATCGAGACGCTCCACGCCCTCGGCAAGAGGCTCGAGGCGGAGGGCACCCGGACGCCCTTCCTGGGCCTCAAGAGGCCTCTCGGGTACAGGGCGCTGGGCGAGGCGAAGGCCGCCCTGGAGGTCGTGGGCGAGTGGATAGCCTCCGAGGGCATCCCGGAGGCGCTCTCGCCCATGGTGTTCGGTTTCTCCGGATACGGGAACGTCTCCAGGGGCGCCCAGGAGGTGTTCGACCTCCTGCCCCACGAGAGCGTGGCGCCCGAGGACCTGGCGGCGTTCATGAGGTCGACGCGCTTTTCCCGGCGCAAGCTCTACAAAGTAGTTTTCAAGGAGGAGGACCTGGTCGCCCCGGTCGACCGCAAGGCGAGGTTCGACCTCCAGGAGTACTACGAGCACCCCGAGAGGTACCGGGGCGTCTTCGAGCGGTACCTGCCCCACCTCACGGTGCTCGTCAACGGCATCTACTGGGACGCCCGCTACCCGCGCCTGGTCACCAAGAAGTGGGTGAGGGAGGCCTGGTCCGGGGGAAAGCGGCCCCGTCTGCGGGTCATCGGGGACATAAGCTGCGACGTCGAGGGCTCCGTGGAGTGCACCGTCAAGCCTATGGAGCCGGACCGGCCCAGTTATGTGTACAGCGCGCTCGGGGGCGGCGTCAGCGATGGCTACGTGGGGAACGGCCCGGTGATAATGGCCGTGGAGATACTGCCGGCGGAGCTGCCCCGCGAGGCCTCCGTCTTCTTCGGCGAGACGCTGATGAGATACCTGCCGGACATCGCGAGGGCCGACCTCCGGGCGGACTATGCCGGGCTGGAGCTGCCGGCGGCCGTCAAGCGCTCGGTGATAGTCCACAAGGGTGCCCTCACGCCGGATTACAGGTATATCGAAAAATTCTTGGAACCGCAATAGTTCCCGGTAAGGGGGGGCGAAGATGGCGCGCAAGGTGCTGGTGCTGGGAGCGGGAATGGTGTCCAGGCCGCTCGTGGTCTATCTTCTGAAGCACAGGTTCCAGGTCACCGTGGCGACGCGCACGGTGGCCAAGGCCCGGGCGCTTCTGGGCAAGCACCGGTCGGGAAAGGCAGTGGCCTGGACGACCGATGACCCCGACAGCCTGAGGAAGCTCGTCGGGCGGGCCGACCTCGTGGTCAGCCTCCTTCCGCCGGCGCACCATGTCGCCGTCGGAAACGTCTGCCTGGAGCTCGGAAAGCACCTCCTGACCACGTCTTACGTCGGCGACGCCATGAGGGCGCTGGACGGGCCGGCGCGGGAGAGGGGCCTCGTGTTCATGAACGAGATAGGCCTCGACCCCGGAATCGACCACATGTCGGCGATGCGCATCATACACAGGGTGGGGAGAAGGGGCGGCAAGGTGGTGTCGTTCAGGTCGACGACCGGCGCGCTCCCGTCCCACGGCTCCAACAACAACCCCTTCGGATACAAGTTCTCCTGGGCCCCGCGCGGGGTGCTTTTGGCCTCGCGCAACCCGGCAAGGTGGCTCGAGGACGGCCGGGAGGTGAACATACCCGGCGAACGGCTCTTCGAGAACTACACCCTCGAGGAAGTCGAGGGTGTGGGGACATTCGAGAACTATCCCAACCGCGACTCCGTCCAGTACAGGGACATCTACGGTCTCAAGGACGCCCGGACGGTCTACCGCGGGACCTTCCGGATGCCCGGCTGGTGCGAGACGCTGAGAAAGGTCGTGGCCCTGGGCTGGCTGGACGATCGCCCCGTTCAGGGTTTCGCCGGCAGGACCTACGGCGACCTGACGAGGCACCTGGTGAACGCCGGGCCCGGCGAGGACCTCCCGGCGGCCGTCGCCGCCTTCCTCCACCTGGAGACCTACTCGGCGGTCATCAAGCGTCTGGGCTGGCTGGGCCTCTTCGGGGACGAGCCGCTCCCGGCCGGCCGCGACAACCCCCTGGACTATCTCAACCTGCTGTCGCTGAAGAGGATGGCCCTCGGCAAGGGGGACCAGGACATGATAGTCATGCACCACGAGTTCGAGGTCGAGCTCCCCGGCGGGAAAGGGGAGCTTCTCACCTCCACCCTGGTGGACACCGGCATCGCCGGCGGCGACTCGGCCGTGGCGCGCACGGTGAGCCTCCCGGCCGCCATCGCCGTGCGGCTCATCCTGCAGGGGAAGCTACGGGAGCCCGGGGTGGCCATCCCCGTCCGGCCCGCCGTCTACCACCCAATCCTCGACGAGCTGGAGAAGCACGGTATAGTGTTCAAGGAGCGCAGGAAGGGATTGTGAGAAGGCGCAAGGCGCAGGGCGCAGGGCGCAAGGGTGAATTTAGACCCAGCCTCCCTTGTTCCTTCCGCCTTGTCCCTTGCGCCGTAGGCCTTGCGCCATGCGCCCTGCGCCTTGCGCCTTCCGGCCGTTCACGCCCCCGCCTTCACCTGGCGGACCAGCGGGTCGAAGACACCGTTGAGGCTCGAGAAGGCTCCCAGGTCCCCGTCCCAGGAGCGGAGGATGTGGTCGTTTTTTGTCTCCACCTCGCGCATGGCGGCCGCGAGCCTGGTGCGGGTCTTGGGGTCCAGCATTCCCCGCATGGTGACCGCCGCCACGAGGTAGGCGCCGTGCTCGAAGGCTATCTCCCGGTCGCCGAAGCGGATGCTGGTCAGGGGCTGCCCCCCGGCCAGCCCCTTGAAGGAGGTCTGGACGAACTCCGTGATCGCCATCAGCATCGAGCCCAGAACATCGCGGTCGATGCCCACCGGGACCTTGGGAGTGTAGCTCGATATCAGGATGCCGTTGCGATAGAGGATGAAGAGGTTCTCCACCTGGAGCCGGGGCACCGCGCCGGCGCGCTCGGCCGTGCTGATGTTGCGGGATACGTCGAGCTGAAGGAGCGCCTGGCCCACCTCCGGGCGCTGGGGCGACACCTCGTAGAGCAGCGAGAGCGACGCCCTCCCCGAGACCACGATGTCGCAGGAGGGGCAGAAATCGATGTCGGCCCCCTTGACCTCGACGCCGGCCATGGGGCCGCGGCAGCCCGGGCAGGGGGTGTGGATGCCCTCCTCTCCCGGTACCGTGCGGCCGGCTATCGTCATGCCGGCGAGCCTCTGGTACTCCCTGCGCGGCATGAGGAAGGCCCCGCAGCCGTCGCACAGCCAGGTCCGGTCGTTCTCGCCCGTGGCGGGGCGCATGGAGCGCGCGCAGGCGGGGCAGGCCATCGAGGGCGCGGCCATCGTCCATTATCACGCGATGGGTGGTATATCTGGTTTTTGTGGCGAAAGCTGAGAGACCGGCGGGCCAGCTTCCGTCAGTCGGAGTACCTCTCCTCCATCCATGGGTCACCCCGGTTGTGGTAGCCCCGGCTCTCCCAGAAGCCCGGCCGGTCCTCGACCGAGTACTCGATGCCGGTCACCCACTTGGCGCTCTTCCAGAAGTAGAGCCTCGGCACGACGAGCCTCACAGAGCGGGGACATAAAGATTGGTATAGATGCGCCGCGATCCGGGTCGGGGACGAAGATGCGGGCGCTGGTGCTCGGGGCCGGGATGATGGGGCGGGCGGTGGCGTACGACCTGGCGAGGGCCGGGGGCGTGGAGGGGGTCGTGCTGGGCGATGTATCGTTGAAGGTGGCGAGGGAGGCGGCGCGCTGGGCCGGCCCGGGAAAGGTCCGGCCGGTCAAGGTGGATGTCTCCCGGGCGGATATGGTCCGCCGGCTGATGTCCGCTGGCTTCGACGTCGCCGTGGGAGCGGTGTCGTACCGATTCAATGTCGCCCTCGCCCGGGAGGCCATACGGGCCGGGGTCGGTTTCTGCGACCTGGGCGGCAACAACACCGTCGTCGAGAGGGAGCTCGCAATGGACCGGGCCGCCCGGTTCGCCGGGGTGACGGTCGTCCCCGACTGCGGGCTGGCGCCCGGCATGGTGCAGCCCGTGGCGATTCGGGCGCTGGAGCTCCTGGGGGGCCGCGCCGACGAGCTCCGGATACGCGTCGGCGGTTTGCCCCTCCACCCGAGGCCGCCCCTGAACTACAAGCTCGTGTTCTCGCCGGAGGGCCTGGTGAACGAGTACCACGAGAAGGCGGTGGCCCTGCGGGACGGCCGGCGCGTGGAGCTTCAGTGCCTCACGGAGCTCGAGGAGCTGGATTTCCCGGCGCCCTTCGGCCGCCTCGAGGCCTTCGTCACCTCCGGCGGGGCCTCCACCCTGCCCGCCACACTGAAGGGGAAGGTAAGGGACCTCGACTACAAGACCATCCGCTACCCCGGCCACTGCGCGATAATGAGGGGGGTCCTGTGGCTGGGCCTGGGGGACACCGCCCCGGTCAGGGTGGGGCCGGTGCGCCTGGCGCCCCGGGAGCTCCTCCTGGAGCTCCTGCGCCGCCGCCTCACCGACACCGACGAGGACGCGGTCCTGATGAGGGTCACTGCGAGGAGGGGGAACCGGTCGGTCCGGTTCCAGATGATCGACCTGGGGGACCCCGGGAGGGGCATCACTGCGATGATGAGGACCACGGCCTTCCCGGCCGCCACGGTCGCCTGGATGGTCGGGGCCGGGCGGATACGCCTGAAGGGCGCGCTGCCCCAGGAGGTCTGCGTCCCGGCGCAGGAGTTCCTCGACAGGATAGCCGCCCGGGGGATAAGGGTAGATAAAATCGAGTCCTGAACTATAAAATATATATAGGCGCAAAGCCAAACCCGTGACGATGAGGACCGGGTTGGGGTCGCTGAAGGGACGTAACTTCCGCAACCCGGCAATGGCCGCCGGGGCGCTCTTCCTGGCCCTGCTCGTGATGTTCCCCCATCTGCCCCTTCCCTGGTACAGGCCCTCCGACCAGATAGACTTCGAGACCGCCCCCCACGAGACGGTCATGCCCGGCGCGGACACCGACGGGGACGGCCTCTACGACAACATCGAGAGGAAGGTGGGCACGGACCCGCTCATACCCGACACGGACGATGACGGGCTCACGGACGGGCAGGAGTACCGCTACTGGTACACGCGCGCCGACCGGGAGCGGGCCGGCAACCTGACCGCCCGGTGGCTCGTCGACCGGTTCCCGAGGGAGGACCGCGACCAGCTGCTCCGGCGGTACATGCCCGACGGGGACCTGGAGGGCGACCGCCTGACCAACATCCTCGACCCGGACTCCGACGGTGACACACTGCGCGACGGCGCCGAGATCGACCAGGGCACCGACCCGGCCGACCCCGACACCGACGGTGACGGCATCCGGGACGACCTGGACCCGGACAACTCCAGGCCCGGGGAGCCCACGCCGCCCACCAACAGCACGAACCGGACCAGCGACTTTCGGCCGGTGTCGTCCAACCTCACCACCGAGGAGCAGAACCCCCAGAACTTCTCGGAGCTCCGCCGGAAGGAGGGCCAGGTCCTGTTCTACATCGAGCCCGCCGACCGGCCGCGCTACTGGAGGCTCGCGGCCTACGACACCTACCGCAACGGCAGCTGGCTTCTCGCCGTCCCCGGGAGGACCCCCTACAACGGCGAGAACCTCCCCCAGGAGGTGGAGCGGCCCCTGCTGGCCCCCGAGGACCTGTACCGCCTCACGTTCAACAACGAGGGCACGGGCTTTTTGCCCAACGCCCTGCACACCACGAGCCTTGCCGGCCTGGACCCGCCGGTGCCCGTCTCCGTGGACCGGATGCAGAACTTCTTCACGCCGGCCATGGTGAACGCCTACGATTTCCGGACGTTCGCGCTCGTCCCGGGCGAGGCGGAGCTGGAGGCGGGCCGGGTGTCGCCCGCGACGGTCGCCCCGGAGCTCACGGCGATGGGCGGCGACCTGCCGCCCAGGGTGAGGTCTCTGGCTATGGCGGTGACCGAGGGCCGGGAGACCCCCGCCGCCAGGATAAAGGCGATTCTCGCCCACCTCAAGACCGACTACCTTTTCACGCCCGAGCCCCCGGCGGCGCCGCCGGGCACCGATCCCCTGGACCGCTTCCTTTTCGAGACCCGTCAGGGCTCGAGTCTCGAGTTCGCCTCGGCGTTCGTGGCGCTCTGCCGGTACAACGACCTCCCCTGCCGCCTCGCGACCGGGTTCGCGCTGGGGGACCTGGTCGCCGGCAAGCGCGCCGTTCGGGCGGGGCACTTCCACGCCTGGGCCGAGGTGCTCTTCGACAACCTGGGGTGGGTCCAGTTCGAGGTCTCCGACGCCGAGCTGGCCGGGCAGCCGAGCGACGTGGGAGCGGACGGGGAGGACGCCACCGTCGCCGACGTGGACCCCGAGACGGGGAGGTTCTTCACGGGCGGCACGGGAGGCGGCACGACCCGCAACGAGACCGACCGGCCTGCCATAGTGAACCAGAGCGCCACATTCGCCGTCCGGTTCGGCATCCGGCCGCGGCCCGTGCTGAAGGGCTCGGTGTTCGAGGTCTGCGGGACGGTGGTGTCCTCGACCCCGCTGGGCGCCGGCGCCTCGGTCCTCGTGCTGATGAACGACACGGCCGTGGGCCGGGGCCGCTCCGGGCCGGACGGGGTGTTCTCCGTCCTGTGCAACGCCGACAGCCTGCCGGTGGGCCGAAAGTCCGTCGGGCTGAACGTCTCGGTGCAGGAGCGCAACATCGTCCGGTGGGCCCGGACCCCGCCGAACATGATGCAGGAGGTGGACCTCTGCTCCAACGCGAGCCTCCAGCTCTTCGGCAAGAACTATGCCATACGCGACACGGACTACAACTACACCGTGCGACTGCGGGACGCCGGCGGCATGCAGTCGCCCTGGCAGGAGTACGTCGGGGTCTTCTGGAACGGGACGAGCCTCGGGACCGTCGAGTGCGGCGAGAAGGACGACCAGGAGAGGATGAGGGTCGTCTCGGAACCGGGGCCCCACGAGCTCTCCGCCCGGTTCGCCGGGACGAAATACCTGTTCCCGTCTGACGTGAACCGCACCATCTGGGTGAAGGCCGGCGGGCTGCGCCTCCAGCTCACCTCCACTCCGGCCGATCCCGTGGTCGGGGGACAGCTATACGTCGAGACGGTGCTTTCGGACGCCTCGGGCCGGAGGCTCCAGGAGAACATCTCGCTCTCGCTCGACGGCCGGCCGGCGGCGAGGGGCCCTTCCGGGAGCATCCTCCGAATCGAGCTCGACGAGACGGTCATCGGCTCCGGCCTGCACCGGCTGACGGCCACCTGCGCCGGCAACGAACTCTACCCCGAGACGGTGGCCGAGCTCAGCATCAACATCCGGGGCAAGACCCGGCTCGAGCTCGAAAGCGGCAACGTCAGCCTGGGCACCACCCGGGACTTCAGCGGCACCCTGCGCGACAACCTCGGGGACCCGGTCTCGGCGGTCAATGTCAACCTCCGGTGGGCGGACACGCGGGGCCGCCTGCAGGACATCGACGCCCTGGTGTTCGCCGACGGCGGCTTCTCCTACCGGATGTACACCGCCAAGGACACTCCCCCCGGCGGCATACTGGTCACGGCCGAGTTCAAGGGCGACGCCCACTACACGGGCTGCAGCAACACCACCTACATCCGGCTGACCTCCTCGTCCGTCTTCAGCGCCTCCACGCCCCGGGACCTCACGCGGGGCGAGGCGTTCTCGGTCAACGGCACGCTCTCCGACCACCTGGGGCGCCCCGTCCCGGGCTCGCGCGTCACGCTGCAGAAGGACGAGAACCTCTGGGGCGCCGCCTGGACCGACGGCTCCGGGGACTTCGGCCTGGAGGCGGAGGTGCCTTCCGGCGAGGGCACCGGCCCGGCGCGCCTGGAGCTGCGCTACGCCGGGGACGACTACCGCGAGCCGGCGGTGCTGGCCTTCAACGCCTCCATCTACACCCTCTGCCGCATCAACCTCTCGGTGCCCGAAAGGCCGGAGCAGGGCGCCCGGTTCAGGATGACGGCCGTGCTCGTCGACGACCGGGACCAGCCCGTCTCCGGGGAGAACCTCACCGTCCGGTTCGGCGGCCGGCGGGAGAGCCGCACCACCGACGAGAGCGGCCGGGCGGTCTTCGGCCTGAGCTTCCCGTGGCTCTCCCTCAGGGAGGAGCTGCAGGTCACCTACGCCGGGGGCAACTACACCCGGCCGGCGTCCGCCCGGACGACCCTGGAGGGCGAGCCCGTGATGATGTACCGGGTGGCGGCGGTGCTGGCGGCGGCGGCACTCTTCGCGGCGGCGTACTACATGTACCGGAGGCTGGGCCTGGGGCGCCGGCCCGAGGAGGTCCTCTCCGAGATGCTGGACCGGTCGTGGCTTTCGGACAAGTACCGGAAGACCGTGTTCAAGGTGTACACCAAGATGCTTGCGCAGATGCGCTCGCGCGGGCACCCCCGCCGGGAGGCCTGGACGGTCCACGAGTACGAATCCTGGCTCCAGAGGCGCCTGGCGCTGGACCTGCGGAGCCTGCAGCTCCTCACCCTCATCTTCGAGGA
Source organism: Methanobacteriota archaeon (assembly GCA_016874675.1). Taxonomy (GTDB): domain Archaea; phylum Thermoplasmatota; class DTKX01; order VGTL01; family VGTL01; genus VGTL01. The sequence continues at coordinate 18,620 of VGTL01000040.1, read as the reverse complement.
GGCGCGCTACAGCCGCCACAGGCTGGACGGGACGGTGAGCCGCCGGGCGGTGGTGAACTACCGGCGGCTCATGGACTCCGTGTCGCTCCCGGAGCCGCAGGGAGGCGAGGTGCCGCTCGAGGTCAGGAACGCCGGCTGAGGGCGCAGGGTGCGGGGTGCGGGGAATGGCCTACCGTTTCCTCTTCGGGCGGGCCTTGCCGGCGGGTCTTTTCGGGGCCGGCTTCCCGGCGGGCTTCTTCGCAGGCTTCTTCGCCGGTTTCTTCGCCGGTTTCTTCGCCGGCTTCCTCGCCGGCTTCAACGCCGGTTTCTTCGCCGGCTTCTTCGCCGGCTTCCTCGCCGGTGTCCCCGCGGCCGCCCGGGCCGCCGGCCGCCTCGCCGGCGCCTTTGCCCCCTTCTTCGCGATCTTGGCGGGCGCCTTGCCCTTCTTCGGCGGTGCGATGGGCTTGGCCGGCGGGCGGATGGGCGCGGTCACCTTGACCTCCTCGCGCGTGACCTTGGCCTCGTTTTTGAGCTGGACTCGCTCCAGTATCACCTTCATGTACATCGCGTCGTGCTCGAGGAGGGGCGAATCCGAGATTATCGTTATGTCGGTGTTCTCGTCGGCAAGGTACTCGGCCAGAGGCTCGAAGCGCATGTCGCCCTTCTTTATCGGGGTGTAGCGCAGCTCGTTGCCGGATTCGTGCTCCACGCCGGAGAAGTGGGAGTAGAAGGACGCAAGCTTGAGCTGGTCCCGGACCTTGTCGAAGAGCTCCCGGAAGTCCTCCTTGCGCTTGAGCGCGCCGCCCTCGCGGGCGTGGATGTGGGGGAAGCTCAGCACCGGCACGGTCCCGTTGACGCGCTTGCAGACCGCGATGATCTCGTCGAGGCCCCCGAAGACCACGCGCTTGCCGGAGCACTCCAGTCCGAGCTTGGTCCGGATGCCCATCCGGTCGTACCAGTCCCGGATCTCCCGAAGCCTCGCCACCACCTTCTCCAGCGCGGCCTCGGGGCTGTTGTCGTGGTAGAAGCCCAGGTGGGTGACCAGGACGTCGGCGCCCATCTCGCGCGCCACCAGGCCGCCGTAGCGGATGTTCTCGACGCTGCGGCCGGCTATCTCCTCGGAGCCCAGAAGGTCCATGTAGTAGGGCGAGTGGAGCGAGATGGAAACGTCCAAATCGTCGGCTATCTCGCCGATCTCGCGCAGGTCGGCGCAGTCGCGGCCGACGCCGCAGTTCAGGGTGCGCAGGATGTCGCCCTTCTCGAGGCGGAGCTCGGGGCCGAAGACCGAGACGGGCTTGCGGCCGCGCAGGACATCCACCACGAACTCCCCGCAGACCTCGAGCGGGCGCGATCCGATCTCCTCGTCGGAGGCGTAGCGCTCGAAGAGGTTGACGCGCACGAACTGGATCTCCATTGCGTTGAGCCCGAGGGTGTGGACGTCCTCTATGCCGTCCCTCTGCGTGCGGCCCTTGCACGAGAGGGGTATCCCTCCCGGTCCGAACCTTATCATGTCCCACCCGGCCTGCGATGATTGCTCCCCATATATATAAAATGCTGCTCTCGAATTCATTATCTACCCAAAAACGGTTCCCAATGCCGTGCAGGTCGTCAAGCTCGGGGGAAGCGTCATCACCAACAAGGGAGCGGCCGGCTCCCGCCGGGGCGCCGGTGCCCGGTTCCTCCCGGGCGTCGCCCGGCGGCTCCTGCGGGAGGTGCGGGACTCCCGGGAGGAGGTCATACTGGTCACCGGGGCCGGCTCCTTCGGCCACGTCCTCGCCGACCGTTTCGGGCTCAAGGACGGCTTCCGCGAGGACCGGCAGTGGGACGGCTACTGCCTGGTCTCCCGCGACGTGCGGCGCCTCAACCTGATGGTGCTGGACGAGGCGCTGCGCCTGGGGATGCGCCCGGTCTCCATCCCGCCCAGCGTGGCGGTGCTCCAGGCCGAGGGGAGGATCCACTACATCGACGAGGGCTCGTTCCGCCGCTACCTGGCCAACCGCCTCATGCCCGTCACGTTCGGCGACGTGGCGCTCGACCTGGGCCGGCGGAGGTTCTCCATCTGCAGCGGGGACGCCCTCGTGGCGCACCTCTCGAGGCTCTTCAACGCCGAGCGGGCGGTGTTCGTGTCGGACGTCGACGGCATCCTGGTCGGGGAGCGGCGGTCGCTGGCCCGGGAGCTCTCGCCGCCGGACCTGGAGCGCATAGCGCCGCCCGGGGGCGCCGGGGGCAAGGACGTCACCGGGGGCATCCGGGCCAAGGCGCGCCTGTCGCTTGGGCTTGCCGCCTCGGGCACGGAGACCGTCATCCTCAACGGCCGGAGGCGGGGTCGCCTGGCGGACGCCCTCCGGGGCGGCTCTCCCGTCGGGACCTGGTTCAGGAGGCCCGGAAGATGAGCGCCGAGGAGGTAACGCGGAACCGCAAGGAGGAGCACGTGGACATCTGCCGCGACGAGGCCGTGCAGGCCCGGCGGCGCTACTGGGACGACGTGGCGCTCGTTCACTCCGCCCTGCCGGAGCTGGACGTCGCCGACATCGATCTTCGGCTCGCCCTCTTCGGGAAGAAGCTGGAGGCGCCCATAATCATCGCGGCGATGACCGGCGGGTACCCGGGCGCCCGGGAGATAAACCGGAGCCTGGCAAAGGCGGCGGCGGAGTGCGGCGTCGGGCTGGGCGTGGGGAGCCAGAGGGCGGCCCTGGAGGACCCGGCCCTGGAGGGCACATTCTCGGTCGTCAGGGAACACCGGCCGCCCCTGGTAATCGGGAACGTCGGGGCCCCCCAGCTCATCAGGCAGCGCGGCAGAAGGCCCCTGCAGGCCGCCGACCTCGAGCGCGCCCGGAAGATGGTCGGGGCGGACGTGGTGGCGGTGCACCTCAACTTCCTCCAAGAGGTCGCCGAGTGGGACGGGGATACCCAGGCCCGGGGCTGCCTGGCCGCGATAGATGCCCTCTCGCGCCGGCTGCCGCTCATCGTGAAGGAGACCGGGGCCGGAATCGGCCGTGAGGTCGCCCGCCGGTTGCTTCGCACCTCGATAAAGGGCGTGGACGTCGGCGGCGCCGGCGGCACGAGCTTTGCCGCCGTGGAGGTCTTCCGGGCCCGGCGCAAGCGGCACGCGCTGGCCGAGAGGCTCGGGGGGACCTTCTGGGACTGGGGGATACCCGCCCCCGTGTCGGTCATCGAGATGAGGCAGCTGCACCGGACCTTCCCGGTGATAGCCACCGGCGGCATCCGCAACGGCCTGGATGTCGCGCGGGCGCTGGCGCTGGGCGCCACCGCCGCCGGAATCGCCCAGCCCCTCCTGGGCCCGGCGATGGAGGGCCCGAAGGCCGTCGTCGAGGAGCTGGAGATGATCAAGGCGGAGCTTCGGGCGGCGATGTTCCTCACCGGCTCGGAGGACGTTGCGGCCCTCTCCAGGGCGAAGTACGTCCTGTCGGGCGAGAGCGCCCGGTGGCTGGAACGGGCCTGAGCGATCGGGGGGAACTAAGGGGGCAGGGGCGCAAGGGTGCGGGGTGTTGGGAGAGGGGCAGCAAGGCAGAAAGGCAGGAAGGTAGCAAGCGACGACGGCCGTCCCCTTTCTGCCTTGCTGCCTTTCTGCCTTCCTGCCTCCCCTTCCTGCCTTGCTGCCTTCCTGCCTTCCTCCCTTTTTCCTTATATATATATACCAAATTATTATAAATGGTAGAAGCATTGTGTTAGGACGCAGGGGTGCGGACAATGGTGAAGAGAACCGCAATAGCCATGGCCATCCTTTTACTGGCGACCGCCGGGACTGCCTTTCTGTCCTCGGGCGTCTCACCCAGGGAGCAGACGCCGGTGGAGCTGAAGTCGTTCGCCGACGGCCGGTCCGAGGCCCTGCTTTTCTTCGAGGGCCCCGGGAACAACACCGAGCTCGCCGTCACCCTTCCCAAGCGGGTCACAGTGCTGGGGGCCTCTCTCAACATATCGGGGGTGACGCGCGTGTGGAACGACACATTCCTCGACACAAACGCCGCCGATTTCTCGCTTTTCACCCCGATGAACCGGCTGGACGTCACCTCGGACCCCGGGAATGTCACGATCACCAAGCTCTACGACGACGATTTCGACGACAAGAGCCTCGCCCCCAGGTGGAGGTGGATGAACCCGCCCCCCTCCTTCGACGAGGGGAACCTCTCGGCCGGGGCCCTCCGGGTGCAGGCCGGGATAGGCACGAATCTCTGGGGCACCACCGTCACCGGCAGTTTCCTCTACCAGAACGTAACGACCTGGAACTACTCGACCACTCTCAAGGTCTATGCCAACCCCTCGGTGCCGGGACAGCGGGCGGGGCTGCTCTGCTACAACAACAACAGCGCCTGGACCGCCCTCCTCTACGGCAACGACAGCACCGGCATGAAGCTCACCCGCATCAGCACCTGGGCCGGGAGCTCCGTCCAGACCAACATCTCGCTGGAGGCTGCCCCCCTCTACCTCCGGCTGGACCGGGGGTACTCCGGCGGGACGACGCTCAGGTACTTCTACTCCAACGCCAGTTCTGACTGGACGCCGGTCTACTCGATGAACGTGACCTGGCCGGGCTTCTCGAGCTGGTCTTTCGCCGGCCCGGTTGTCACGGACGGCACGTCGGGCCAGGCGTTCACCGCCGATTTCGACGATTTCTGGGTCAGCCAGTGGAACTCCCGCGGCGACATGACCTCGCCCTGGAGGCCGGCGCCGGGAGAGATCCAGAGCTGCCAGCTCTCCTGGGACGTGGACCTGCCGTACTATTCCAACATAACGGTCTGGGCGCAGGCCTCCCAGTACGCCTCGTTTTGGGACGTGCTCCGCAACGGCCAGCAGCTCGACTTCGGGGTGAGGGGCAACATGTTCCGCTACTATGTCAACCTCTCCGCGAGCTTCGGCAACGTGGGCACGCCCGTACTGAGTGAGGTCCGGGGCAACCTCACATTCAAGGACCAGCCCAAGAACGCCTCCATAGACATCGGCAACCACGGCGCCTGGGACTGGCTCCAGCCCGGGACGCTGGGGAGCTCCACCATCAACGTGAACTTCGCCGGCGCCCTGGCGAGGGAGGTCCAGACCGCCACGGCCGACGGCCAGGGGATGGTCACCATCCCCCTGACGGCCCACTCCGACGGGAACGGCTGGCTGAACGTGACCGGTCTCGTGATAAGGTACGTCGTCAACTCGGCGCCCTTTAGGCCGGTGCTCGAGGGGCCGGCGAACGGGACCTGGCTCACCACCCTCAACCCGTCGCTGACGTTTGCGGCCACTGACGAGGACGGCGGGACTCTCCAGTACCAGATAGAGCTCTTCACCCACGGGACCGCCACGCCCTTCCTCCGGATAGACCAGAATGCGAGCTCCACCGGCTGGTCCGCCAAGTACTACGAGGCCGGGGCGGGCGCCAACTACACCTTCCCGTTCGGCCGGGAGCTGGGCCAGGGCAAGTCCTACGACTGGAGGGTACGCGCCTTCGACGGCTTCGCCTACGGCCCCTGGGCCGAGAAATCCAGCTTCTCCATCGACACCACCCCGCCCGACGGCTACGTCATAGACGACGGCAGCGAGACCTCCAACGGGACCAGCCTGCACTGCATGCTGACCCTGGCGGACGGGGAATCGGGCGTCGTCGAGTACGAGGTCTGGCTGGGAACGACCCCCGGGGGCTCGGACGTAAAGCCGCGCTTTTCCGTGGCCGACCCCAACGTGACGGTCGACGGCCTCACGCTGATCTACGGCTACCGGTACTTCTTCACAGCCCGGGCCCTCAACGGCGCGGGGCTCTGGGGGAACCCGGTCTCCTCCGACGGCATCGGGCTCAAGAAGGGCGCCGTCAACCGCGAGCCGGTCGTGAACATCACCTCGCCGTCGGAGGGCCAGAGCCTCACCGGGGTGGTCAAGCTGGCCGGCAAGGCCTCCGATATAGACTTCCTCGACACCCTGACGGTATTCGTCCGCGTGGACGACGGTGAGTGGATGGAGGCCGAGGGGAACCTCAGCTGGACCTTCAGCTGGGACTCCAACAAGGTCGGGAACGGGGCCCACACCATAACCGCCCGGGCCGAGGACGGGCGGGCCAGCTCCGCCCCCTATGCCGTAAACGTCACGGTGACCAACATCCACGACATAGGGATAATCTCCTCCGAGCCCTCGGCCGAGCCCAAGATGGCGGAGAACTCCGCCATGACCTTCAGCGTGGAGGCGCGCGACCCGCTCAACCGCGTCCTGGGCTACCAGTGGTTCTTCGACGGGGTGCCCCAGCAGGGCGAGACAAAGCGCGTGTTCACCTACCGCTCCGACTATTCCTCGGCGGGCAAGCACGAGATCACCGTGTCGGTCTTCGCCGCGCCCGACCAGACCAACTTCACCTGGCAGCTCACCGTCGAGAACGTCAACCGGCCCCCGACGGCCAACATCGCCGCGCCGTTGCCCGGCGCCATCCTGGACGTCGGCAAGGCGGTGATGTTCGACGCCACGGGTTCCTCGGACCCGGACGCCGGCGACAACCTGTCCTACGCCTGGAACTTCGGCGACGGGACGACCGGGAGCGGCCCGACGACCGAACACACCTACAGGAAGGCCGGGAGGTACTCGGTCACCCTGACGGTGAAAGACCCCTACACATACACGACGGTGCCCGTGGAGGTGGAGGTCAGGGCGACGGCCGCCGCCGAGACGGATTTCTGGGCGGAGAACGGGATGACGCTGGTGCTGCTATTCGCCATGATCCTGGTAGTGGCGCTGGTCGCGATGGCGGTGACCGCCTCCCGGCGCCGCAGGGCGACATATTTCGAAAAGGAAAGGCCCGCCGCGGGACGCGTCCAGGCACCGCCGGAGCGGGTCATCGAATCCACCATCTCCGAGCAGGAGGAGGCCGCCTTCCGGGGCGGGGCCCCGGCTGCGGCCCCCTCCGGGCCGGCCTACGAGGTTGCCGAGCAGCCCGTGGCGACCGGCTACGAGGCGGCCCGGGCGGAGGCCTACGGCGCGCCGGCGGAGCCGGCGTACGGCCAGCCCGCCGGATACGGCTCGGTCTCCTACGGCGAGCCGCCGGACACCGGCCGCCCGGCCTGGGCCGCTCCGGTCCGCCGGCCGCCTCCTGATGAGGCCGGTTACCCGCCGGCTGCGCCGGCCTACCAGGAGCCGGCCCCCGCCTACGCGGCACCGGCCGCCGAGGTCACCACGCTGGCCCCGCCCCCGGGCGCTGCCGACGAGATGGCGCGCCTGCTCGCCTCGCTCGAGGGCGCTCCGCCGGCGGCACCGGCCCCGGCGCGCCCGGCCCCGTCCCGGCCGGCCTGGGCCGCCCCCGCGCCGGCGGCCCCCGCACTGGCCCGTCGGGAGATCTACGCCCCGGCGCAGGCCGAGCCCTCCATGGAGGACATATTCGCCAAGCTCCGATCCATAGGGGAGGAGTTCGAGACGCCCGCACCGGCGCCGGCCCCCCAGCCCAGACCGCCGGCCGCGCCCCATTTGGCCGCCCCGGCCGCCCCAAGGCCGGCGGCCCCGGCACCCGCGCCGCCGGCGCCGGCCTACGCGCCCACCCGGCTCCCCGTCAAGCCCGCGGTCAAGAAGAAGCTCATGCGCTGCCCCAAGTGCCAGGTGATCTTCGAGGTCCTCGACACCGGCCAGAGGCCCCTGCCGATAAAGTGCACGGCCTGCGGCGCGACGGGAGCGATAAAGAAATAAGGCGCGGGGCGCAAGGCGCGGGGCGCAAGGGGCGAAGAGCCAAGGCACGGAGCGGAAGGTCCAAGGGCTGCCTCGTGCCATGCGCCCTGGCTCCCTGCGCCCCGCGCCTTGCGCCCTCCAAAGACCGGGCTATCTCTTCCCGCCCTCGGGGGCTATGCCGTAGAGCAGGTAGCCGACCAGGCCGAAGCTGACCATCAGAACAACGATGGAGTAGAGCCCGATGTCCAGCCAGGCGTCGTACACTATCGCCCAGAGGAAGTAGAGGGCGACGCCGCTCGCCAGAAGCAGCACGTAGAATGCCCGGGCCGGATTGAACCTCCTGGTCGCGCCCTCTGAACCGGTCATTGCGGGGCCACCATAATTGGTGGCGGCTATTTAACTTTTCTATAGGAAAAAAGGCAGCGGGCAGTGGCAGGGACGGGGAGCGGGGAGAGGGGAGCGGTGAACGAACGGCGCTACCCGCTCCCCGCTGCCCCACCGCTGCCCGCCCCCTGCTCCCCTTCCCTCCCGCAAAACACTTAAAGCGTTGAATCCGATTGCCGCCCGGGGGGCGTTGATGGCTATGATACCGGACAAGGTCATAGAGGACACGGTGGTGGAGATTCTCCGGCTCGCGGTGACCAAGCTGCCAGCGGACGTGGAGGCGGCGCTCCGGCGCATATACGAGGAGGAGAAGGAGCCGGCCTCCAAGATGCAGATGCAGGCCATACTCGAGAACCTCAAGCTCGCCGAGGAGACCGGCACTCCGCTCTGCCAGGACACCGGCATCCACGTGTTCTTCGTCAGGCTGGGCGCCGGGTGCGGGGACATCGAGGGGCTCATCAGGAAGGGCGTCGAGCGAGCCACGAAGGAGGTGCCCCTGCGGCCCAACGCCGTCCACCCGGTCACGCGCCGAAACCCGGGCCAGAACCTCGGCGTCCACATGCCCTACATCTACTACGAGCCCGGCTCCGGCGGCTGCCTGGAGATTACAGTCATGCCCAAGGGGGCCGGCTCGGAGAACATGAGCCAGCTTGCGATGCTCACACCCAGCGCCGGCGTCAAGGGCATAAAGGAGTTCGCGCTCAACACGCTCCTTCGGGCGGGCTCCAACCCCTGCCCGCCCATCCTCATCGGCATGGGCATAGGCGGCTCGGCGGACATCTGCATGGGGCTTGCGAAGAAGGCCCTCCTGCGCCCCGTCGGGAGCTCCAATCCCGACCCGGACCTGGCCCGCCTCGAGCGGGAGCTCTTCGAGGCGCTCAACGGCATCGGCATCGGCCCGATGGGCCTGGGGGGCAAAAACACCCTCCTCGGGTTCCACATCGAGCACGCCTTCTGCCACACGGCCTCCCACCCCGTGGCCGTCAACATCCAGTGCTGGGCGGCGCGAAAGGCTACCGCACGGATATTCCCCGACGGGAGGGTGGAGTACCTGACGCATGATGTGAAGGCAGGAAGGCAGCAGGGCAGCAGGGCAGCGGGGAAAAAGGGGGGGAGATAGATGGCGGAGGTCCACCTGAGGCTGCCGGCATCGGAGGAGCAGGCAAGAGGGCTCCGGGCGGGCGACATCGTCTTCCTCACCGGGCTCCTGTTCACCGCGCGCGACGAGGCGCACCTGCGCGCCCTTGAGTACCGCCGGGAGGGCAAGGAGCTGCCGGTGAGGTTCACCGACGGGGCGCTCTACCATTGCGGCCCGATAATGAAGAAGGAGGGCGAGCGCTGGGCGATAGTGGCCGCCGGGCCCACCACGAGCGGCCGGATGAACTCCCTGGAGCCGGAGTTTTTGGAAAAGATAGGGGCGCGGCTCATCATCGGCAAGGGCGGGATGAACAAGGGCGTGGGCGAGGCCATGAAGAAGCACGGGGCGGCCTACCTGGCCTTCACCGGGGGTGCGGCGGTGCTCGCCGCCCGGCGCGTCCGGGAGGTCCGGGGGGTCCACTGGCTGGACCTGGGCATGCCCGAGGCCGTCTGGGTGCTGGACGCGGAGGAGTTCGGCCCCCTGACCGTGGGCATGGACGCCTCCGGCGCAAGCCTCTTCGAGGACGTGTCCAGGCAGGTGGAGAGGAACACTGCCGAGGTGCGGAAGAAATTGGGGCTATGATTGAAAGGGCAGCGGGCAGCGGGCGGCAGTGGGGGAAAGGGCAGCAGGCAGCAGGAACGACGGACGATTCCTGCTGCCCGATGCCTATTGCCCCACTGCTGCCCGCTGCCTGCTGCCCGCTGCCCTTCCCCTGCACCTATTGACCAATTTCAAAATCATTAAGTATAGGTAATCCATATGTCTGACCCCTACGGGAATGGGGAGCCAGCCCTAGACCAATCAATCACCGGGGGAATGGAATGGCCGAAGTCCGGGAAGTGATAAAGAAGATATGCCTGCTGGGGGACCCCGCGGTCGGAAAGACCTCCCTCATCCGCAGGTATGTCTTTGACATGTTCGACGACAAGTACATCACCACCATCGGGACCAAGGTCACGAAGAAGACGGTGATGGTGGCCCCGACCGGTGCATCCGGTGGCGTCAAGATCACGCTGCTCATCTGGGACATCCTGGGGCAGAGGGAGTACCAGCGCCTGCACCCGGTCTACTACCAGGGCGCCGAGGGGGCCCTCATCGTGTGCGACTCGACGCGCAAGGAGACCATCGGGAGCCTGGCGACCTGGGTGACCTCCTTCAAGAACGTGGTCGGCCAGGTGCCGGTGGTCTTCCTGATGAACAAGTCCGACCTCGTGGACCAGGCCAGGCTGGACCGCACCGAGATAGAGAACCTCAGCCGGCAGCACAGCGCGCCCTACCTGCCAACCTCCGCGAAGACCGGCCTCAATGTCGAGAGGGCTTTCGTGACCGTGAGCGAGGCGCTGGCGAGGTTGCTGGCGGGCAGCTGAGGTGAGCGACCATGGCCGACCCCAACCCCGATGAGAAGTCCAAGCCGGTCCTCCAGACCGCGTTCTTCATAATGCCGGGGAACGCCCTCCGGAGCCTGCGCGACGAGCTGCAGATATCCGCCGGGGAGAAGATGACCGAGGGGATACTCTACCGCTACGGCTTCCGGTGCGGCGAGGGGCAGATACAGAACATGGACATAGTCTGCGAGGACATGATAAGCATCTCCGAGGTGCTTCCCGGCCTCTGGGGCTCCGTGGGGCTGGGCCGCATCCAGCTCAAGGACATCAGCGACGGCGGCATGACCGTCATCTTCAAAGAATCCATCGAGGCGATGACAGTCGGGCAGACCCAGAAGCCCTCCTGCGACTTCACGCGCGGGTACCTCGCCGGCATGGCCTCCACGCTCTCAAACAAGGCCTTCTCGGCCATCGAGACGGAGTGCATGGCCAAGGGGGACCAGATCTGCTCCCACAAGCTCACGCAGGCCAAGGGGGAGGTCATCCCGGGCCAGGAGGCCGCGGTCAAGACCGAGTCCAAGTACAAGCTGGAGCGCGGCACGAGCTACCTCGTGGAGGAGGACAGCCCCGACCGCAGCTACGACATCTTCGTGGACATAGTCACCCACGGCGGGCAGGGCCTGTGCATCACCCGCGACTACCCCGAGAAGATCCGCCGGATGTACAACCTGAAGAAGACGCCCATCCTGTGGCTCTCCAACGCCGAGAGCGAGTTCGCCATCGAGCCGGTCCAGCTGGGCAAGCTCTACCACCAGATAGAGGACTTCCTCAAAAAGAGCAAGGACAGCGCCGTTTTGCTTTGCGGCATCGAGTACATCATCACCCAGAACAACTACACCTCGGCGCTCAAGTTCCTGCAGCTCGTACGGGACCAGATATCCATCTACGACTCGCTGCTCATCTCCCCCATAAGCCCCTCGACGCTCAACGAGCGCGACCTCAAGATGATAGAGCGGGAGATGAAGGTGCTGAACACGAAGTGATGGAAGATGGCGGTCAAGGTCACCGAGGTTATCAAAAAGATCTGCATGCTGGGCGACCCGGCGGTGGGGAAGACCTCCCTGGTGCACCGCTTCGTCTTCGACCTCTTCGACGACAAGTACCTCGCGACCATCGGGACCAAGATAATGAAAAAGACCATGGTCCTCCAGTACCCCGAGAACGCCCTCGAGGTCCGCCTGACGATGCTGATTTGGGACATCACCGGGCACAAGCGGCACATGTCCATCCACCCGGCCTACTACGAGGGCGCCGAGGGTGCGTTCGTCGTGGCGGACGCCACGCGGGGCGAGACGGTCGGGAACATGCGCAACTGGGTGGAGGGCTTCAAGCCCGTGGTGGGGAAGGTGCCCATGGTCTTTTTGGTGAACAAGGCGGACCTGGTGCCGGCGTCCGGCTTCGACACCAGGACCATCGAGGGCATCGCCAAGGAATACGGTTCGATCTACCGGCTCACGAGCGCCAAGACGGGCGACAATGTCGAGCGGGCCTTCACGGTGCTGGGAGAGTACCTGGTCAGGGACATCGTCGACAGCCGCGGCCGGCCCGGCAGCTGAGGGAAGCTTTATGGACGACGCGAACAGGTCATCGAACGGGAAGGCCCCCAGGGATTCGCGCATGGCGTTCTTCATCATGCCGACGACGCTCCTGCGGACGCTGCGCGACACCGCCTCCAGGCACCTTGGGGACGAGGAGAAGGTCCGGTCGTTGCTCTTCGAGTGCGGGGCCGACTGCGGCCGCGTGATGGTCAGGAAGATGGAGATATCCTCGGAGGACAAGGTGGACATAGGCGACACCATAACCGCCCTCTGGATAGAGATCGGGCTGGGCAGGCTCTCGGTCAAGTCCGCCGAGGAGCACGAGCTCGTGGTGATCTGCGACGACTCGACCGAGGCCCTGGCCAACGGGGACACGGGCAAGATGATCTGCGACCTCACGCGCGGGTACCTCGTCGGCATCGCCTCCACGCTCACGGGCTTCGAATGGACCTGCACCGAGAAATCCTGCCTTTCGCACGGCGACCCGGAGTGCGTCTACGTATTGAAGGCGAAGTGATCCTCCCATGAAGAAGGGGGGCAGGCAGAGCCTCCTTTGCGGCGACCCGCCCGGCATCGTGCTGAGGGACTCCGCCGACAGGCCCTCCTACTCCGTCGACGATGTCCGGGACCGGGTGGTCCTCGGCGACACGTTCGAGGTGCTGCGCAAGCTCCCCCCCGAGTCGGTCGACCTCGTCTTCATCGACCCGCCCTACTTCCTGCAGCTTCCCAAAAAGAGGCTTTTGCGCTGGAAGGTGAGGACGGCCGTGGAGGCCGTCTCCGACGAGTGGGACCGGTTCCCCTCGTTCGAGGAGTACGACGCCTTCTGCGGCCGGCTGCTTTCGGAGGCCCGGCGCCTGATGAAGCCGGCGGCGACCATCTGGGTCATCGCCACGTACCACAGCATCTTCCGCCTGGGAAAGATAATGCAGGACCAGGGCTTCTGGATACTCAACGACGTCATCTGGGTCAAAAACAACCCCATGCCCAACTGGCTCGGGGTCCGGTTCACGAACGCGACCGAGACGCTCATCTGGGCCTCGAGGGACAAGGACGCGAAGAGGCACACCTTCGACAAGCGGCTCGCAAAGCAGTTCGGCGTCGGCAAGGTCGGTGCCAACGTCTGGAACATACCGATATGCACCGGCGAGGAGAGGCTCAAGCGGGCCGGCGGCGGGAAGCTCCACTCCACCCAGAAGCCCGAAGAGCTCCTGCGGCGCGTGATATTGACGACGACGAGGGAGGGCGACCTCGTCTTGGACCCGGTGGCGGGGACCGGGACGACGGGCTACGTGGCATGGTCGCTTCGGCGCCACTTCGTCATGGTGGAGATAAACCCGAAGTACGTGGCCGGGATCGAGGAGCGGTTCGCCCGGGGGCGTCAGGCGCGCCCGGGGCCTGCCTCCCCCATCGCCTAGCTTTAATACGGACGACGGCGATTCACAACCGGCTCCCATGGCGCGAAAGTACGACCTCGTCATAGTCGGCGCCGGCCCCGCCGGTCTCTTCGCCGCCCGCGAGGCCTCCGGCCGGCTCGGGGTGGCGGTGGTCGACAGCGGCCGGAGCACCGCCGAGCGCTCCTGTCCCATGGAGGAGGTCATCACCTGCCAGCACTGCAGCCCCTGCTCGATGCTGTGCGGCGTGGGGGGCGCCGGAACCTTCTCCGACGGGATACTGAACCTCCGGCCGGACGTCGGCGGGGACCTCGCCGCGCTCGCCGGCGGTCCGGAGCCCGCCTGGAGGCTGGTGGAGGAGGTGGACCGCCTCTTCGTGCGGCACGGGGCGCCGGAAAAGATCAACGAGCCGCCCCGGTTCGAGGTGGAGGCCCTGGAGCGCAAGGCCGCCTCGGTCGGGGCGCGCTTCATCGAGATCCGGCAGCGGCACATGGGCACGGACAACGCGCCGGCGGTCATCGGGGCCTTCGAGAAGGACCTGCGCGACCGGGGGGTGGACTTCCTGCTCCGGACCGCGGTTTCGGACCTTCTGGTCAGGAACGGGAGGTGCGCCGGCGTCCGCACCGGCAAGGGCGAGCTCGGGGCCCGGGCGGTGCTCGTCGCCCCCGGAAGGGCGGGGGCGGGGTGGCTCCGGACGATGGTCCGCCGGCACCGGCTCGGGGCGAAACACGCGCCGCTGGACCTGGGCGTCCGGGTGGAGGTGCCGGCGGTGAGCATGGACCAGGTCACGAAGATCAACCGGGACCCGAAGTTCCACATCCGCTCCCGGACCTATGACGATTTCGTCCGGACCTTCTGCTGCAACGAGCGCGGCTTCGTCGTCAAGGAGGACCACGGGGACTTCGTGGCCACCAACGGCCACTCGCGCACCGACCGCGCCTCGGACAACACCAACTTCGCCCTCCTGGTCCAGACGGGCCTGACCGAGCCCGTGGAGGACACGACGGAGTACGGCCGCTCCATCGCGAGGCTCGCCACCAACATCGGCGGGGGAAAGCCCATACTCCAGAGGCTGGGCGACCTCCGGAAGGGGCGGCGCTCCACCGCCGAGCGCATCGCCCGCTCCCGTGTCCTGCCGACCCTGAAGGACGTGACCCCCGGGGACATCTCCATGGCGCTCCCGCACCGGGTGGTGGTGGACGTGCTCGAGGGCCTGGAAACGCTCGACCGCATCATACCGGGCGTGGCGGCCGACTCCACGCTGCTCTACGCCCCCGAGGTGAAGCTCTACGGCATGAGGCTGGAGGTGGGGCCGGACCTCCAGACCAGCCTGCCCGGACTGTTCGCGGCCGGCGACGGCGCCGGGCTGTCCCGGGACATCGTCAAGGCCGCGGCCACCGGGCTTCTGGCCGCCCGGGGAATCATTCGCAGGTCGAAGGCCGGGGGAGCCCTGTAGACTGTTCGTTTTCTTTCTTCACGTATATAATATTCCGAAACCAATTAAATATATATACCAAGACTCCCCACGCGAGCCCTGGCGGCCCGCTTCGCATCGAAACTACCTATTAGTATCATTTGTACCGGAGGCACCGTGCGCCCCTTGTTCGGGCACCGGCCGCCCCGTCAGCCCGGGGGGCCCGAACGATATCGAAAAGCTTCAATACTTGTAATATATTGAGCCCTCAAAACAGGGAGTTGGACGACTTATGTCGAGGATAGGAAGGAGATTGATTCTGGGCTCGGTATTCGTGATGATGGCACTGGCCCTGGCGGGCTTTTCAGCCTCGGCCGAGAACGGGTGGGTCAAGGGGAAGATCGGGGACAACAGCTTGTTCCCGTTCATGGGCAATCCCATCGCCGGCGCGACGGTCAAGGACGCCAACGGGGCGGCCTCCGCGACGACCGCGGCCGACGGGTCCTTCAACCTGACCCTTCCGGAGGGCAACTACACGCTCAAAATATCCGCCCCCGGCTACAAGGACAAGCTCACAGACACGATAACGGTCACTGCCAACAACACCACCACCCACAACGACTACCTGACGAAGCCCTCGGGCAACATCACCGGCAAGGTCACCGAGGACGACGGCAGCGCCATGGTGGCGGCCAGCGTGGTGTGCCAGGGCGTTTCGACCTCCACCGGTCTTGACGGCAAGTACACCCTTGCGAATGTCCCGGTCGGGACCTGGAACCTGACGGTGACCCCGTTCATGGGAACGCCGATCAACTTCAGCGTCACCGTGACCGACGGCCAGGTCACGACCAAGGACTTGACGATAACGGTGCCCTCCCCGGTCATCGTGACCGTCATCGACCAGAAGACCGGGCCGATAGCTAACGCCACCGTGACCTTCGGGACCCTCACCGGGAAGACGGACGCGCTCGGGATGGTCACCCTCAACGGCGGCACGCCGGGCACATACAAGCTGACCGTCACCGCCAAGGGCTACAAGACCTACTCGAAGGACCATGCCCTCGAAAGGGGCGGGGTGATGTTCACGGTGCCGATGTCCAAGAGCAGCACGGACGGCGGCAAGGGCTTCATCCCGGGCTTCGAGGCGCTGCCGGTGCTCGCGGTGGCCGCCCTGGCGGCCCTGGTCATCCGGCGCAGGCTCGAGGACTGAGCGGGTCGTCGGAACGGACCGGAAGGCCCGCGGGAGCGGGCGGGCCCGCCCGAATCGGGGGGGAGAGCCAGGCGGGCTTCCCCTCGAGGAGGGCGGGCCCCGGCCATTTTTATACGTGAAGCGTCACGATGCAAACGCCATGAACCGGGCAGAAGCCCGTCAGAGGCCCGGAATCTCGACCCCCACCTCGTTGCGCCTCAGGAACCCGGGCGTGAACGGGGAGTTGTACCTCATCAGGAACGGCCCCCCGCGCGTCTTGATCTTGCTCCTGGCCAGGATGTCCAGAAGCTCCTTTATCCTTTCCTCGACCTTCTCGGTCTTCGTGCGCCCGCTGAACACCAGCACGGCAAAGTCCCTCGGGGGCTGGACGTGTATGCGCACGCGCTTGTCGGACGGGGCCGGAAGCGTATCCATGGATTGGAGACCGGTCGCACGAGATGGGAAATGCCAGGACCCGGAAGCCCTACGACCGCATCCGGGCGGCCACCGCGGCTGAGGAGGTCCGCTCCCTCCCGGACCGGTCCGTGATCGTGTCTAAAAAAAACGCAACGCCCTTGATCGAGCCGGGGTCCCTATCGGACAGGCGGGCCCGGGCGCCGCTCGAGAATGTCGAGGGTGTCCCGGATGACGGCATCGAATGCCGGCAGGTCGCCCCCCACCAGGTCCCGAAGGTCCGGTTCCCACATCCCTCTCTTCCGCTTCGCGGCCGAACTGAACCCGTCGATCGAGAAATGCCCATCATAGGCCCTCAGTTTCCTTTCGACGAGCCCCCTGTCCAGCATGACGCCGTTTTTCAGCAGGAACCATACATCGTACACATCCCGGGGCCGGTTCCTCGTCATCACGGCCCTGATCTTCTCGGCCAGGAGCTCGTCGACGCGCAAGACCCGGAGCTCGAAGCTGCCGAGCTCCTTGAACACGGGGTTGTACAGCCGCCATTCCGCATGGCGCGGCCTCTCGCGGAGGCTCACATTGAGGATGACCCGGGTGGCGCTCCCCTTGCTGCCGTCGTAGAGCGGCCCGCTGAAGAACAGCTGGAGGTTGACGGCGCGCTGGTGCTCGTCGGGCTCGCTCGCGCGGGCGGCGATGCCGAGGAGCCTGCCGGCCCGGATGATCTCGTCTTGCAGCCTCCAAAGATCCGCCTTGCCCCTTTCGACGGAGAAGTCCAGGTCCTCGCTGAACCGGTTCAGGCTGTGCAACTTGTACAGCGCGGTCCCGCCCTTGAACACCAGGCCGCGCCCGTGCCTCGACACCGTGTGCAGGCAGATGTCCAAAAGGTAGTCCCGCTCTGCGTTCTTCAGCGAAAGCCGCTTGAAACGGGCAATCTCCCCAAGCTCCGTCCTGGTTATCATCCTTCGGCCCCCGCCCCCACGTTGTCGATGACGCCCCAGCGCCTGTCGACCGGCCCCTCCGCCGGGAGGGAACGGTCCAGGGGAATGGGGGTTGTGCCAGGGGGGATGCGCGGCCGCCCGCGAGGGCGGCGGCCCGCCCGGTCGAGCATGTACCCGATCCTCCTCGCAGCGTCCCCATCGTTGCTCCTTCCGGCGAAATCGACCAGGCGATCGATGGCGAGCTCCCTCCCGTTGCACTGGATGATCTCGAAGACCTCGGAGGCGGATATCCTCCCGAGGTGGATGGCATCCACGATGGCCTTCTCCGGGTAGGCCATGAAGACCTCGTGGCCACCCACGGAGAGCCTGTCGTAGCCGAAGAGGTATCCTGGCGGCACCCTGATGAACGTTATGCGGGTCCCCAGGAAATCGAGCTCCCTGTGGAAGGTCGCCCGCGTCGTCACGACCGCCATCGCGCGGGGGACCTGTGGCGTCATGCCGTGGTGGCTGAGGGCGTACCAGAGGGATATGTAGGCCGGCCACACGATGTGCGATGCCACGATTAGCGGGTCCCGGTGCACCGTGTACGAGTTGCGCTGAACCTCGATTATCCTGCCGGCCCTCTTCATCCTGAAAAGCCTCACCTTGGCGGAGTCCGGGCCGAGGCCGGCCGAGGCCGCGAACCGGGCGGCATCGAAGACCGGGTACCTTTTAAGCGATTCCAGCAGATCTATCGAGTTCACGGGTCGCATATGGCGGGCGGGACATATAAACCTTATTATGCAGGTAAACATTCTTGATAACCTGCATAATACTATGGAACCACCGTGGCCGCATCCGGGCGGCCACTGCAGCGGAGGAATGGCGTTCCCTCCCGGACCGGCCCGTGATCGTACCCCGAAAAAGCCATACCCCGGATTGGGCTCATCTTACTACCGGATAGGTGGGTCCGCCCGGATTTCCGGAAGACATCCATCCACGCTACCCATGTCTTCCTCTCGTCAATTTCTCGCTTCGCTCGAAATTGTCGATGAACCCAAGGGTTCAAATCCGGGCGTGGGTAATTTGCGCAATTGGGTAATTGGGTCCGCCCGGATTTGAACCGGGGTCTGATGGTCCCGAACCACCAAGTATAACCAAGCTAGCCCACGGACCCTCTGGGTGAACAGGGAATGAGGAGGGGTTTAATTAATTTATGCCCCTTCCAGC
>VGTL01000039.1 GCA_016874675.1 Methanobacteriota archaeon | reverse complement strand
CTGGTCTCCCCCGAGATCCACCCGCTCGCCAAGACCGGGGGGCTGGCCGACGTGGCCGGCAGCCTGCCGCTGGCCCTGAGGGAGCTGGGCTGCGACGTCCGGGTGGCGATGCCGCGCTACCGCCACGTGAAGGCCTCGGCCAACTACATCGGCGACTTCCCGGTCCCGATGGGGCAAGGCGTCACCGAGACGGCGGTGGTCAAGGAGGCGGTCCTGGGCCGCGACGTCCCCGCCTACCTGGTCGAGAACTACCGGTACTTCGACCGGGACTCCCTGTACGGCTACGGCGACGACGCCGAGCGCTTCGGGTTCTTCTGCCGCGCCGTTTTGGAGATGTTCGACCGCACCGGCTGGACGCCGGAGGTCATCCACTGCAACGACTGGCAGAGCGCGATGATCCCGACCTACCTCCGGTTCCACTACCGTCCCGCCGGAAGGCTCCCGGGCATCGGGACGCTCTTCACGATCCACAACGTGGAGTACCAGGGCGGGTTCCCCCCGTCGGCGATGGAGACGCTCGACCTGGGTTGGGAGCTCTTCACGCCCGCCGGCGTGGAGTTCTACGGGGCGGTCAACCTGATGAAGGCCGGCATCCTCTACTCGGACCTCGTGAGCACGGTCAGCGAGGGCTACGCCCGGGAGATCCAGACCCCCGAGTACGGGGGGCGCCTCGAGGGCGTGCTCGCCGCAAGCTCCGGCAGGCTCCGGGGGATACTCAACGGCCTGGACTACGCGACCTGGGACCCGTCCCGGGACCAGGCGCTCGAGGCGCGCTTCGACCGAAGGTCGGCCGCGCTGCGGGGCCGCAACAAGGCCGCGCTCCAGTCGGAGCTCGGGCTGGCCCCGGACCCGTCCAGGTTCCTTTTGGGGTTCGTCGGGCGGCTGACGGTCCAGAAGGGCGTCGACATCCTGGTGCCGGCGGTGGTGCCGCTGCTGGAGATGGGCGTCCAGCTTGCGATACTGGGCTCGGGGGACGAGCACTACCAGCAGATGATGCGCCGGATCTCCGAGGAGGCCCCGGCCGGCCTCAAGGTGGTCATCGGGTTCGACGACCGGCTCGCCCGGCGAATATACGCCGGCTGCGACGCCTTCCTCATGCCGTCGAGGTACGAGCCCTGCGGCCTGGGCCAGATGATCTCCTTCCGCTACGGCGCGGTCCCGATAGTGCGCCGGACCGGCGGGCTGGCCGACACCGTCACGGACGCCTCCGTCTCGGACTCGGGGACGGGGTTCGTCTTCAACGAGTACTCGACGGAGGCCCTCTCGGGCGCCGTCGGCCGGGCGATGAGGGCATTCTCCGACCGGCCCCGCTGGAACGCCCTCGTCATGAGGGGAATGGAGCGCGACTTCTCCTGGCGGGCCTCGGCGGCGAGGTACCTGGACACCTACCGCGAGATACAGTCCATGGCGGCGGCCCGGGGCACGGGGCAGTGACCGTCCTTTCCGGTCCGCGGCGCAGACGACCAATACCATTAAATCCAAGCAGCCCGATTGAAGACCGCAACGGGAGGTTCGACTATGCCGGAAGAGGTAATACCGATAGAGGTCAGCTTCGGGGTCAACGCCGGCAAGGTCTGGCAGGCCCTGAACAAGCTGGGCGCCGCCACCGTGCTCATGATGCGCAACGAGACCAAGCTCTCCACGGACGAGGTCCACGGCGGCCTGGGCTGGCTGGCCCGCGAGGGCAAGATTGCGCAGGTCAAGGAAGGCAAGCTCACGAAGTTCAAGCTCGTGGAATAGGCACAGCGCGGTTCGCGGTTCAATCCCTCCAATCAAGGCACAGGGCGCAGGGCGCAAGGCGCAAGGCCGAAGGCGCGAGGGATATGGCGCAAGGAACAAGGGGGGAAACCTCGACCGTTCCCTTGGGCCTTCCACCTTGCGCCTTTTTCATTCCGGCCCCATTCGCAACAATCTGGCGGCGTCCTCCGGACCGTAGAAAAGCGAAGCGAAGCGAGCTTTTCCTAGGCGAGGAGGACGCCGCACATCATTCAGGGCCCATACGCAACAATCTGGCAGCGTCTTCCGGCGTCACCGAGTTGATGTAGAACCCGGTGCCCCTCTCGAAGCCGGCGGCCTGGGAGAGGCGGGGCATTATCTCGAGGTGCCAGTGGTAGAAGCGGTAGTCGTTGCGGTCCGACGGGGCCGTGTGGATGTAGTAGTTGTAGGGCGGGTCCCCCAGGCGGGAGTGCATGGCCTTGAGCACCCATTTGAGGACGTAGGAGAGCTTGGCCCTCTCGTCGTCCCCGACGTCCTCGAAGATCGGGTCGTGGGTCTTGGGGAGTATCCAGGTCTCGAACGGGAAGCGGGCGGCGTAGGGGCAGATGGCCACGAACCCGTCGGTCTCGAGCACCACCCTCTGCTTGTCCTCGAGCTCCCTCTTTATGATGTCGTCGTAGATGCAGCTGCCCCCGGTGGAGTACCAGTAGTTGCGGGCCCCCTCGAGCTCGTCCATTATGCGCCGGGGGATCATGGGGGTGGCGATGATCTGGGAATGGGGGTGCGCCAATGACGCCCCGGCCTCCTTGCCGTGGTTTTTGAAAATGAGGATGTACTTCAGGCGCCGGTCCCTGGTCAGGTCGTTGTAGCGGTCCTTGTAGGCGTTGACGATCTCCTGCACCTGTCCGTCGGGCAGGGTGGCGATGGAGTCGCAGTGCTCGGGCGTCTCGATGACCACCTCGTGGGCGCCGATGCCGTTCATGTGGCTGAAGAGGTGGTTCACCTGGTGGTCCACCTCCCCCTCTATCTTGAGCGCCGGGAACTTGTTGGGGACCACCCGGACCCACCAGCCGGGAGAGTTGCGCTCCGTCCCGGCGGCGCGGTAGGCCATTATCTCCGGCGGGGTCTTGGTCTCGTTCCCGGTGCAGAACGGGCAGTCGGCGGGAGCCGTTGAAGGCGCGCAGGCCACGCTCTTTCTGAAGTCTATGGGCCGGGCGGCGCGCTCGCTGGATATGACGACCCACCCGTTGGTGATGTAGTCCTTCCGGAGCTCCGGCAAGTTCCTGTAGTCTCCAGTTGAGGGTAAGCCGGGAGGTAGTAGAAAAAAGTTGCCTCTCGCTGGCCGAGAAACGGCTGCGAAAAGGTTTTTGCGGACGGCGCCGTTCAACCCGTGGCATGAACCTCAGGCTCTGCTTCCACTTCCACGCCTACCAGCCCGGCGACGCGATACTGCGCCTGCGCGGCGACCCCAAAAACCCCCCGGAGCTCGCCGAGAGGCGCTCCCCGGTGTCGCTGAAGCTGGGCGACACGGAGATACGCGGCGACAACTGGACCGACGCCATGCTGCGCTACTACGGCGCGATATGGAGGCTCTTCCGGGAGACAGGCGGGGCAAGGGGCAAGGGGACGGACGAATCATCGCCGTCCCTTGCCCCGTGCCCCGTGCCCCGTGCCCCGTTCTGCTCGGTGGACGTCGAGCCCTGGACGCTGCAGTCGCTCGCGCAGCGCCACCCCTCGTCGTTCTGGGCGTTCCGGGAGCTCGTCTTGGACCGCATCGTCGACCCTGTGGCCACCGTGCCTTTCCATGTACTGCTGCCGCACGCCGAGCCGGAGGAACAGTCCTTCCTGTCGCGCCTTGCGTTCCGGCTCCATGACGCCCTGGCGGGCGCTTTCGGGAACGGCCGGCCGGTGGGGTTCTGGTTCCCGGAGGCGCTCTACTCCGAGAGGGCGGCCCGGTCCGTCGCGCAGGCCTTCCAGGAGTGCGAGCGCGCCCGGGACCGGGCCAACGGCGCCGGGCGACGCCCCCTCTTCTTCGTTCTCGACGGCGGCCAGTTCATCGGCGTGGACTACCCGCAGAAGGCCCTTTCGGCCAACTTCGTCATGGTGGACTCCGAGCGCGTGAGCGTCTTCGGCCGGGACCGCACCCTGAGCGACCGCTGGGCGTTCCGCCAGGGGACGATCCCCGAGATGGTGGCGGACATCGCCGGCGGCCGAGCCGACCCGGTGAAGGAGGGGAAGGCCATAGCCTACGCCCTCACGCTCGCCTCCGACCTCGAGTCCCTGGCGGGCTCGGCCGAGCAGGCGGCGCGCTTTTCGGAGCTTCGGGGCGCCCTGGAGGCGGCCGGGATCGGGATGGAGGCGCACTCGGCGTTCCTGCACCGAAAGCTCTCGGGCGAGTACCAAAGCTGGGATGGCGAGCTGCGCTCAAAGGACTTCCTGGTCAGGGTACGCGAGAACTCCTCCTGGTCCGATTACATGGACCTGGGAATCGACTGTCCCTCGGACACGAGGTGGACCGGCCTGCGCCGCTGGGATGGCCTGGTCGTGTCACGGACCCTGTGGGGCCGGCGCATCTCGCAGGTGTGGAAGCAGGGCTTCGGCAAGATGCACTCCCGGGTGGTGCGCACCGTGCGGCTGGGCGCACACGAGTGCATCGGGCGCTGCCTGCCCGGGGGCGAGGCGGCCGGTGCCGAGCCTGCCGGGGAGTTCCTGCTGGAGTACTCCAACTTGGTGTTCTCCCGGCTCCTTCTGGCCTCCGGCTCTGGCCTGAGGCTGGACTTCCACCGGCTGCTCGACGGAAGCCTGCCGGACTGCCGGGACGAGGAGGCGGCGGCGCTCGCCGGCCGGGCCTACCTCGAGGCGCTCATGGCCAGCCGGAGCTGCCCGCGCTTTTGGGAGAACATCGACACGCGCGTCACATTCCAGTCGGCGGTCTTCCTGGCCCACGCCCTCCTGGACATAGCCGAGTGCTGCGGCCGGCTGGGCCTGCGCGAGCGCGCCGCCGAGGCCGAACGGCTCTTCCAAAGCAGCCTCGTCGACTTCCACGAGGCCTACCGCTACTTCCGCTTGGACGGCCTCTTCGGGGCCTTCGGCTGGGAGGTCTCGGAGGAGGCCTGGCACATGGCCATCCAGTCCGAGGTGCCGGACCGGAGCACCTACGACGTCGTCAAGCGCGCCGCCCTCTTCGTGGCCTCGCGCGAGGGCACCGGGGCCGCCTCGCGCATAATGTCCTCGGTGCGGTTCGACCCGGCCCAGGCCGTGGCCGACTGCGGGCACATCGAGGGCGAATCCCACGGCCGGTGGGAGACCCCCGGGTTCTGCGAGAACCGAAATCCGATTTAATCCCTCCGGTCATCCGGACAAATAATAAATATACGAAGCAACATAGAAGCGCCCGGCGTTTTCTCATGGCGGGCAGGGGGGTTCCAGCAGGCAGGGGAACGGGCGGGGGCCAGGCCTCCGCGCCGGCGGTCGACTGGGGTGCTCCGGACGATGAGGAGCTCGAGGTCCTGGAGATGGTGCCCGAAGGGCCGGGGGGCGCCAGGCCCCGGCCGGCACCGCGGGGGACCGGGGGCAGGAGGAAGGCCGCCGCGCTGGCGGTGGTGGCGGTGCTCGTGGCTGCCAGCCTCGGGGCGTTGCTGCTCATGAGGCCAGAGCCCGAGGAGGAAAAGCCCCGCCCGCCCGGGCCGCCGGTCGACATCCTCTCGGACGCCGACGTGTACATATCGGAGGTCAGACCATTCGACCTGCTCCACACCGTGGCCCCGTTCGTCGAATTGCGCGTGGGGCCCTCGGTCCAGAGCCTCGCCAACTGGCGGCTAACCACTTTCGACAACGACAGCTACCTGTTCCCGGCGGACCCCGTGTCCGGCGACCCGTCCTACATCGTCGTGGACTTCCCGTCCGGCAGGATAGCGCCCGGGGACCTCTCCCTCGACCCCGCCGACGAGCTGGCCCTATTCACCCCTGACGGCAAGCTCGCCGATTTCGTCCGGTGGGCCGGCGGCGGCACCGACCGGGACCCGGCCCGCGGCGGCTGGGCGGCCGGCGAGACCGGTCCCTACCTCGACTCAGGCCAGTCGGTCTCCCGGCTGGATTTCGCCCGCTGCAACCACACGGCCTGGAACGCCTCGCCCCCCAGCCGCGGCGAGCCCAACATATGGGAGTTCGCCCCCTCCAACGCCAGGCAGGTGTTCTGGCTCCGCAGCGGCCGCAACTTCGGCGCCACCCTGGGAACTGGCCCGGGAGCGCTGTCGCTCCCGGCGGGGCGCCCGGTCCCGCGCTCCCTTCTCCAGGAGACGGCGGCGCACCTGGACTTCGCGCTCAAGCAGATCCGCCGGCTGGGCGACCCCTACTCGGCGCTAAACAGCTCCACCGGGGCGCCGGTGCTGGAGTTGTGGGTGACCAACCGCTCGGCCTACACCGGGATCGGCGAGCCCGGCGGACGCGTCAGCCTGGACCTCGGGCCCAACCGCAACATCAACTCGTTCGTGTGCGCCCGGGAGATCGCCGGGCTGGTCCTGAGAGCCCGGTGGGGCCCGCCGGACGACCGCTACCTCTTCATCCGGGAGGGGCTGGCAATCTCCGAGGGCCTCCTGGCGGCCGCGCGGGAGATCTCGCCCAGCCAGCCCTCGGTGAAGTCGCTTTGGCAGGAAATGAACCGGACCGGGCTCCCCAGCCCCTTCCGCAACGGCCGGAACCTCACCCAGCCATTCATCCAGCCCTGGTCCTACGACCCCGACCACCTCATCGGAGCCTGGCTGTTCTACGACTCCACCGACCGGAGGTTCGTCGAGAGCGGGCTCGGGGCGTCGCTCGCCCAGGCCGTGCTGTTCTCCCAGAAGGACCCCCTGACGGCGCTCCAGGAGCAGACCGGCCGCAACCTCACCACCCTTTTTTACAACTGGCTCGAGTACCGGACCGGCCCGCTCTTCGATTACGCCCCGGCCCTCCTCCAGACGGCGGTCGGGCTGGAGACCGCCGCCCTCGACGGCCGGGCCACCCTGCAGGGATGGGCCGGCTGGGTCGGCCGCGTCAGCATCACCGTCACGGGCGATGTCGAGTTCAACCTGTCGGCGTCCCCCGGCTCGGCGGGGCCGGTCTACTTCAAGCTGACCAACTCGCGCACGGGCGCGGTCCTCACGAACGGTCCGGTCCCCCCGGGCCAGGCGGTCTCGCTGCTTGCCGCCGACCTGCGGCCCGGGGAGGAGCTGCAGCTTCTGGCCGGTGCCGGAGCGGCCGGCGGCGAGCTGGCCTACAGGGCGGCGCGGCTGCCGGAGGGTCCGGCGAACCTCTCGCCACCCGACGGGTCCTTCTCGCTCGACCCCAGGCCGCTTCTCGGCTGGTCATCCGTCCCCGACGCCACGGGCTACCAGGTCCAGGTGGCACTTGACACGATCTTCAGCTCCCCCGAGCTCGACGAGAGGACCTCCGGGCTGAGCCTCAATCCCCAGAACCCGCTTCCCGACGGGGCGCACTACTGGCGAGTGAGGGGCTGGACCTCCCTGGGCAACCCCACGAGCTGGTCCGCCCCGGCCCAGCTCTTCGTAGATACCGTGGCCCCGTTCGCCTACCCCGAGATAGACGAGCCAAAGTACCGCGCATCCCCCTCGGACGCCTGGAACGTGTCGAGCATGACCCAGCTGAGCTTCCGGCTCGACGCCGGAGAGGGCTCGCCCGAGACGGTCCACTACAAGTTCGCCGGCGATGCGGGGTACACACTCTACTCGGGCACCTTCCAGGCCACCGGTGCCGACGGCCCCCGGACGCTCCTGTACTACTCGCAGGACGCCGCGGGGAACCGGCAGGGCGAACAGGCGCTCGAGCTTTTCCTGGACGACACCCCGCCCGAGATAGATGTATCCCTGGGCAAGCCCAACTTCGCCGCCTCGCCGGGGGACATCGTGAACGTCTCCCGGGACACCCCCATCACCATCATCGCGACGGACCCGGGCTCGGGCCCCTCCACCGTCACCTACCGCGTGAGCAGCCAGACCCAGACCTACGAGGGCCCGTTCAAGCTCCCCGGGCCGGACGGAATCGCGGTCATCTTCATCACGGCACTGGACCGGCTGGGGACCCAGAACTCGCTGCTCTACAGGCTCAACGTCGACTCCTCCCCGCCGGCATTCGCCGTCCAGGGCCTGTCCAACGGCACGCTGGGCCGCGGGGCCCACAGCGTGACGGTCACGGCCTCCGACTGGAGCGGCGTGTCCCGCGTCCGCTACGTGGTCGACGGCCAGACCCTCGCCGCGCCGACGGCCGCGCCGTATGCCTGGGACTGGGACACCGCCGGCATTGCCGATGGGGACCACACCGTCCAGGTGGTGGTGGAGGACAACCTGGGCAACTTTGGGACCGTCTCCTACGCGGTCGTGACGGACAACACGCCCCCGGTCACCTCGCTGGCACTGGGCACCCCCAAGTACAGGCTGCAGGGCTCGGACCTCTGGAACGTATCGGCCGGGACGATGTTCAACCTCACCTCATCGGACGCCACCTCGGGCGTGGCGGCGACCTGGATCCTGATCGACGGCGCCTACCGCGAGGGCCTCTCGTTCCAGCTTGACAAGTCGATCGGCGACGGCCAGCACGAGATCACCTACGGCTGCCGGGACCGCTCCGGCAACAACGAGACGGGCCAGACGATAACGGTGGTGCTGGACGCCACGCCCCCCGCGCCCATCATAAACACCCCTGCCCAGGCCTCCCAGGTGGCCGGGCTCGTGTACGTCGAGGCCTCGGACCAGGCCGGAAGCGGCGACGTCAAGGGCTGCCTGTTCTCCTATTCCGTCGACGGGGCGACCTGGATAGACATCTGGGAGGACTGGAACGGCACCACGAAGTGGTCCTGCAACTGGAACACCGTGCCGCTCCCCGACGGCAACTACTTCCTGCGGGCGCTCATGTACGACTATTTGGAGAACGGCGCTCCGGCGCTCGTCCAGGTGCTCAAGCAGAATTAGAGACGACGGGGCAGCGGGGAGCGGACAGGGTGCGGGGACGACGGTCTTCCGATCGTTCGTTCCCCTGCACCCCGCACCCTGTCCGCTGCCCGCTCCCCGCTGCCCTCAGGCCATTGTCACATAGAACGAGTAGATGAGAACGACGCCCACCACCACGAGGACCGCGCCCGAGACCTTCTTGATGAGCGGCATCCACTGGGTCATGCGCTTCACGAGGGCGGTCCGGGCCATGCCGACGAGCACCGTCACCAGCACGAGGATAAGTCCCATGCCCAGGGCGTACATCACGAAGGCGAGCAGGGCCGCGCCCACGCCCCCGGCGACCAGCCCGGCCATCACCACCGCGATGAATATCGGCGCGTGGCAGCCCAGGGAGGCAGCGCCGTAGCCGGCGCCGTAGCCGAGCAGCCCGGTGTACTGGCCGGGCTCCGCGCCCTGACGCCCCGCCAGCCGGCCGAGCCCCCTCTTCAGCCGGTCGACGAGGGGGTTGAAGAGCGCGGTCACCCGGTAGAGCGGCAGCTCGTACCCGGTGAGCATCACTATGCCCAGGACGACGATGAGCGCGGCCACCACGGGGGCCAGGTAGGCCGCGTAGGCCTTCACGGCCTCCCCGGCGCCGGCGACCAGGAGGCCCATGATGCCGTAGACGAGCAGCACCCCCAGGGCGGCCACGAGCCCCCCGATCGCCGCCTTGCGGACCATGCCCCGGCGGTCCCGGTCCTCCGCCGGACCCCGGCCGAGGTAGTAGGTCATGTACCCGGGGAGAAGGGGGAACGCGCACGGGGAGAAGAACGCCGATACGCCTGCCAGGAAAGCCAGCGCGGCAAAGCCCGTCTCGCCGCCCAAAGACAGTATCGGGGCCGAGCCCGAGCGCGCTTTTTGGAACTCGGAGGACAGCTCGTCGGCCCTGACCAGCCCCGTCCGGACGAAGGTCACGTAGCCCGACGGGTTCACGACGACTATCTTGGGTATCTCGTGCGCGCTGTACTTCTGCAGCACGTTGTCGGTGTCCATGCAGTAGATCCAGCTCGCCCCCTTCGACTGCATGTGCGCCTTGAGCGCGGCCGCGCTCTCGGTCCGGTCGACGTCTATCGATATCACGACGGCCTCCGGATGGGCCTGCTTGAACGCCTTGAGCTCGGGAATCTCCTGGTTGCACGTCGGGCACCAGGTGGCCATCATGTCCAGCACCACCACCGAGCCCCGGTACTGCTCGAGCGTCACCGGCTTCCCGTCGACGTCGCGCAGGCTGAACCCGGGCGCCCGCTCGGTCGGCTGCGAGGCCACCCCCAGGGAGAGGTACAGGCCCAGCGAGGCCACGACTATGATGACCGCCGCGCCGGAGGCCACCACCGCGCTGCGGTTGGATAGGAACGCGCCCGCCCCGCGGCCGCTCCGGCGGTAGAGGACGAACGCCACCGCCCCAAGGGCGCACGCCGCAGCCACGCCTCCCAGCACGAGAAGGGCCGGGCCGCCCAGCGAGAAGCCGCCCCCGGAGGGCCTGAGCGGGGTCCAGGCGCTCGCGTCCACCGAGGAGTTGGAGAGGGTCTCCACCACCACCACCACCATGTACTGGCCGGCGGCGACGGAGGCCTGGTCGTAGCGCCAGGTGTAGGTGAAGTTCAAGCCCGTCTCCGTTTCATCGGTCGCAAGCTGCTCCAGCGTCGCGGTCTTCTGCACCCTGGTCCGGTTGGCCAGAAGCTCGCGGCCGCAGGCGGCCTCGTCGGCGGTCGGGAAGGGCCCCAGCACCGCGACCGTGACCTCCAAGATGTCGTGGATGCCCCAGATGTCCCAAACCCCGCCGGATATCCGGAGCTCCCCCGGGCGGGCGGAGATCTCCAGGCCGGCCTCCAGGGGTCGCAGCGGGATGGTCATCCTCGAGGGACAGGCGCCCCCGAACACCACGCTGCCGCCGGTGCCGCGCTCGGAGACGTAGATCCACATCGTTATCGTGTCGCCGGTGTTGAGCTCGAGGCTTACCCCGGAGGCGGTGCCCTTGAGCTCCTTCGGGGTCGAGGAGAGCCTCTGGGAGTCCGTGGAGTAGGCGGTGTCGCCGCGCAAATCGTTGACGCCGAAGTAGACCTGGAAGCGCGTGCCCACCTGGACGGGACCGGAGCCCTGGGCCCATATCGAGAAGTCGATGTTGCCCCCAAACGTCAGCGGCGCGCCCACCGGCTCCGAGCTCCAGGCGCCCACGAGCCACACGAGAGCCACGGAGAATTTGGCCTGGGCCGGGAAGGGGGCGCTTCCCTCCGCCGGGGTGCCGGTCGTCAGGGCGTTCCCGCCGGAGAGGTAGAGGTCCGTGGGGGCGTTGTCGGCGCAGGCGTCCGCCGCCGGCCACGCGTCCGCCGGTTGCGGAACGAACACCAGGGCAAGCAATGCCGCTGTCAGAGCGCCGGCGACGAGTCGCATCATGTATTGATAGGCCCGGGGGTGATAAATAGGTTGTGGTACCGACGGGGATTTTGCATAAATGCCGCCCGGCGCCCATTTATGGCGAGCCCGGTGACGGGAGGGGGGCGACGTCCAGCCGGCCCAGCCGTCGGGACCGGATGGCCTTGACCGCGGCGGTGGCCGCGGCGAGCGTGGTCAGGAAGGGGATGTTGAGCTCCACCGCTAGCCGCCTCATCATGAAGCCGTCCTTCTCGATGACCTTGTCCGGCGAGGGGGTGTTTATCACCAGGCCTATCTCCCCCCGCCTCATGAGGTCCAGCGAGTCGGGCGACGAGCGCTCGCTTATGCGGAAGATGGTGGTCACCGCGATCCCCCGCTCGCGCAGGAACGCCGCCGTCCCCCGGGTGGCGAGCAGGCCGTACCCGAGCTCGGAGAACGAGCGCGCTATCTGCACCGCCTTCTCCTTGTCGGCGTCGCTCACGGTGATGAAGACGTTGCCCGAAGGCGGGAGCTCGAGCCCCGCGGAGAGCAGCGCCTTGTAATACGCCATGCCGAAGTCCTCGTCCGTGCCCATCACCTCGCCGGTGGACTTCATCTCCGGACCCAGTATCGCGTCCACGCCGGGCAGCTTCATGAACGGGAACACCGGCGCCTTGACCGACACCCGGCGCGACCGGGCGGTGCCGGAGAGCCCGAGCTCCCCGAGCGTCTTCCCGAGCATGACCCTCATGGCGACCTTGGCCATGGGCACCCCGACGGCCTTGGAGACGAAGGGCACGGTGCGGCTGGCCCGCGGGTTGACCTCGAGCACGTAGACCTTGCCGTCCTTCACCGCGAGCTGGAGGTTGGCGAGCCCCACGACCCCAAGCTCCATGCAGAGCGCTATGGTGATGCGCTCTATCTCCCGGACTGTCTCGGGCTGGAGCGTCTGGGGGGGGATGACGCAGGCCGCGTCCCCCGAGTGGACGCCGGCCTCCTCGATGTGCTCCATGATGGCGCCGATGAAGACCTCCCCGCCGTCGGCGACGACGTCGACGTCTATCTCGATGGCCGAGGAGAGGTAGCGGTCGATGAGCACCGGGTGGGCCCCGGAGACCCGGACGGCGGTCTTCATGTAGAGCTCGAGCTCCTCGTCGTCGTGGATTATCATCATCCCGCGGCCGCCCAGGACGTACGACGGCCGCAGCAGCACGGGGAAGCCCATCCGGTGGGCCGCAGCCCTCACCTCGTCGACGGACCGCCCGATGTCGGAGTCGGGCTGGAGTATCCCCATGCGCCGGGTCATCTCGCGGAAGCGGCCCCGGTCCTCGGCGATGTCGATGGAGTCCGAGGAGGTCCCCAGGAGCCTCGTGGGCAGGTCCGGGCGCCTGCCGAGCGCCTCGTGCAGCGGGACCGCGAGGTCTATCGAGGTCTGGCCCCCGAACTGGACCACCACCCCTCCGGGCCTCTCGAGCTCGATGATCTCCCAGACGTCCTCGAATGTGAGCGGCTCGAAGTAGAGCCGGTCGGCCGTGTCGAAATCCGTCGAAACGGTCTCCGGATTGTTGTTGGCCATAATGGCGAACAGTCCCTCCTCGCGTATGGCCTGCACGGCGTGCACGCAGCAGTAGTCGAACTCGACGCCCTGGCCGATGCGTATCGGTCCGGAGCCGATTATCAATATTTTCTTTTTGTGCAAAGGCTCAGGGCTCAGGGCGCAAGGCGCAAGGGGCGAGGGCGCGAGGGACGGGGCGCAAGGCACAAGGGGGGGGCCTTCCGGGGTCCCGTCCGTTCCGCCCTTCACCCTTGTCCCCTCCTCCTTGTCCCCCGCGCCTTCGTCCCTGGCGCCTGGCGCCTTGCGCCTTGCGCCTTCGATGTCAGATTCCTCGCCGTACGTCGAGTAGAAATACGGCGTCCTCGCCTCGAACTCGGCGGCGCAGGTGTCGACCATCTTGAACGCCGGCAGGAGGCCGGCGCTCCTGCGATAGGAGCGGACGGACTCCTCGGGGACCTCGAGGAGGTCCGCGATGTACTCGTCGGAGAAGCCCAGGCGCTTGGCCTCGCGCAGGAGCGGCTCGGACAGGCCGCCCTCCCTCTCCCGCTCCTTTTGGATTCGGGTCTCGACCGCCAGGATGTTTTGCAGCTTGTGGAGCCAGAAGACGTCCCACTTGGTCAGGTCGGACACCGTCGCCGGCTGGAACCCCCGGCGCAGCGCCTCGGCTATCGCGTACAGCCGCTTGTCCGAGGGCTCCACGAGCTCGGCGATGAGCTCGGTGGTGGACCACTTCTCCGGCTCCAGGGCCACGCGGTCCACCTCCAGGGAGCGCACCGCCTTCAGGAGCGCCTCCTCGATGCAGCGCCCTATCGCCATCACCTCGCCCGTCGACTTCATCGACGTGCCCAGCCGGCGGTCGGCGGTGCGGAACTTGTCGAAGGGCCAGCGCGGTATCTTGAGCACGCAGTAGTCCAGCGAGGGCTCGAACGAGGAAAACGTCCGGCCCGTAATCGCGTTGGGTATCTCGTCCAGTGTCATCCCGACGGCTATCTTGGCCGCCACGCGGGCGATGGGGTAGCCGGTGGCCTTGGACGCCAGCGCCGACGAGCGCGACACGCGCGGGTTGACCTCGATGACCCGGTACTCGCCCGTGCGGAAGTCCAGGGCGAACTGGATGTTGCAGCCGCCCTCTATCCTGAGGGCCCGGATTATCTTGAGCGCCGCGCTCCGGAGCATCTGGTGGTCCGGGTCGCTGAGCGTCTGGGCCGGGGCTATCACGATGCTCTCCCCGGTGTGGATGCCCATCGGGTCCAGGTTCTCCA
The DNA here is from genome assembly GCA_016874675.1 of Methanobacteriota archaeon. Taxonomy (GTDB): domain Archaea; phylum Thermoplasmatota; class DTKX01; order VGTL01; family VGTL01; genus VGTL01. Next base: position 14,232 of record VGTL01000039.1, on the reverse strand, counting down.
TGTTGCAGACGGTGATGCAGTTGTCGGAGCGGTCGCGCATCACCTCGTACTCGAACTCCATCCAGCCCAGCACGCACTCCTCGACGAGCACCTGCCTGATGCGCGAGTAGGCGAGCCCCAGCGAGACGATGTGCTCCAACTCCTCGGGGGCCCTCGCTATGCCGCTGCCCGTCCCGCCCAGGGTGTAGGCCGCCCGGATTATCACCGGGTAGCCCCCCAGCTTCTTCACCGTCAGCTTCGCCTCGTCCAGGCCCCCGCAGGCAAAGCTCCTGGGAATGGGCTCGCCTATGTCCACCATCCTCTGACGGAAGAGGTCGCGGTCCTCCGAGGTGGCGATGGCCGAAAGCTGGGTCCCCAAAAGCTCCACGCCGTACCTGTCCAGCACGCCCAGCTCGCCCAGCTCGGCGCACATGTTGAGCCCGGTCTGGCCGCCCATCCCCGAGAGTATTCCCTGGGGCCGCTCCTTCTCGATGATACGGGTGAGCACCCCGGCGGTCAGGGGCTCGACGTAGACCGCATCCGCCATCTCAGGGTCGGTCTGGATCGTGGCCGGGTTGGAGTTCACCAGGACCGTCCCGTAGCCCTCCTCCCGGAGGGAGCGGCAGGCCTGCGACCCGGAGAAGTCGAACTCGGCCGCCTGGCCGATCACTATAGGGCCGGAGCCGATTATCATGACCTTGCGAAGATCGGTCCGCTTCGGCATCTAGCCGCCCCCCCGGTGGGCCGAGACGAGCCTTTGGAACTGCCCGAATATGAAGCGCGCGTCGCGCGGCCCCGGCGAAGCCTCGGGGTGGTACTGCACGGAGAACACCGGGAGCTCCCGGTGGCGGAGCGCCTCCACCGTGCCGTCGTTGACGTTGAGCTCGGAGAGCTCGAGCTCCGAGGGCAGGTCGGGGTGCACCGCGAAGCCGTGGTTCTGCGAGGTGATGACCACCTTGCGCGTGCGCTCCTCGCGGACGGGCTGGTTGGCCCCCCGGTGGCCGAACTTGAGCTTGAATGTCCTTCCGCCGAACGCGAGCGCGATCATCTGGTGGCCCAGGCAGATGCCCATGAGGGGGACCTTCCCCGCAAGCCCCCGGACGGTCCGGACGGTGGTCGACATCACCGCCGGGTGGGCCGGGTCCCCGGGGCCGTTGGAGACGAGCACGCCGTCGGGCCTTAGCGCCATTATGTCCTCCGCGGTCGCCGAGTAGGGCACCTGCACCACCTCGGCGAACGAGTTGAGGTTCTGGAGGATGCTCCGCTTTATGCCGCAGTCCACCGCCACGACGCGCGGCGCGTCGCCCGTGCCGGGGCCCCGGAAGGGGAGCGTCACCGCCCGGGCCGTGCTCACCTCGCCGACCAGGTTCTGGGCGTCGGGATAGGGCATCGTCCGGACCTTCCCCAGGGCCTCCTCCGCGGCGTCGGCTTCGACGATGCCGGCCCTCATCGTGCCGCGCTCGCGGGTCTTGAGGGTGAGCCACCGCGTGTCCACCCCGGAGATGCCGGCGATCCCGGCGTCCCTGAGGAAGGCGTCCAGGGTCATCCGGCTCTCCCGGTGGCTCGGGCGCTCGCAGTGCTCCCTGACCACGAACGCCTCGGCCTTGATGCCCGACGACTCGGACGCGGCCTCGCTCACGCCGTAGTTCCCGATGAGCGGGTAGGTCATCATCAGGAGCTGGCCGTTGTAGGACGGGTCGGTGAGGGCCTCCTGGTAGCCGGTCATCCCGGTGTTGAAAACGAGCTCGCCGAAGACGCTGCGTTCGGCGCCGAAGGCGCGCCCTCTCGCAACCGTTCCGTCGTCCAGCACGAGGGCGCGTTCGCGGTCCATTCCTGTGGCCTGACCGGGATGGCAATTGGATGATTTGAACCTATGGCTGGCGCGCCGGCCGGTCCGGCCGGGGGTGCGTCCCTGCCGGCCCGCGCCGGCCCGGTCGGTGCGGCGCGCGCCCGGGGGCCACTTCCGCTGAGGGCCCTGTCAGGGCGGCGCGCCCCCGGCGCCCCCGGCCGCCGGGAAGCACAGGGTGTTTCGCCCCCTCTGCTCCAGCCTTATCCTGCCCTTTCGGGCGAGCAGCCTCACGTGGTAGCTCGCCACCTGGTGGCTGGCGCCCATCTTCCCGGCGAGCTCCTTGGGCGTGATGCCCGGCGAGCCCTCGATGAGCTCCAGTATCCGCCGGTGCGTCTCTCGGATGTTGCCCCGGAGGCGCACCCTCGCCGGGTCCAGGCCGCTGGGATAGAACCGCCGGAATATCCCGTCCATGCGGGAGAACACGAAGTTCTCGCGCTCCAGGGTGCGGAGGTGGTAGGCGAGCGTGCCGTTCTTGAGCTTGAGGGTCTGCCGGATGGAGCTGTAGTGGTCCCCGGGGTTGGCCTGGATGTACCCGAACACCTGGCCCCGGACGAACTGGTCGAGCACCTCCTCCTTGCGGATCTTGGAATAGAGGGGCACGAGGGCCAGCAGGAGCTTGAACCGCCCTGCCTCCGTGCCGGCGATGAGCGCCACTCCGGCCAGAACGGCCAGGAGCGAGCCCGCGGTGGCGGCCGGCCCGGATGCCACGGGCACCCCGGTCGAGGGCGGAAGGGGGCCCCGGCCCGCCTCGCGGCCCTGGACGGACGCGAGGCCGACGGCGCCGGAGGGCCCCAGGGCGCCCTGGCCGCCGAAGGAGGCCTCGACGCTCAGGTTCCCCGATGTGACGTCCACGGCGCACAGGGCGGAGAAGCGGCCGGTGCCATCCGTGACCGCCGGGTAGGCCCTCCCGGCGAACGCCACCTCGAGCGCGGCGTCGCGCACCGGGTCGCCGGGCTGGCCGTCGCGGTCCTCCACGAGCCGCCCCGAGACCGTCGCCCGGGCCCCCGGGGAGAGGGGCGGGAGCGGGTCTAGCAAGAGGAGGGTTCGCGCGGTGATGTCGAACACGGCCTCCCGCTGGGCGGGGGCCGACCCGGGCAGGCTGGCCAGGGCGAGCAGCCTGAGCTCCCCGGGAGGCTCGGACCAGTCCACGGTCCAGGGCACCGCGAACACCCCGTCGGCGCCCGTCCGGGCGCGGCCGAGCACCTCGATGCCGCCGGGGCGGAGGGCCCGCACGACGACCTCCACCCCCGGCGCGACAGCCCCTCGCTCGTCGAGGACCGTGCCGGCGAGCCCCCGGAACCTCTCGCCGGCGATGACGGTCGCGACCTCCCGGCCCTTCTCGAGCGGGGCCCCCTCGAAACCTACCTCGAGCCTGCGCTGGACGGTCATCTCGACGTGCGCCTCCGCTGGCTCGAGCTCGCCGAGCCCGGGCGACTCCCCCCCTGCGAAACCCAGGTCGACCCGCAGGAAGGTGCCGGCCCAGTCGGACGGCACGGGCACCTCGACGGAGAACCGCCCCTCCGGGCCGGTGACGGCGCTCCCGTTCCCGCCGGGGAAGCGGAATCCAACGAGAGCCCCCGCCACCGGCCCGTTCCCCAAAACAAGGCAACCGGAGAGGTACGCGAGCCCTCCGCGCTGGACGGCCGCCGCCGGCTCCAGCTCGAAGCGGGGGCATCCCCGCGCCGTGCAGGGCACGGTGACCCCGGCGGCCTGGTGGAGGGCGCTTCCCTCGAACCGGAGCTGGAACGAGGCGCCGGGCGCGAGGCCGCCGGCGGCGATGCGCCGGGCGCAGGCGAACCATCCGGTGGCGTTGGGGCCGGCGACGCTGACGTCGGAGGTGATGTTCCCCCGCCCGTCGTCCCAGCAGGCCCTCAGGAGCCCGCCGCCCTCCCGCCCGGACGGGGCGCCAAGGGGTTTTTCGGAGAAATCCAGGAGCCGCCCCTTGACCTCGGCCCAGCCGCCCTCCCCGACCCGGACCGTTCCGGGGGCCGAAATCTCGAAACGGGTGGCGGCGCGAATGTCCACCTTCAGGTTCCCCCACGAGCGGACATAGGGACCGTCGGGCACGAACTTGAAGGTGAGGTAGCAGGGCCCGGCCGAGGCGTCCTGCGGGACCCTCCAGTCCAGCGAGAAGGCGCCCTCCTCCACCTGCGCCGACGGCGTCGAGCTCGAAAGGCCGAACCTGAGGCGGAGGTCGGAGGTCCCGGCCACCGGGAACGGCCTTCCCCCCTTCTCGAGGGCGGCCGTGTCGATGGAGACCAGGCTCCAGACGCCGGCGGGGTGGCCGGAGAGGTCCACCGGATCGGACCAGTCCGTCCCGTTCCAGACCCGGACCATCCCCGTATCGTTCCCGTGGAGGTCCGCGACGAGCGCGAAGGAGAGGCGCGCCTCCGAGGGGAAATCGGAAAGGTCTATCGAGGGCGAGTCGACCCACTCGTCCGCGAGGTGGGAGTACGGGCCGTGGAGGCCCGTGCCCAGGCAGGCGCTGCCACGGTAGGCGGCCGGGCCCTCCGAGGGGGTGCCCGCCTCCCAGTCCCCGCCCTCGCCGCCGGCGGTCCAACCCGGAAGGCCCCTCTCGAACCCCTCGCGGTAGACCACCGTCGGTATTCCGGGCACGGACACCTCGACCTCGTCGATGAACAGGCCCCCGGGCAGGGCCGGGCCGAGGGTGCGCCCGCCCCCGGAGACCACCACGCCGCCGGAGGGCCGGCCCCCGTCGGAGGCGCGGACCGAGCCCGCCACGGTGACGGTCTCGCCGGCGTCCCGGGGGCTCCCGAACGGCCGGGCCGAAGTCTCGGTCGGGAAGAGCACCGTGACGTTGAGCGCGGGAGGGTCGCAGGGCGGGTATATCTGGAACTCACCGAGCCCCGGGTAGCTGACCCTCGTGCCGGCGAAGGCGAAGCGCATCGGGTACACCCCGGCCGAGGGCACGAGCCCCCGGTCGGGCACCCAGCCGTTGATGAAGAAGGTGCCGTTGATCTCGCCGCCGGCACCGCCGGGCGGCCTCCACGCCACAGGCAGGCGTGATTGCTCCACGCCGTTGAACCACCAGCGGACGGACTCGCCGTGGCCGGCGACCCCGTTGTTGCGCTCGGCCGCGTCGCGGCCTCCCCCGTGCGAGAGAAGTGTGTAGTTGCCGTCGACCAGCTGGCCGACGAGCTGGAGCGGGCGGTCCACCCGGAAGGCCGCGTCGCCCTCCTCGAAGGGCTCGAGGCCGGACTCGAAGGTGCCCCTCGCCAGCGTCATGCTGACGCTGTCGGAGAGGACGACGATGCTCCGGCCGGCGGCCCCGGCGGCTGCCCCGCCTTCACTATCGTCGAGCGGGGCCGCCGCCTCTGCTATCGGTGTCTGGGTGCCGGATCCGAAGGCAGTCCCGCCTTCGCCATATTCGGGCGGGACCGCAGTTTCTGCAATCGGCGACGGTGTGCCCGTCCCGACCTCCACGACAGGAGAAGCTCCCGGCGCCCCGCAGGGCGCCGGGAGCGCGGGCTGGGCCGCCGCGTCCGGGAGGGCGCCTGCGACCGAGGCCCAGAGCACGAGCAGGGCGAGTGGCCAGGAGCGCGCAAGCCGCTTTGCTCTCATCTTCGCCATCGTACGTTGTTCCATAAGATATATAAAATCATTTGATGCCCGCTTTGTTTAATATATAAAGATTGTCAGCCGGCCGGCCGGCGGCGGAGACCTCCCGGCCCATGCTGGCGGCGATGACCCCCTGCGCCCCCAGCTCCCCGGCCGGGAGCCTACAACCTTATGATCACCGTCAGGACGTCGTTGTCCTCGAGCGAATGCTCCAGCCCGACGCGCTGGCCCGGGAACCTCACGGACGCGCCCCACACCATCGCGTAGCGGAACTTGCGGCGGAAATCCTTGTGCAGGATGTCGCACACGTCGCCCACCGTGCCTCCGCGCTTGAGAATCAGCGGCTGGCTGCGGTCGACCTCGCCTCCCTGCGGCCGGAGGAACACCCGCCGGAACTCCAGCGCCTCGTATATGCCCTTCTTGAGCCCCTCCAGGCCCGTCCCCTTCTCGGCCGACACCGGAAAGACCCGCCAGCCGTCGAGCGCCGCCAGCCGGGACCGGAGCTCCTCGGGCGAGACGAGGTCTATCTTGTTGAGCGCCACTATCGCAGGGATGTAGGCGCACTTGGCCGAAAGGAAGTCTATCAGGTCGTCCGCCGTGGCGTTCATCCGGAAGACCACGCTGGCGTTGACCACCCCGAACTCGTTGAGGATGCCCCGGGCGGTGCCCTCGTCGAGCCGGGTGAGCCTCACGGTGGAGCTGAGGTCGATTCCGCCCCGGTCCTTCTTGGACAGGGTTATCTCCGGAGCCCGGGCGTTGGGCCGGATGCCGGATTCGTGGGCTTCCCTCAGCACCGCGGCGAGGTCCGGCTGCAGCACGTCGACGAAGAGCACCAGGAGGTCCGCCGCGCGCGCCATGCCCAGCACCTCCCGGCCCCGGCCGCGCCCGGAGGCCGCACCGCCCACGATGCCGGGCATGTCCAGCACCTGTATCTGGGCCCCGCCGTGCCGGAGGATGCCCGGGCAGATGTCCTTGGTCGTGAAGGCGAAGTCGCCCACCTCGCTCTGGGCCTCCGTGATGCGGTTGAGAAGGGTGCTCTTGCCCGAGTTGGGCGGGCCCAGCAATGCGACGGTGGCGTTGCCGCTCTTCTTGACCGCGAAGCGCCTGCCGCCCCCGCCGCCCTTGCTGCGGGCCAGCTCGGCCTCCTCGCGCAGGCGCGCCAGCTTGGCCTTGAGCTTCCCGATGTGGTGGGAGGACTTCTTGTTGTACTCGGTGTTGCGGATCTCGTCCTCCACCTCCCTGATGCGGTCCTCGAGGGTGCCCATGGCGGCCTCCAAATCGCGTGGGATGTAATAAATTCTATTATGTCGATGGCCGGGCCGTGGCCGGACGGAAGTTCCCCGCCCGGGTCGAGGCCGTGCTCCGCCGCCTCTCCTCGGACAGGACATCGGGCGCCTCCTCGCTCGTGGAGCTCGCCGCCTCGGCGTTCACGGAGCTTTCCTCGGCCACGGTGTCGACGGGGAGCCCCGCCCTCTCGGCCGAGGTGGAGGACCTGTGCCTCGAGGTTCTGGGCACGCAGCCCTTCATGGCCCCGCTGTACCACCTTTGCGCCCGGGTGCTCGGGCACGCCGGCCCCAAGAGGCCCGTCCCCGAGATGAAACGCGGCATATCGCGCTCGGCGTCCCATTTCGCCGAGGGCTCGGCGGCCGGCCTGGAGCGGGCGGCGGCGCAGGGCGCCCGGCTGGTCCTTGACGGCGGGAGGCTCCTCACCCTCAGCTCCTCCGCCGCCGTGGGAAGGTCGCTCGAGCTCGCCGCGGCCGACCGGAAGCGGTTCACCGTCACCGTCCTCGAGTCCCGCCCGATGCTCGAGGGGCGCAACGCGGCCGCCCGCCTGGCGGGGGCGGGCATCCCGGTGGAGCTTTCGGTGGACGCCGCGATGGTCTCCGAGGTCCGGCGGGCCGACCGGGTTATTGTCGGGGCGGACGCCCTGACGGAGGAGGTGCTCGTCAACAAGTGCGGGACGCTGGCGCTGGCCGTCGTGGCGCGGGAGTACGGCGTGCCCGTGCTGGCCGTGGCGGAGGGCTCCAAGCTCCTGCCCAACGCCCTCCTTCCGGAGGCGGACCGCCACCGGGACCCGCGCGAGGTCTGGGACGCCGCCCCGCCCGGCGTGGCGGTCCGCAACCGCTACTTCGAGCGGGTGCCCCTCGCCCAGGTCGCCAGGATCGCGCTGGAGGACGGGCCGGCCGACGCCCGGGAGGTCCGGCGGAGGCTGGAGCGCCCCGACCCGGCCCTCGCGGCCCTGGGGCGGCTCCTGGGGGAGAAGGGGGGCGGCCCGGCCGGCCGGGGCGGCCGGACATGAGGGCGGCCCCGAACATTTAATATATCATTGGAACTTCGCTCGACAAATAATAAATACGTATTGGTATATGCATATCCCGTTCCCCACCCGTGGTGAGATGGAGGCTTTGGTATGTCGAGTGTTGGTAGGCGCGGCCTGGTCGCGGTGATGTTGACGTTGATGATGGCTCTGCCGGCGTTCGCGGCGTACACCGGCGAGGAGCGGGCCGTGCCCGACATCACCTTCCTGGTGAACGAACTGAGCTTTGGCAACCCGACCGAGACCGTGGAGTTCCAGTATGCCGGCATCGACGACAGCCTGGCCATCACGCTTCCCAACGGGGCCACCGTCCTTTCGGCCACCCTGAACATCTCGGGCCTGCCCCTCACTGACGGCGGGACCGACTGCCCCGAGAACGTCTCCCTCGACGTGGCGGGGCAGTCGCCGCCCGAGTACGAGTTCCGCGGCGTCGGCTACGGCCAGATGGGCCACCAGACGCTGTTCTCCACCGGCAAGCCCGTGCTCAACGTGACGACGCCCTACAGCGGGGGCACCAACACGAGCTCGGCCATACGGCTCCCCAAGTCCGCCGTTGTCAAGCGCGCCGTGATGAACGTGAGCAGCGGCGGCGGGCTGGGGGGCTCGGGCAAGGTGCTCATCATCGGCGCCGCCTCCCCCAGCTACAATGCCGACATCCAGACCAAGCTCAAGAGCTTCCCGGACATCCAGGCCGCGGACATCGTCCAGGCCCAGTCCGAGACCCCCACCCTGGCCAGGCTCAAGGAGTACAGCTCGGTCCTCGTGCTCAGCGACTACGGCTTCCAGGACGCCACCACCCTGGGCAACAACCTCGCCGATTATGTCGACAGCGGCGGAGGCGTTGTGCTGGGGATGTTCTGCCCCGGGGGCGGCAGCCTGGGTCCTGGCGGGCGCTTCGTGACCGGGGGCTACCTGGTCTTCCCCCAGAGCGGTTACCAGTATTCCTCCGGCAGCCTGGGGACCTACGACGCCAGCCACCCGATAATGCAGAACGTCAAGACGTTCACGAACAACAACTACCGGCCCTCCTCCAACCAGATAGTGTCGGGCGCCACGCTGGTGGCGAGCTACACCGACGGCATCCCGATCGTGGCGACCAAGAACGTCAACGGCGTGGACCGCGTGGACCTCGGGTTCTACCCGCCCTCGAGCGACGCCATCTCGAGCAGCTGGTCCAGCGCCACGGACGGAAAGTACATCATCCACAACGCGCTGGTGTTCGCAGGCCGCGCCAACCTCAACGCCAGCCTGGACATCCTGGGCGACCAGACGATAGAGTGGAGCAACACGAGCTTCAACTCCACGGCCAAGATCCCCGAGTTCTCGGCGATGCTCAACGCCTACCTCGCCACCTCCCCGGTCAACGGGACGGACAAGTACGGCAACCAGTACGTGGACATCCCGATACATGTGAGCTCCAACATGAGCGGCATGCTCCAGCTTTGCAACCTCAGCATCAGCTACGATTACACGGCCACGGTGAACGAGGTCAAGTTGGTCGGGACTCTCGCGGACGCCCTCTCCGATGCCCTGCCACCCGCGTACGACGGCAGGCGCACCAACATAACGCTCTCCGTCTCGTCCACCAAGTCCGGCAAGGTCCGGATATCGGACGTGTCGGTGGTCTACCGGCCGCCGGTGCACCCGCCGTTCCTCGACTCCAAGGACCCCGGCTCCGACACGGTCGTCATGAACGAAAACGAGTCCATGGTGTTCCGCATAGCGGCGAGCGACGAGTACGGCTACCCCCTGACGCCCGTCTGGTACCAGGACACGCTGGAGGCGGCCCGGGGCAACTGGAGCTTCACCTACTCCGCCGACTTCACCTCGGCCGGTGACCATTCGGTCCGCGTCAACGTGAACAACACCCTGCGATCGGTGGAGACGACCTGGAAGATAAAGGTGCTCAACGTCAACCGGCCGCCGGCGATCGACACATTCTACCCCGACGACGAGGTCACCATCGACGAGGAGGGGGCCCTGACGCTGGGCGTCGCCGCCTCCGACCCGGACCCGGAGGACCGGGAGCTCTCCTACACCTGGTACGTCGGGTCCGTGGACCAAAAGATCACCGGCGACAGCTTCCGCTTCTCGACCGACCTCAAGAGCGCCGGGGTGCACTCCATCCGGGTGAAGGTCACCGACCCCGGGGGCCTCTCGGTGAGCCGGACCTGGAGGGTCACGGTGCTCAACGTGAACGTGCCGCCCGTCGTGGACAGCCTCCAGCCCAACCTGAACCCCAGGATACGCGAGACCGAGGCGGTCACGTTCTCCATTGCGGCGAGCGACTTCGACAAGCAGCCACTGATCTACCGCTGGTACCTCGACGGCACGGAGGTGGGCACCGGCCAGCAGTACACCCTGCGGACAGGCTACGACTCCGCCGGCACCCACGTGGTCCGGGTGGTCATCACCGACGGCGAGGCGAACGTCTCGCGCAACTGGACCGTGACCGTGGAGAACGTGAACCGGATGCCCGTGCCGGTGATCGACAAGCCCGTCGGGAAGCTGGACTTCCTGGAGACCGAGCTTGTCGAGTTCAGCGCCCGGTCGAGCTCCGACCCGGACGGGGACACGCTGAAGTACCGTTGGCTCGAGGGCAGCCGGGAGCTCGCCACGACGTCCGAGTTCAGCGCGCGCTTCCCGCGCGGGCCCCACGAGGTGACGCTCGAGGTCACCGACCAGAACCGGGCCGCCAACCGGACCAGCGTGAGGTTCACCGTCCACTACGTCAAGCTCGTGGCCAACCTGGACTACGATCTCATTGCGCCCGTCGAGGGAGAGACCGTGAGATTCACCGCCTGGGTGAACAACACCGGCGACGCCGAGGCGACCGGTGTCGAGGTGGAGCTCCTCGTCGACGGGACGAGCCTCGGGCGCACGCAGATAGACGACGTGCCCGGCGGGGGGACCGGGTCGGCCACGTTCAGCTGGAAGGCCAGGAGGGGCGAGCACGTCGTGACCGTCCGCGTCGGCACCCAGAGCTGGAACTCGACGCTCTCTGTCGCCGGGAAGCCGGCGGCGGCCGGCGGGGACCAGACCCTGATGATGCTGGTGGTGGTGGGCGTGGTCGCCGCGGTCGTCGTAGGAGGCGTGGCCTTCGCCATGACGCGCAAGAAGCAGCCGGCGCCCCCGGCGCCCCCGGCCGTGATCGCGCCGCCGGAGACGGCGACCCCGGCGGTGGTGCCCCTCATGACCCGCACGGGGGAGGCCAAGGCGGCCCCGGCCGCGGCCGAAAAGCCCAAGCCCAAGGAGAAGGCGCCCGAGCCCAAGCCCAAGGAAGAGGCCCCCAAGGCCAAGCCGAAGGAGGAGGCCTCCAAGCCCGGTGGCAAGTGCCCCCACTGCAAGGAGCCACTGGAGCCCGGCTGGTCGGTGTGCCCCTCCTGCGGGGGGAAGGTCTGAACCGGCCCGAGGGCCGGCCGGACACGGGAATCACCCAGCGGGAGCAAGGTCCGGACCGCTGCGAATCGGCGGCAAGGGCCACGGGGGGCGGCCGACCCTTCATTGAGAGGCGCTCTATAAAGGTTAAATAGGGATTTGGGTATAGGTCCGTGCCAGTTGCCGATGCTGGCGCGGAGGTTTCCATATGCGCAGGACCAAAAGGCTAGCCTTGGGGGCGGTGCTCCTGACCCTGGTTATCGTGATGCCGACTTTCTCTGCGTTTGCCGGGAAGGAGCGGGCCGTGCCCGACATCGTGATACACGTGTCGACATTCACCGATGGCTCGACCTCCAAGGTCCTGGACTTCCAGCAAGGGGGCACGGACGACAGCGTCAGCGTCAGGCTCCCCAACGGGGCCGTAGTGCTCTCTGCCAAGCTCAACGTGACCGGCCTCCCCCTGGTGGAGGGCGGGACCGACTACCCCTACAACGTCACGCTGGACCTCAACGGCGCCCCGCCCGCCGAGTGGCAGTTCAAGGGCAAGGGCTACGGTCAGATGGGCCGGCAGACCGTGTTCACGAACGGCGCCACCAACGTCAACCTGAGCCTCCCCCTGAAGGGCGGGACGAACTCCACCGGGGCCATCAGGCTGCCCCTCGGGGCGACGGTGACCTCGGCGAAGATGAACATCACCAACCTCCGGGGCGGCGGGGGCGGCGGCAGGATCGCGATAGAGTGCGCCCAGAACAGCCGGGCCCGGGACACCCAGGGCAACGACCCGGTGTACTCCATCCAGGCCCTCGCCCAGGCGTACGGCTGGGAGGCCGACATAGTCGTAGGGACGGACATCGACACCCAGGAGGAGCTCGCCAAGTATGCGATGGTCATCGCCGGCGACGCCGGATTCAACGACGACGACCACTCCACTTTCGACAAGGCGCTCGACACCTGGGTCCAAAACGGCGGGGGCTTCGTGGGGCTGGGCTGGATAGTATACTCAACCACCGCCGGGACGGGCATGAACAGCGTCCTTCCCGTGGTCACCCCGGGCTACAGCTACGACTCCTCCGGCACCATCACGATAACCGACAAGAACCACGAGCTGACCGTGGGCGTCAACGACTTCTCCGTCCAGCAGTACTGCGAGTACCCCTCCAACGGAATCAAGAACGGGGCCTCGTCGGTCGCCAACGCCCCCAGCGGCCGGCCCTGCGTGGCCTGGTGGAACTTGGGCGCCGGGAGGTCGGTCTACATCGGCCCGGTGAGCTTCGGCTGTTTCCAGAACTATCCCAACACCAAGAACTACTACAGCGACGCCAATTTCCAAAACCTGCTTCTGAACGCCATCGCCTTCACCGCCGGCCAGCGGACCCTCAACTGCTCCGTGGACATCCTCAACGACGGCTCCGCCGAGTGGAAGGACGAGGCCCTCAACGGCTCCCAGCGGCTGCCGGACTTCACCGGCCTGCTCAACGGCTACCTGGCCACGGCCCGGCCCACCGGGACCGACGCCTACGGCAACAGGTATGTCGACGTCCCCATCGCCGTCTCGTCCAACACCTCCGGCTACGTCTCGCTGGCCAACATGACCATCCAGTACCAGTACACCGCCACCGTCGAGGAGAACCCCCAAAGCGACACCCTCGCGGAGGCGTTCAACGAACTCCTGCCGTCCTCGTACAACGGCCAGTGGTCCGAGATAAAGCTCTACGTCGGCTCGGAGCGGGCGGGCCGCGTGAGGCTCTCCGACCTCTCGCTGGACTTCAGGCCGCCCATACACCTCCCCTCAATCGACTCGCGGGAGCCGGGCTCCGACGTGGTCGTCATGAACGAGAACGAGACGCAGGTGTTCTCGGTCGCCGCGAGCGACGAGTTCGGGTACCCGCTCGAGCCCGTATGGTACCTGGACACGCTCGAATCCTCCCGCGGCGACTTCAACTTCACCTTCAGCGCCGGGTACGACTCGGCCGGTGACCACTCCCTCAGGGTCGTCGTGAACAACACGATGAGGTCCGCGGCAACGTCTTGGAAGATACAGGTGCTCAACGTCAACCGGCCGCCGGCGATCGACACATTCTACCCCGACGACGAGGTCACCATCGACGAGGAGGGGGCCCTGACGCTGGGCGTCGCCGCCTCCGACCCGGACCCGGAGGACCGGGAGCTCTCCTACACCTGGTACGTCGGGTCCGTGGACCAAAAGATCACCGGCGACAGCTTCCGCTTCTCGACCGACCTCAAGAGCGCCGGGGTGCACTCCATCCGGGTGAAGGTCACCGACCCCGGGGGCCTCTCGGTGAGCCGGACCTGGAGGGTCACGGTGCTCAACGTGAACGTGCCGCCCGTCGTGGACAGCCTCCAGCCGAACGCCAACCCCAGGGTGCGGGAGACCGAGCACGTCTCGTTTTCGATCTCGGCCAGCGACTTCGACAAGCAGACACTGATCTACCGCTGGTACCTCGACGGCACGGAGGTGGGCACCGGCCAGCAGTACACCTACAAGACCGGCTACGACTCGGCCGGCATGCACCTCGTCGAGGTGGTCATCACGGACGGCGAGGCCAACGTCTCGCGCTCCTGGACCGTGACCGTCGAGGACGTAAACCGCATGCCGGTACCGGTGATAGACAGCCCCGTCGGGAAGCTGGACTTCCTGGAGACGGAGGAGGTCAGCTTCAGCGCCCTGTCCAGCTCGGACCCCGACGGCGACACGCTGAAGTACCGTTGGCTCGAGGGCAGCCGGGAGCTCTCCCAGTCCCGCGAGTTCAGCGCGCGCTTCCCGCGCGGGCCCCACGAGGTGACGCTCGAGGTCACCGACCAGAACCGGGCCACCAACAAGACCAGCGTCAGGTTCAACGTCCACTACATAAAGCTCGTGGCCAACATCGGCTACGACATCCTGGCACCGGTCGAGGGCCAGCGCGTGACATTCACCGCCTGGGTGAACAACACCGGCGACGCCGAGGCCACCGGAATCGAGGTGGAGCTGCTCGTCGACGGCACGAGCCTCGGGCGCAAACCGGTAGACGACGTGCCCGGCGGAGGGACCGGGTCGGCCACGTTCGAGTGGAAGGCCAAAAAGGGCGAGCACGTCGTGACGGCCAGAATCGGCGGCCAGAGCTGGAAC
>VGTL01000038.1 GCA_016874675.1 Methanobacteriota archaeon | reverse complement strand
AATGGACGATACCATCGGGGGATCAAGAACTACCCCGAAGTGAGGTACTCCGGGAAGCGCGATGAAGATTGGTATACAGCCCTTGTAAAAGGTTTAAATCTGGAGGAGCTCCTTATCCTCCCCTAACAGGCCTCCGTTAGGACATATCTCCTGTCCTTACACACGCCCGGTCCGCCGGGGCCCGCACCAATCTTTTTATCCAAGCTAGGGCTTCAGGTTATCGTATCCGGAAAGGGGGGTTCATCGGATGGACTTCAAGCCCAGCGAGGTTCAGGCGCTGACCAGGGGGATGGTCCGGGAGTTTTCCGAGAAGGAGGTGAGGCCCCGCGCCGAGAAAACGGACCAGGAGGCCCTGTTCCCGTCGGACACGCTGGAGAAGATGGCCCAGCTCCAGATATTGGGCCTGCTCGCCCCATCCGAGTCGGGCGGCGCGGGCGTGGACACGGTCACCTACGCCATCGTCATCGAGGAGCTCGCCCGGGCCTGCGCCTCCACCGCCTTCGTCGTCGAGGCCCACAACTCCCAGTGCATTTTCCCAATCGCCGCCTTCGGTAGCGACGACCAGAGGGGCCGGTTCCTCCCGGCGCTCTCGTCTGGGGGGACGCTCGGCACCCTGGCCGTTCTCGAGAGCGGGGCCGGGCTCGACCTGGGCGACCTAAAGACCATCGCCGCCCCCGACAGCGACGGCTTCCGTTTGTCGGGCAGGAAGGTGTTCGTCCCCTCGGCCGGCCGGGCCGGTCTCTTCATCGTGGCCGCCCGGACCGACAAGGGCCCCTCGCTGTTCATCGTCGAGAGGGGCGAGGGCGTCGCGCCGGGCGCGCCCGACGACCTTTTGGGCGTCCGGGGCGCGGGCTTGGCCAGCGTGGCCTTCAACTTGCACGTCCCGGCGGAGAACCTTTTGGGCGCGGAGGGCGGGGCCGGGAAAATGCTCGAATCGGTCTTCGCGCTGGGCTCCATAGCGCTCGGGGCAGGGGCCGTGGGCGTCTCCCAGGCGGCCATAGAGGCCTCCGTGGAGTACTCCAAGCTCAGGGTGCAGTTCGGCTCGCCGATAGCGAGGTTCCAGGCCATCCAGGTGATGATAGCGGACATGGCGATGCAGACGGAGTCCTCGAGGCTCCTCGTCTACCGGGCTGCCTTCGCCCGCGACCAGGACGAGGACCTGCGCGTGATGGCCTCTCTCGCCAAGGCCCTGGCCGCCGAATCCTCCGTGCGCGTGGGCAACAGGGCGGTCCAGGTCCACGGGGGCGTGGGCTACACGAAGGAGATGCCGGTGGAGCGGTACTACCGGGACGCGATGGCCCTGGCGGTGATGCCCCACACGCCCGACGCCGGGCGGCTGGCGGCGGCGGCCGAGCTTCTCAAATAGTTGAAATAACAGTGACGACACACCGGGAGCGGGAGAAAGGATGGCCAACCTCGTCGACCAGATGAGCGCCGCGGAGAGCGCCAAGGACGTCTACAGGCTCGAGCAGAGGATGCTCCGTGAGATGAAGGAGAACATCACCGACCAGTGCGTGCAGTGCGTGAAGTGCACCGCCGGCTGCCCGGCGATGAAGCTTCTGGAGCTCCACCCGCACGAGATAATGGCCCTGTTCAACCTGGGGTTCACCGAGGAGCTGCTCAGGTCGGAGGTCATCTGGACCTGCCTGACCTGCTTCAAGTGCAAGGAGCGCTGCCCCCAGAAGGTGGCCCCGGTGGACGTCATACTGCTCCTGCGCTCGATAGCGGTGGCCCGGGGCACCCCGCCGCCCGCCGGGTTCGCCTCGGTCCTCCAGGCGCTGATGGACCGCGGCATAATACAGGAGCCGGTCGAGGTGATGCTCAAGTCCGTCAAGACCGGCAAGAAGAGATTCTCCGACCGGTCGGGCTGCAGCCTGCCGGCGGCCTCCCGCCCGAAGGACCTCGAGAAGTTCAAGGAGGCCTTCACGAACGCCCTGGTGCAGGCGATGTCGGAGGAGGGGACGTAGGATGAAGGCGCAGGGCGCAGGGCGCAGGGCGCAAGGGGGGACCGCATGAAGTACGCGCTGTACCTGGGGTGCGCCATAACCACGGAGGCCTACTCCTACGAGATGTCCGCCCGGGAGACGCTCTCGAGGCTGGGGGTCGAGTTCGTCGATTTCGAGGGGGCGTCCTGCTGCGGCGTGACCATCCGCAGCATCAACCCCTTCGCCTTCCTGTACCTTTCCGCCCGCAACATCGCCCTGGGCGAGGCGACCGGCCTGGACATCATGACCTTCTGCACCGGCTGCCGGATGACGCTGCTCGAGGCCAAGCACGTCCTGGACCACAACGAGAAGATGAAAGAGCGGGTCAACGCGGTGCTGGCGAGCGAGGGGCTGGAGTACAGGGGCACCTCGCAGGTCAAGCACATCCTGGAGCTCCTGCACGACATCATCGGCCTTGAAAAGATAAGATCCTCGCTGGTGCGCACCTTCCCCGGCCTGAAGGTGGTGCCGCACTACGGCTGCCACGCGATAAGGCCCAGCGGCATCGGGCCGCAGGACGACCCCGAGGACCCCCAAAAGCTCGACGACCTGATACGCCTGCTGGGCGCCGAGGCCCCCTACTACCCCCAGAAGCTGGACTGCTGCGGGGCGCCCCTGCTGCTCAAGAACGACAACGCCGCCTTCACCCTCTCGGGCCAGAAGGTCAAATCCATCCAGGACTACGGCTTCAACGCCATCGTCACCATCTGCCCCTCCTGCCAGAAGATGCTCGACACCCAGGACATCTGCGGCCGGACCATCGGCGCGACCCTCAACGTCCCCACGCTGTACTACACCCAGCTTTTGGGCCTGGCGATGGGCACCGACCCCGACCGGCTGGGGCTCGGGATGAACATCAGCCCGGTCAAGCGCATAATCGAGTGGGGAAAGACGACGGCGCCGGCCTAGCGCGGCCGTTGCGGCCGGCGCTGCTTTTGCGTCGCCGGGACGGATCGGGGAACCGCCGGCTCCCGCCATTTCGCAGAGACGGCGGCGACCGCCGCTTGCGCCGTTCTACTGCTTCCCCTGGGGCGCTAGCTTCCTTATCGTCGGCGGCGCGGTCGGCTCCATCCTCATCAGTTCCTCCACCCGACCGGCCAGGGGGGCCGCGCCCAGGGCGCCGCCCGGGGCGGATTTGGAGCCCATCGCCACCATCTGCTCCGCCTGCATCGTCTCCTTCTGCATCTCCTTCTCGAGGGTCTGGATCTCGTCTTTGAGCTCCTGGGCGCTGGGTATCGGGCCCAAGACGTCTTCCGCCCTCCCGATTATCCTCTCCAGGTCCTGGGCGGAGGTCACCTGCCTTTCCGGTACCTTGCTCCCGGCGCCGATGAACTGCGAGGCGCCCTCGATGAGGCGGCTGATCTCGAAGGGGAAGATTATCTTGGTCGCCTGGCCGTTGGACATGAGCGCCAGGGTGTCCAAAGACTTCACGGTGAGCGCCTTCTGGTCCATCACGGCCGCGCCCACCGAGAGCAGGCGCAGGGACTGGGCCTCGCCCTGCATTTCGAGGATCTTGGCCTGCCGCTGCCCCTCGGCCTCGAGTATCTTCGACTGCCGGACGCCCTCGGCCTGCAATATGCGGGAGCGCTTGGCGCCCTCCGCCTTCAGGATGGCGGAGCGCTTCTCGCCGTCCGCCCGCAAAATGGCGGCGCGCCGCTCGCGCTCGGCCGAGGTCTGCTCCTCCATCGCCGCCTTGACCGGCCCGACGGGGTCGACCTCGCGTATCTCCACCGCCTCGACCTTGACGCCCCACGGGTCGGTGGCCTCGTCCAGTATGTCCCGCAGGCGCACGTTGATGGAGTGCCGGTTATATAGGATCTCGTCGAGCTCCATGTCGCCTATGGTGGAGCGGAGCGTGGTCTGGGCGAGCGCTATGGTCGCCACCCGGTAGTTGTTGATCTGGAAGAACGCCTTCTGCGGGTCGATGACCTTGATGTAGATGATGGCGTCGACGTTGGTGGGGGAGTTGTCCTTGGTGATGACCTCCTGCCGGGGGACGTCGAACACCTGGGTCCGGAGGTCTATCTTGACGACGGTGGTGACGAGCGGTACCACGAACCGCAGCCCCGGGTTGAGCTTCCCGATGAACGAGCCCAATCGGATCTCCAATCCCTGCTCCCAGGGGTTGATTATCCTCACCGCGCTCAGCACTATGGCAACCACCATTATCAGCACGATTATTGTCACGATGATGGCTATCTCGAACTCGTATGCCATTTTATTGCCTCCTACCTTTCCTCGCCCATCCTATGGGCCGCCTCCCGGCGGGCGATGCTGTCCACCCTCTCTACCTGCACGTGCACGCCCTCGCTGGCGACCACCTCCACCCTCGTCCCGGGCGGTATGCTCTCCTCGGCGGTGGCGCTCCACTGCTCGTTGCCTATCCTGACCTTCCCCCGGATGGAGTCGGGCTGGATGAGCACCGTCACGACGCCCTGGCGGCCGATGAGGGAGTCGCCCACGGTGGTGGTCGGCGGGTGGCCCTTGCTCAGCTTCTTGTAGCCCCAGACGGTCGCCACGGTGACCGGGGCGGCGATGGCGACCGCGATGACCGGGGCGTACCAGAACTCGGAGAAGAGCCAGGGGCCCAGGGCCATCGATATCAGGCCCAGCACCACGGCCACGGTCCCCGGTATGGCCATGAAGGTCTGGCCCGGGGTGGCCACCTCGATGCCGAGCAGTATGAGCCCGATTATCATTATCACGAGCCCCATCATCCACTCGTCCATTCTCTCCTCCCGGCCTCGTATGGGGGTTGGGGGGTATTAACATTTACCCCAGACGGTGGAAAGGCCTCCACGCCGCCGGCCGGGAGCGACGAGCGGCCCCGCAAGGTTTATTCGGGCCGGAGGCGTTGGCACCGCGGGAGACGGAAGCATGTTCCCCGGCGGAAGAGGCATGAACCCGCGCCAGCTCCAGGCCCAGATGAAGCGCATGGGCATCAACATGGAGGAGCTCCAAGACGTCGAGGAGGTCATAATCCGGCAGAAGGCCCGGGACATCGTCATACGGAACCCGTCCGTCACCTGCATAGTCGCCCAGGGCCAGAGGACCTACCAGGTCGCCGGCGACGTCTCGGAGGTCGACAAGAAGCCCGCGATCCCCAAAGAGGACATCATGATGGTTGCCGGACAGGCCAATGTCTCCGAGCAGGAGGCCCTCCGGGCCCTGGAGGAGTGCAACGGGGAGCCGGCCGAGGCGATAGTCCGGCTCCTCGAGAGGAAGGGCTGAGCGGCGATTGGGGATGGCCCCGTGAACGTCCTGCTCGCCCAGCGCAACATATTCTCCTCGTTGGGGGGCGCCGAGCGCTCCCTGCTCACCCTGGGGAGGTTCCTCTCGGGCCGGGGCCACCGGGTCCGGGTGCTCCACGACGACTCGGAGGGCGCGGCGCTCCGCGACGGCCCGGAGGCCTCCGGGCTGGAGCCGGTCGCCTGCACGCTCCGCCCCTTCGCCAAAAAGCCCCTGAAGTGGCCCGACCGCTGGAGCTGGGCGCGCCAGTGGCGCTCCGCCTGCCTGCGGGAGATGCGGGAGCGCCGCCCGGACCTCGTGCTCACCCAGCTCGACATGGCCCCCCCGACGGTCGCGGCGGCGCGCCGGCTCTCCGTGCCCTCGGTGCTCTTCGTGCGCAGCTTCGAGCACATCTGCCCCCGGGAGTTCCAGGAGGGGCTCGAATCCTGCAAGGGGAACTGCTGGCGCTGCCTGCCGCTCTTCGAGAGGTACCAGTACCCCTGGATGCTCCTGGTGCTGCGCTCCCACGCCATCGCCCTCAAGCGGGCCTCCCTCGTGGTCGCCAACAGCCGGTTCACCCGGGGCCTGCTCCTCGAGAAGGCCGGTGTCCAAAGCGAGGTGGTCTACCCTTTCATCGAGCTCGGGCGGCCCCCCGGGAGCGCCGGCCCGCCCCCGGGCCGGGAGCTCCTCATGGTGACGCCCCGCCTCGCCAAGGGGGTGCGCACGGTGCTGGAGCTCGCCCGCCGGATGCCCGATGAGCGCTTCCTGCTCGTCGGGGAGCTCGACGCCCGGGTCGGCCAAGACGAGCTGCCCAAAAACGTCTCGTACATCGGCCCGGTGGCGGACATGGGGCCGGTCTACTCGCGCGCGCGGGTGCTCCTGGCGCCCTCCACCTGGCCCGAGCCCTTCGGCCGCGTGGTCATAGAGGCGGGCGCGCTGGGGATCCCGTCGGTCGTGAGCCGGGTCGGGGGGCTCCCCGAGGCGCTCGGGAAGGGCGGGCTGGCGGTCCGAAAGTACCGCGACGCCGGCGCCTTCGAGGAGGCGCTGCGGAAGGTGCTCTCCGGCTGGGAGGGCTACTCGCGCCTTGCGGTCGAGAACGCCCGGCGGTTCGCCGGGCGGGACCCGGCCCGAAGGCTCGGAGCCCTCCTCGGGCGCCGGCTGGGCCTGGAGGCGTAGGATGTCGCTTGCGACGCGCACCACCCGGAACCTCGGGATGATGTTTTTCCTGCAGACCGTGTCCTACACCGTCACCGCGCTGACTGTCGTCGCCCTGGCCTGGTTCCTGTCCCCGCGCGACTACGGCATCATCGGCATCTCCGCTTTCATAGTCACCGTTGTGGCGCTCTTCGGGGACCTGGGGATAACGCAGGCGCTCATCCACCGCAAGGGGGAGGTCGAGGCGGCGGCCAACACCACGTTCGTCCTGCAGATGCTCATCACCACCGGCGAGTACCTCGTCATCGTGGCCCTCTCGCCCTTCACGGCCGCGTTCTTCGCCCAGGACCCCTCAGAGGCGCGGGAGATAATCCTCGTGGTGTGCGTGTCGGCCCTCTCGCTCTTCGTGGGCGCGCTGGGCTCGGTCCACTCCACGCTCTTCTCCAAGCGGCTGGAGTTCGGGCCCCTCCTCAGGGCGGGGCTCGCCCTCAGCCTGACGACGAGCGGCCTTTCGCTGCTCCTGGCCTGGCAGGGCTTCGGCTACTGGAGCTTCGTGGGCGGGACGATGGCCGGCTCCGCGCTCCAGACGGTCCTCTTTTGGAAGATGTCGCCCTTCCGGCCGAGCCTCCGCTACGACCCGAAGATGGCCCGGGAGCTTTTGGGCTACGGCAGGTTCGTGATACTGGGCGGGGTCCTCATCTGGGCCTACACCATGGTGGACAAGGCGATGATCGGAAAGCTCCTCGGCGTGGTGCCGCTGGGGCTCTACTACTTCGCATTCAATTTGGCGAACACGCCGGCCCTGAACGTCACCCACGTGGTCATATCGGTGCTGTTCCCGACGTTCTCGAACATCCGCGAGGACCGGCCCCGCCTGGTGGCGGGGTACCTCAAGGCGCTCCGCTTCGTCGGGCTGATAGCGGCCTTCTTCGCGGTGGGCTTCCTGGTCGTCGGCCGGGACTTCGTCACGGAGTTTCTGCACCCCAAGTGGCAGGGAGCGATAGTGCCCCTGCAGATCCTCGCGATCTACGGCCTGGCGCGCTCTCTCGCGGGGCTTTCGGGCATGATATTCAACTCGGTGGGACGCCCGGAGGTGTTCGCCAGGATAATGGCCGTGTGCGTGGCGGTCACTCTGCCCCTCATCCCGGTCGGGATGCACTATCTGGGCCTCAACGGCGCGGCAGCGGTGGTCACCGGGGGGATGCTCCTCGTGATGCTGCTCCACTTCCAGCAGGGGCTGGGCATACTGGACCTTCCCGCGACGAGGGCCCTGGGCGCCCTCGGCCCCGCGGCGCTCGCCGCGGCGCTGGCGGTCCCGGCGACCTGGGCGCTGCGGTTCGTCCTGGAGGGGGCGCCCCTGGTCGTCGCCCAGGTGCTGGTCGTGGTGGCGGCGTTCGGGGCCGTGACCCTGAGGGCGCTGGGGCCCGGCGGGCCCCGGGAGGTCCTCAGGCAGCTCGCCCCGAGGTAGGGCGGCGCGCCGGCGCGTCCCGTCCGGGACGGCAGAGGGCGCCGATGTAGGAGTAGTGGCCCTTCTCCCCGGCCATCTCCAGGAACCGGTTCTGCACGTCCCGGGCGAGCTCCAGTGTCCGGCGGACGGCGGACCGGAGGGCGGTCTTGGACCCTAGCCCGCCGATGCGGTACTTGGCGACCCGGACGGTCCGGAGGCCCGCCCGCCGGGCAATGTCGCGTATGCGCGGCTCGTCGAAGCTCTGGACATGCCCGCTGATGGGGAACTCCCTGAGGCAGTGGGGGCACACCACCTCCTGCACGGTCTGGTCGAACGGGGTGGTGAAGAGGACGTGGCGCCGGGCCACCCGCCCCATCTCCCGGAGGGCGGAGACCGGGTCCTCGAGGTGCTCCACGACCTCCACGGCCGAGACGGTGTCGAACGCGCCGTCCCGGAAGGGAAGGGCGAGGGCGCTTCCCCGGACGAAGGGCACTCCCGGGGCGACGCGCCGCGCCTCGACGAGCCTCCGGCGGGCGAGGTCCAGGCCGGTGACCTCGACGCCCCGGCGGGAGAGCACCCGGGAGAGGTGCCCGTCCCCGCAGCCTATCTCGAGCACCGTCCCGGGGCGCTCCGGGAGCAGAGACAGGGCGAACCGGGTGCGGTGGACCTCGTCGGGGTCTTGCTCGGGAAGGAAGCGCTTGGACTCCGCCTCGCGCTCGTAGTACGCGGACCAGTCGGCCACGCTGTCCAAATCGCGCCGCCCGGCCTAAAAGGTTTTGCCCCCGGGACGTCGGGACTGACCGGGAAGGCGGAAAAGGTATTAAAAGGTCAGGCCCATCCCGTTGGGCGGGGGGTACGGTTGATCAAGGAATGCAGGACGCACGGCTATTTCCGGGCGGAGAACTGCCCGGTCTGCAACGATGCCGGCAAGTTCCTGATGAACGACGAGGAGGTGGACCAGCTGGGCCGCATAATGGCCGGCGTGCTCCGCCACTTCCCGGAGAGGTTCTCGCTGTCGATGGATTCCCGCGGGTGGGTGGACGTGCGCTCGATAGTGGACGCCGTCCGCGCCCGCCGCAACCAGTTCCACTGGCTCCGGTCGCACCACATCCGGGCGCTCGCCGCCACCGACCCCAAGGGGCGCTACCAGGTGGACATGGACCGGGTGCGCGCCACCTACGGCCACTCTCTGGACGTCGACCTCGACCTGCCCACGGACGACATCCCGGCCGAGCTCTACTACCCGGCGACCGAGGAGGAGGTGGGCATAATGCTCGAGACCGGGCTCCATCCGTCGGACCGCAAGTATGTCCACCTGAGCCGGGCGCCCGAGAACGCCGCCGACGCCGGCTCCCGCCGGACCGAGAAGCCCGTCATCCTCAAGGTCGACGCCCGGGGCGCCATCGCCGCGGGGACCGTCATAAAGCGCGCCGGGAACACGGTGTTCATCGCAAAGGAGATCCCGGCGGAGTTCTTGGCACGGTTTGAGTGAAAAGGCGCAGGGCGCGGGGCGCAAGGGGCGAAGGCGCAGGGCGCAGGGCGCAAGGCGCAAGGGGGGATTCCGGATTCGTTTTGGGTCATGCCTCGAGCGATTCCGAGCGCATGCCCTTGCACCTCCCCTTGCGCCTTCTCCCTTGCCCCTTGTCCCTCAAGCCTCGCGCCTTGCGCCCCGCGCCTTGCGCCTTCAGATAAGCGCTCCCACCCTCGGCCCGATGAACTGCCAGGCGATCAGGAAGATGATCAGGAGCCCCGTCAGGCGGTAGATTGTGGTGGCCCTCCTCGCGACGGTGTCGGCCGTCCAGGCCGGTCTCAGGCGGCGAAGGAGGCTCTCCAGGCCGTCCTTGAAGACCATCCCGCCGTCCAGCTTGGGGATGGGGAGGGAGTTGGTGGCGCCGACCATGAGGTTGAGCCAGAAGAGCCAGTAGAAGGTGTTGGCGAGCATCCAGAACGCCGGCGCCGGCAGGGCGGCGAGCGGGCCCTGGATGGTGTAGAGCTCCGTGACAGGGGACTCGAGCGGCACCAGCCGGAAGAACGGCAGGCTGATGTAGTAGGCCACCCCCCAGACGAAATCCTGAAACGAGTCGTAGTTCATCGGGCGGGCCAGGGTCCTGCTGAGCACGTCCGCCGACATCGTGCCCACGCCCAGGAAGCCCTTGCCGCGGTAGTCGGGGCTGTTGCTCGCGTTGTCGTATTTCTGGTAGTACTCGTACTTGTCGGCCAGCACCGCGGTCGTGGTGCGGCGGTTGCCCTTGTACAGGTAGCTGATGGTCACGTTGTCGCCGGCCGAGGTGCGGTCCATGAGGGAGGTGAAGTCGTCCTTGTTGCGCACTTTCGGGTCCAGGCCGGTGCCGTTGGGCAATGCTATCTCTGTGATGAGCGCCCAGGGCTGGAGGCCGGATTCGCCCGCGGGGTAGTCATTCACCACGCTCGTCACTACGACGCCGTCCTCGACCGGCTCCACGGAGCCCATGAAGCCCCAGGAGAATATAGCCGCGCAGGCGAAAGCCATGATTATGTTGGATGCCGGGCCGGTGGAGTACATCCTCGCCCGGTCGCGCCTTTTGAGCGCCAGGAGCTCCTTCTCCTCCGGCTCGACGAACGCGCCTATCGGGACGACGAAGAGCAGCACGCCCATCGACTTCACGGCGACGCCCGCCACCCGCGTGAGGATGCCGTGGGCGAACTCGTGGATGAAGATGGCGATTATGAGCGCCACGATGCCGTAGCCCAGCGGGATGAGCGGGTTTATGCCCGGCAGTCCCAGAATCATCTCCGGCCCGGGGGCCGCAGACGCCGGGATGCGCAGCGCGTAGGGCACCTCCCATATCAGGACTATCGTGAGCAGCCCCATGAAGAAGAGCACCAGCCCCAGGGAGAGGTTGCCGAACCACCGGAAGAACCGGCGGTGGCGCGCCAGGCGGTCGAGCGCCGCCACGCCCCGCCGGGTCTTGATCATGAGCAGCGGCCCGGCGGCGGCAATGTGGAACCTGTCCAGCATGCCGGTCTTCCAGAGCAGCGCCACCACGAGGATGTAGATGGCGATGACCAGCAGTGCCGTTATTAATCCCAGCTCCATCGGGAGCGGGAAAAGGCGGGGGGCATATTAATATTGAGGTGGGGGGAAGAAGGGCAGCAAGGCAGCAAGGCAGTAAGGCAGCGAGGGAGGGCAGCAAGGCAGCAAGGCAGCAAGGGAGGGCAGCAAGGCAGCAAGGCAGCAGGGCAGCAGGGCAGCAGGGGAAACGGACCGACCCGTCGTCCCCTTGCTGCCTTTCTGCCCTGCTGCCTTTCTGCCTTCCCCTGCTGCCTTGCTGCCTTCCTGCCTTCCTGCCTTGCCCCCCGCTGCCCATTGCCCCCCCGCTGCCTTGCTGCCCGCTGCCCGCTGCCTTGCCCAATCGCGCCAACCCATGGTAGGTACCAAAAAAAGTACATAAGGCAGCAGGGGGATGGAGCGGTCGCGTGGGAACATGAGGCAGTACGTCGAGGAGATACGGAAGCTCCCGGACGGGAGCCCGGTCAAGGGCCGGTTCGCCGTCAGGAGCAAGGAGCAGGTCCAGGACTACAAGAGCAAGGAGGGCAAGTACTTCTTCCTGGACATCGCGGACCGGACGGGGAGCATCCGGCTCAAGTTCTGGGGCGGAACCGACTCCCGGCCGGCGGTCGAGCTCTACAACTCCCTCCAGCCGGGGGACGTCGTCATGCTGACCGGGACGGTGGCGCAGGACCGCTTCGACAACGCGCAGGTCATCACGGTCAACGAGGGCACCCAGCTTCTCAAGCGCGTCGAGGGCGTCCCGGCCGAGGAGCTGCCCGAGTACCTCCCGGCCACCCGGCGCGACCGGCGGGCGATGATGGACGGGCTCCTGGGGCACGTCCGGGCGATGGGGAACGCCCACCTCCGGGCGCTGCTCGACTCGTTTTTTTCGGACGCGGCGTTCCGGGACCGGTACATGAGCTCGCCCTCGGCGATAGTGCACCACCACAACGTCGTCGGCGGGAACCTGGAGCACTCGCTGAATGTCGTCGGGCTGTGCCTGAGGCTTTGCGACTCCTACCCGGAGCTCGACCGGGACCTCCTCGTGACGGGGGCGATACTGCACGACGTGGGCAAGCTGGACGAGTACTCGTCGCGGGCGGCGATAACGATGACGGACGAGGGGCGGTTCCTGGGGCACGTCGCGATAGGCACCCGGCTCGTGACGGAGCGGGCCCGGTCCGTTCCGGGCTTCCCGCCGGAGCTCCTGATGAAGCTCGGGCATATGATCCAGAGCCACCACGGCTCGTTCGACCCCGGAAACGCCCTCAAGGGGATGAAGATCCCCGAGGCGGCGGCCCTGCACCTTGCCGACGAGGCGGACGCGATGACCAAGGAGTTCCTCCAGGCGGTGGAGGGCGCCCGGCAGGGCCAGGACCCCTGGGTGTACGACCGGCGCATCGGCAACGAGATATACACGAGGTGAGGAAGGTGGACGACCCCTGCCGCGTCCGGCTGGAGCTTTCGTTCGGGACCGCAGAGCAGGCGCGCCGGGCGGCGCGGGCGCTGGAGCCCGACAACGAGGGCTTCGTTCGGACGACCCTCCGGGGCCGCAGGCTGCTGGCGGAGGCGGAGGCCCGGAGCATCCCGGCAATCCTCCACACCCTGGACGACTACCTGGCGTGCCTGGCGGTGGTCTCGCGCGTCGACCCGGACAAGGGCCCGGGCGGGGAATGAGATGGCGGGCAAACGCCGGCGGAAGGGCACGAGAACGAGCGCCTTCGGCTCTCCCGGAAGGATCTGCCACGATTCCTCGGCGTTCTACGGCTCGCGGATGTACGCCGGAATGAAGGCGGCCGCGCCGGGGGCGCAGGCCGAGAGCGCCGTGCCGGCGGAGGTGCTGGACCGGATATTGTGCAAGTCCAGCGAGCGCATGGACGAGCTGCCCGGCCAGAGCGTCCACCTCATGGTCACCTCCCCGCCCTACAACGCCGGGAAGGAGTACGACGAGGACCTGTCGCTGGACCAGTACAGGGACCTTCTGCGCTCCGTTTTCCGAGAGACCCACCGCGTGCTCGTTTCCGGCGGGAGGGCCTGCGTCAACGTGGCCAACCTGGGCCGGCGGCCGTACATCCCCCTCCACAGGTACATAATCGAGGACATGGAGACGCTGGGCTTCCTCATGCGCGGCGAGATCCTCTGGAACAAGGGCTCCAGCGCCTCCCCGTCGACCGCCTGGGGGAGCTGGAGGTCGGCCGCCAACCCGGTGCTGCGCGACGTGCACGAGTACATACTCGTGTTCTCGAAGCAGTCCTTCTCCCGCGAGCGCCGGGGGCACCAAGAGAGCACCATACGAAAGGAGGACTTCCTGGAGTGGACCAAGAGCGTTTGGTCCTTCCCGGCGGTGCCGGCCCGCTCGGTCGGGCACCCGGCCCCGTTCCCGGAGGAGCTGCCCAGGAGGCTCATCGAGCTGTACACCTACAAGGGCGACGTCGTGCTGGACCCGTTCTGCGGCAGCGGGACCACCTGCCTTGCGGCGCGCAACGCCGGGAGGCATTTCGTCGGCTACGACATATCGCCGGAGTATTGCCGGCTTGCCGACGGGAGGCTGGGACGGGGGCCCTAGCAGTCCTCGACCACGAACTCCTTCCAGGTCTCGCCCGCTGCGGCCTTCCGCTCCTGGAGGTCCCCGAGGAACCGCTGCATCATCTCCGCGACCTCCTTCTTGCAGGGCCCGCACATGCGGGTGCCGTGGCGGCAGTCCTCCTTTATCTCGGAGAGGCGCCAGTCGTCGTCCACGAGGTGGGCCATCAGCATGTCGAAGACGCTGCAGCCGTCGGGGTTGCCGCCGGTCTTTCTCTGCTCCTCGACCGAGACCGCCCCTCCGGTCTTGGCGCGCAGGATCTTTTGGGCCGCGACCCCGGGCGGGTCCGAAAGGAAGATGGCCGAGTCGGGTTTGGACGAGGACATCTTGTCGCCGGTGAGCAGGGTGATGAAGCGGTGGTAGGTGGAGGAGGGCGTGAAGAAGGCCAGGCCGTTGCGAGACCTCTCCTCCCTTATCATGGCGGCGTCCAGGGCCAAGACGTCGGCGGCCTCGGCGTCCTCTATGTAGAGCGCCTTGTACTTCACTATCTTTTTGAACTTCCTGAAGCCCAGGCCGGAGGCGACGCCCTCCGCCATCCCGAGCAGGCCCTCGACGTCCTCGTCGGACTTGATGAAGACGCCGACCCTCCTGTCCCTGGCCGCCATGGCGTTGGTCAGGCGGTGGCCGAATGCGATGTCCCGCGTCAGGCGGAGGTGAGGGTCCTGGTCGATGCCGACCGGTACCACCGTGGGCCTCGGGCCCCCGTACTCCTCGAGCTGGACGTGCAGGATGTCGCCGACCTGGACCAGGGGGGCGAACATGTGCGCCATGTTCGTCTGGTCGTCCATGCCGTAGATGGCCTTCATGGTCGAGAAGTTGACCTTGCGGCCCGCCCGGTAGGCCAGGTCCTTGACCGCCTTGCGGGTGGACTGGAAGTAGACCTGGCAGCGCTTCTTGGGCAGGCCCAGGGCGATGTAGGACTTGATATATTCCTCTATCGCCACCTCCCGGGCCTTCTCCAGTGAAAGTCCCCGGGTGGCGTAGGCCTCGATGTCGGCCACGGCGACGAACAGGTCGCCACCGACCGAGTGGAGGTACATCGCCTGGTCCAGAACCATCTTGTGGCCCAGGTGCATCGGGCCCGACGGCATGAGCCCCGTGAGGACCGCAAAGCTCCTTCTGGCGTCGATGGCGCCCTGGATGAGGTCGAAGCCGCGGGCGCCGAACACTATGCCGCGGCGGAAGAGCCGCTGGGGATTGGGGAGCTTTGAGGAGTCGAACCGGTCTATTCCGAACTCCTTGAGCAGGCGGTCGTAGTCCGCCACCCGGGCCGTGGCCCACGGGTCTATGCGCATGCGCTTCCGTAGAGGCTCCGGATTGATTAAACTTGTTGGCATGCCGCGCGGGCGGGAGGCCGGACGGCGGCCCCAAAGGTCCGGCGCCCAGTGACCTGAAATCGCCGGACCGTCACCGAGAGAGGGGCCGAGAGGGAAATCCCCGATGCGAAAATGTTAATGATTGGCAATCAAGTATAAATACGTTAAATACCGGTCAGCCCCCGTCTTGCGGGCGGGGAGCGGGCCGGTACGCAAGGACGCAGGCCCGGAGGACCGCCCGGCGACGATGGAGGGGAAACGATGAGGAAAGCAATTGGTATTGGAGGATTGGCAGCGTTAGCGATTGCTGTGATGTTTGTGACGATGACCGTCCCAATAGTGGGAGCAGACCCCACGTACGATGTGACGGTCGACCTGATCGCGGGCCAGAACACCGATGTCGGATACGTGCATGTGTGGTGGGACGAGGACTATTTCTACGTGGACATCGTAATCGATGCTGAAGGCTGGACCCTCACAGATTCCCACGTGGCGATGTCGGTCGACGAGGACCCGGATGACGGGATATGCGACCTTGGCGGAATCCCCCAGACGAAGAAGGGGAGCCCGGTGCCCGGCCATTTCCCGTACGAGCCCGTCTCGGAGGACGCGTCCGGGGCATCGTACAAGATTTCGTTCGACAACATCGGCTATGGCGATAATGTCGAGACTTTCGAGTTCGGCGAGGAAATCTGCATGGCGGTCCACGCCGTGGTCGAGAAGGGCTCCGGGGACAGCTACCAGCAGCAGACCGCCTGGGGAGAGGGGAAACCCTTCAACAAGAGCTGGGCGATGTACTTCTGCTTCGAGCCTTCCGATGTGAAGCGGGTGAAGCTCCCGTCGAGCGTGACCGCGAAGATAACCCATTATGGCGGCACTTATGATTGCGACAGCGTCGATTACTACTGGAAGGTCGAAGTGACCGCCGGCGGAAGCGGCAACATGCCGAACTCGGGAACCGGCGAGTACTACCTCGGATGGTGCATAGACAAGACCATCGGCATCAACAGCGGGAGCCAAACATTCAACGTGTACGCCTACTACGACTCCAGCATGCCCTCGGACGAGTGGACCAATCCCTGGGGCAAGATCAACTGGATATTGAACAACAAGGGCGACTACACGGGGACCGAGATCCAGCACGTGATCTGGAACCTGTGCGGGGAATGGGGCTACTCAAGCCTCACGACCCGCGAGAAGGCCCTTGCGGACGCCGCCAACACCCACGGCGATTTCGTCCCCAAAATCGGCGATTGGATGGCAGTTGTCCTCCAGAACGGTAGTGCCCAGTCGATCTTCATAGAGGTCGACCCGTAAGCCGGCAAGCAAGCGATAGAACCGGGGAGCCTCCCGGCTCCCCCATTTTCATTTTTGTTTCTCTCCCTGCGAAAGCCCCGTCCCGCCGCCCTCCTCGTACCCTTACGTCCCTTACGTCCCTTTGGACAACCAGCACCCAACGTCCCTTGCACCCTCCGTTTGCCCGAATTACCAGCGCTAAGCCAATTCCAGCGCCACCGCCACCCCGTTGCCGCCGCCCAGGCACACCGTCGCCAGGCCGCGCTTTTTGCCATGGGTCTTCAGGGCGTGGATGAGCGTCACCATGACCCTCGCCCCGCTGCACCCGATGGGGTGCCCCAGCGCCACGGCCCCACCGTGCACGTTGAACTTCTCGCTCGGTATCTTGAACTCCTTCTGGACGGCGACGGATGCCGAGGCGAACGCCTCGTTGTGCTCGATGAGGTCGAAGTCCGATATCTTGTGGCCGCTCTGCTTGAGGAGCTTGTGCACGGTCGGGACGGGCGCGTACATCACGAGCTCCGGGGCGACGCCCGTGAAGCACTGGTGCGTCAGGCGGGCCAGGACGGGCGCCCCGATCTCCCGGGCCTTGTCCTCCGACATCATGACCATCGCGGCCCCGCCGTCGGATATCTGGGAGGCGTTGCCGGCGGTGACCACCCCGTCCTTCTTGAAGGCCGGGGAGAGCTTGGCGAGCTTCTCCAAGGTGGAGTCCGCCCTCACTCCCTCGTCGGTGTCGAACTTGACCGTCTGGCCCTTGCCGGCGGGGACGTCGACCGGGACTATCTCGTTTTTGAAGTGGCCGTTCTTTATCGCGGCCGCGGCCTTGAGGTTGCTTCCCAGGGCGAGCTCGTCTATCTCGTTCCTCGTCAGGCCGTACTTCTGGGCGATTATCTCGCCCGTGTTGCCCATGTGGAAGTTGTTGTAGACGTCCCAAAGGCCGTCATGTACCATGAGGTCGATTATCGGCTGGTTGTTCATCCGGTAGCCGAAGCGGGCCTTGTCCAGCGCGAAGGGCGCCATGTCCATGCTCTCCATCCCGCCCGCCACGATTACCTGGGCGTCCCCGGACCTTATCTCGGACGCGGCGAGCATCGCCGCCTTCATGCCCGAGCCGCAGACCTTGTTGACCGTCATCGCCCCGGCCTCGTAGGGCACGCCGGCGTAGATGGAGGCCTGCCTGGCGGGGTTCTGGCCCAGGCCGCCCGACAGGACGTTGCCCATGATGACCTCGTCGACGAGCTTGGGGTCCACCTTCGAGCGCAGGAGCGCCTCCTTGATGGCCGCGGCGCCCAGCCTGACCGCCGGCACCTCTTTCAGAGTCCCCTGGAACTTCCCTATGGCCGTCCTCACCGCCGAACAGATTACCACGTTCGTCACGCGCGTACCCCCCTGGGAGAGAATTGCGTTTTTCGTTATAAACCTATTTATCATAAGGGAAAGGCAGCAGGGCAGCGGGCAGCGGCTGGAAGGCGCGAGGCGCAGGGCGCGAGGCGCAAGGCTGAAGGCGCGAGGGACAAGGCGCAAGGAACAAGGGAGGAATCCACGGTCGTTCCCTTGCTCCTCCCACCTTGCGCCCTTCACCTGGTCCCTTCCCTTGCGCCCTGCGCCTTGCGCCTTGCGCCTCGTAACAACAATTTCCCCCCGCTACCTGCTCCTAGCTAACATTAATAAACACCAATCCAATCCCCGCCCGTGGCGAAGAAGAAGAAGGTCCTCCGGTGCCCGGTCTGCCGGGTCGAGGTGAGGGCCAACCGCCTGGAGATTCACATGGAGAAGGTCCACCCGGGAGGGGACGACCGCCCGAAGGGGGCCCGCAACGGGGTCCCGGGCCGGTCGCGGGCCGGAACTATAGCCGCCGCGGCGATAATAGCGGTGGTGGTCATCGCAGCCGTGGGCTATTATTACATAAACCTCTCCGCGGAGGAAGGGGAGGAACCGTTCGTCCCGCCGGTCTCCTCGGGCGTCTACCCGACCCAGTACGCCTATCTCGATGTAGCCTCGCGCGGCACCATAGTCATTGGCCTCTACGGCAACGAGACCCCGAACACCGTCCAGAACTTCATCAACCTGGTGGCCCAGAACTTCTTCGTCGGCACCATCTTCCACCGGATAGCCTCCGGTTTCGTCATACAGGGCGGGGGGTTCACCCCGGACCTCGAGATGAAACCGGTGACCACCCCGCCCATCGAGCTCGAGATAAACCCCAAGCTCCACAACTACAGGGGCACGGTGGCGATGGCCCGAACGGACAACCCCGATTCGGCCACCACGCAGTTCTTCATAAACCTCGTCGACAACACCCCCGGGAAGCTGGACCCCGGCGGGTACAGCAAGGAAGGCTACGCGGTGTTCGGCGTCGTGGTCAGGGGCATGGACGTCGTCGACAACATCGCCGGCGCCCGGACGGAATACTCCCCCAGCAACCCCAAGGAGAAGTCCCAGCCGATAACCGAGGAGCGGGGCACCCTGGTGGTCACGAGCACCCGCCTCATGCCCACGCCCGACGGCTGAGCGGCCTACCTCTGCCAGCCCAGGGAGTCCGTGAGCCTCTCGTCCTTGGTGGCCCGCTTGTACTCCCGGTAGTGCTCCTTGCAGAGCGGCGTCCGGCGGGCCTCCTCGCCCTTCAATCCCGCGGCGATGTTGCCGGAGACCTTCTTCGTCGGGAGGGAGCGGACCGCGGCCTTCTCGCAGCCCTTGACGCCGCACACCGCCTCGTCCGGTTTCATCCTGTGGTGGAGCTCGGGCATGGGGCCGTTATTCCCGCTGGCGATATTAAGATTTGGGACGGACATTCTTTATACCGGCATCCTGATTGCCCCCCGGCCGAAGCCGGTACCATGGCGAAGAGACCGTTCGACAGGCTCTGCAGGGACTGCGAGTGCTGGTACGGCAACGAGGACGAGGAGTACGGCCCCTGCACCGTGAAGCACAGACGCGGTGACAGGCGCTTCGTCACGCATGGGAGCCATCGCTGCGACGAGGTGGTGGAGGACGACCAGCAGGCGCCCTGCACGGGATGACGACGACGGGCGCCCCGGTGCGACTGGTCCGGCGCCCGTCGCCATTACACACATGCGTGGCGCGGACCTCGGCTGGGCCGAGGGGATCACGGCCGGGGAGGGCTGGGGCTTCGTCCGGTCCGATTTTAGGCGCATCCTCGACCATACCCCCGGCGGGAGCTTCGTCGCCTGGAAGGGCCCTTTGCGAGTGGGGATGCTGACCACGATGTGCCACGGCCGGACCTGCTGGATAGGCAACGTCGTCATCGCGGCCGGCCACCGCGGGCAGGGCATCGGCGGGCGGCTGGTTCGGGCGGCGCTGGGATTTTCCGCCGGAAGGGGGATGAGGCGGACCGCCCTGCTCGCGCGCGAGCGCCTGGCCGGCTTCTACTCGGCGCTCGGGTTCCGGCGCGACGCCCGCTACATCGGGCTGGGGGGGGTGCCGCGCGCGGCCGCCGCCTGCCCGGAGGTGGTCCCGGTGACGCCGGCCCTCCTGGCCGAGGCGCTGGTCATCGACCGCGAGGCCTGCGACGAGGAGCGCCGGAGGCTGCTCCAGAGGCTCGGGCGCGATTTTGGGCGGTATTTCCTGGTCTTCGTCGAGGGGGGCCGGGCGCTGGGCTTCATCGTCGGGAAGCCCGGCCGGGGCCTCGTCGACGTGGGGCCGTGGGTGGCCGCCCGCGGCCGCCCCGACGTCGCGGAAATGCTCTTCCGGGCCCTGGCCGCCCGCGCCGGGAAGCGGCTGGAGGTCTACGTCCCGGCGAGGCACCGGGGCGTCCTGGCCATGCTCGAGGGGATGGGAATACAGCGCGTCGCCACGTTCATCGAGATGCGCCGTGGCGGCCGGAGGCGCCGCCGCTCCCCCTCGTTCGACATGCTGGCGGTGGCCGGGCTCGAGAAGGGGTGAACCGGAAAGCGGGACTGAAAGGCAGCAAGGCAGCAGGGCAGCAAGGGGAGGCAAGAAGGCAGGAAGAGAGGAAGGGAACCGGGGGACTGGAACGCCGCGTCCCGTCTCCCTTGCTGCCTTGCTTCCTTTCTGCCCCGCTGCCCTTACCCAACCTCACAGCGTCTTTCCCATATATGGCCCGACGCGGACGTAGCCCTGCTTGCGGTAGTAGCCGCGCGCCCCGGCGCCGCTGTTGACCAGGAGGCGCTCAAGGCCCCAGTCCTCGCGCGCCAGGCGCCCGGCCTCCTCCATGAGCCTGGCGCCCAGGCCCCGGTGCTGCCATTTTGCGCCCGGCTCCCGGTCGATGGGCACGAGCTCGCCCAGCACGCGAAGCTCCCGGACGATCGCCGTCTTCCCGTCGGAGAGCTCCGGCCGGTGGGCCTCCGGCGAGGGCCGGCGCAGCCGGGCGTAGCCGGCCAGGGCCCCTTCCGCCGTCTCCAGGTGTATGAACGCCTCCTTCCCGCCAGCCGCGTCGTAGAGCTCGGCGCGGAGGGCGGGCGCCCGGGAGCCGTCCGCCCGGAGCCCCAGGTGCCCCACTTCCCGGCACCGGATGCACCGGCAGGAGAGACCCGATTCGGCCATCCTCCTCCTGACCAGCTGGCGCAGGTTGCCCTTGCGCACGCCGGCGGCGATGAGCTGCGCCGGTATGTCCCTCTGTATCCTCTGCACCCGGACCCAGACCGGGAACCGCGATTTGGCCTGGGCGAGGAAATCGACCGCCTCCTCGTCGGACATCGGGGCGTACTCGCCCCGCTTCCAGAGCTCGTGCAGGCCGGTGCCCTCCATCACCAGCGTGGGGTACAGCTTGAGCAGGTCCGGCCTGAAGGAGGGGTCCTCGAACAGCCGTCTGTACTGCGCGAGCTCCTCCTTCCTTTCCACGAACGGGAAGCCGGGCATCATGTGGTATCCGACCTTGAGGCCGGCGTCGCGGGCGAGCCGGGTAGCCCTGGCGACCTCGCCCACGCCGTGCCCCCTCTGCATCCTCGCCAGCGCCGCGTCCGACAGGCTCTGGACGCCCATCTCGACGCGCGTCGTGCCGTAGGAGAGCATGCGGTCGATGTGCTCCTCGAAGCACCAGTCCGGCCGCGTCTCGATTGTCATCCCGATGCAGCGCGAGGGCGCCTCCTCGTTTTGGTCGATTGCCTCCTGCAGCGTCCCGCCGGGACGGCCGTTGAGGGCGTCGTAGCAGCCCTTGACGAAGGCCGTCTGGTATCCATCGGGGCGCGCCAGGAAGGTCCCTCCCATGATGATGAGGTCGACCTTGTCGACGGGGTGGCCGCAAAGGTGGAGCTGCTCCAGCCGGCCCGAGACCTCCCGCTGCGGGTCGTAAGCGTAGCTGGAGCCGCGCATCGCCGCCGGCTCGCGCCCGGTGTAGCTCTGGGGCGAGCCGCTCTCCAAGCCCCCGGGGCAGTAGAGGCACCGGCCGTGGGGGCACCTCCCGGGAGAGGACATCGCCGCCACGGTGACCACGCCGGAGACCTCCCGGACCGCCTTGGTCCGCAAGAGAGGCAGCAGCCGCTCCCGAAGATCTGGCGGGACGCTGCGGAGCACCTCCGCGTCGCTTGGGATGCGGCCCACGCCGTGCCCTCGGGCCAGCCGGACCTTGGCCGAGTGGAGCGCCGCCTTTCCCCCGAGGCCTCCCTCCGCAAGCTCCTCGAGGAGCTCGGCCATGTAGGCCTGCTCGGCGGCCTTCCCGTCCCGGGGCATCGGGCGGCAGTAGAGGCTGGGCGGATTTATTGGTTTTGGCCGCGGCGCGGCGGGGGCCGGAAGAAGTCGTCGCGCTGGCGGGAGGCGCGCCGGCGGGTCAGGACGAGGAATGTGGCGGCGGCGACGGCCGCCCCGGCGATCGCGACGGGAGCGGCCAGCCAGATCCAATCCGGGGAGGGCGGTCCGGAGGCAGGCCGGGCCCTCACCTCCACGTTCCCGGAGCGGTTGACGGAAGCCCCGAGGTCGTCTTGCACCGTCACCGTCACCACGTAGAGCCCCGGTCTCCGGAAGGCGTGCGTGACGTTCTCGCCGTCCGCCGACGAGCCGTCCCCGAAGTCCCAGCGGCAGAGCGCCACCCGGCCGTCCGGGTCGGAGGCGTTGGCCCAAAGCTCCAGCCTGTCGCCGGCGCGCGCGCTCATCGGGCCGGTCCAGCCGATCACGGGGGGCCGGTTCCCGACCGCGACCGTCAGTGAGGCGGTGCCGTTGCCGCCGCCGTCGTCGAACGCGGTGCAGCGGACCGTGTAGCTCCCCGGCCGGGAGAACTGGTGCTCCACCCGGTTGCCTTTGCCCTTCGTCCCGTCGCCGAGGTCCCAGGACACCGAGAGCACCGTGCCGTCCAGGTCCAGGGTGCGAACGGAGAAGACCACGGGCGAGAGCGTCAGCGGCGAGGGCGGGTCGAAGAATGCGGTGACCTCCGGGGGGCGGTTGGAGACGACCACGTCGACGTATGCGTCGCCCACAGGAACGCCCGCGGCCCGCCCGTTGACGGTGAACCTGTAGACCCCGCCCTTCGCGTAGGTATGGACCACCACGCGCTCGGCGGTCCAGTCCAGGCCGGCCCCATCGTTCCACCCGTACCTGAACTCCTCGGCGTCGCCCTCGACGGAAAATGTCACGGGCTCCAGCGTCAGGGGGCGGGGAGGCGACACGTTCACAGTGAACCGGTCCTGCCAGCGTACGAAGAGGCTGGCGATCGCGAAGTTGTTCTCCTCGTCCGCCTCGTCCACGAGGCCGTCCGGGTCGGCCCTGACCGAGAGGTCGTGGTGGCCGCGCCGGGCCGTCCAGTACAGGCTCACCGGCCGCGCCTCACCGACGGCCAGCGAGTCGACGTCGCGCCGGCCCAGCCGGGTCCCGTCCAAAAGGTACTCCACGGCGATCCGGCCCAGCGCCGTGTCCCCGGCGTTCCGCACGGTGACATTGAGCGCGTACTCCCGGCCCTCCATCAGGACCGCGGGGACGGACAGGTCCTCCACCACAACGTCGCGCCTGGGAGGGGGCGGCGCCACCTCGACGGTCGCGGTGGCGTTGTTGTTGGTCTCGTCCCACTCGTGGAAGGCGTCATCGGGGTCCACCAGGACCGAGACCTCCTGGAGGCCTTCCCTGTCCGGGCCCCAGCAGAGCGAGGCGAGGGCCCGGCCCCGGGCCGGGATATCGACAGCCTTGGCGGAGACCTTCCTGCCGTCAAGGATGAACTGGACGCCGACCCCGCTTGCCGGGTACTCTCCATCGTTGATGATGACCGCGGTGATGTTCGACATCACCCTCACGGAGAGATTCTCGGTAGTGCAAGGCGGCTCCGGGCGGAGCTCGTACAGCTTTCCGGACGAAAGCGGCACCGCCGCCTGGTTGGAGCGGTCGACGTCCAGGAGCCAGCCCCCGGGGTCCAGGAACGCCTGCCTGGCGCCGGCAGGCAGGTCGAGCACCACCGGAGAGGACCTCCCGTCCCATCCCCGGTCGACCGTGAAGGATGTGCCGTCGGTGCACTCGATCTTTATGTCGACGAGGTTGGTGGCGCAAAGGAGGTTGGAGGGCCGAAGCTCCAGCCGGAAGGAGGTCCCGTTCTCGTACTGCCTCGCCTCCTCTAGCGAGACGTCGAGCGCCCGGGTGGTGTTGAGCCACTGGTCCCAGAAGTGGTCCAGGTCCACCGGCGAGTGGGCCGCGCAGCTCGAGATGAAGGCGGCGGCGCTGCCGTAGGCCCAGAGGTTGTCTTGGACGTACGAGCCCAGTATCGAACGGAAGCGGGCGTCCCCGACGATGCCGTGGAGCATGCGCAGCACCCAGGCGCCCTTGGCGTAGATGGTCTCGAACGAGAAGGGCGTGTCCCAGTCCGAGGCCCGGATGGCCCGGATGTTCGCGTTGTCGTGCACGGCGACATAGGCGTTGTAGTCGCGGTCGAGCCGCGCCCGGCCGCCGTGCCGCTCCATCTCGTAGAGGCAGGCCAGGTACTCCGGGAAGGCCTCCCAGAGCCAGGGGTAGGCCCAGCCCTGGTAGCCGGTGGCGTAGGGGAACCACATGTGGCCCGCCTCGTGGGCGAGCAGCCCGTAGTTGACCGAGGAGCCCGTGAACGCCGACGGGTGGAGCATAACGAACCCCGAGCAGGCGTAGCCCATCATGGTCTCGTGGGCGGTCTCGACGATCTTGAACCCCTTCCGGCCGTAGGGCCCCAGGATGCCGCCAAGGTACTGCATGACGCCGGCGGCCTCGTCGAGGTACCCGGAGGCCAGCCCCGCGTGCTGCGGGTAGGTGTAGACCGACAGGTTGGTGCCGGCGACGGTCCGGGAGGCCACCGTGTAGTTCCCGGCGGCCAGCGCCGGCCGCAGGCAGGGCAGGTCGTTCACCCAGGTGTAGTTGGCCCACTCCGCCGTGTGCTCCTCGGCCTCAAGCTCGCCGTCGGCGACGGCCGTCCAGTTGGGCGGGCAGCTTATC
This sequence comes from Methanobacteriota archaeon, assembly GCA_016874675.1. Lineage (GTDB taxonomy): Archaea > Thermoplasmatota > DTKX01 > VGTL01 > VGTL01 > VGTL01. The sequence continues at coordinate 4,249 of VGTL01000038.1, read as the reverse complement.
TTCAGGCGGCAGTCGAACCAGTCCGAGGCGTGGTGGCGCAGGTACCAGAATGTGGAGCCCTTGAGGTAGGCCCCCTCCCACCCGACGCAGTCCTGGCGCAGCCCGCCCTCGGTGTGCCACATCGTGCCGTTGTATCGGAACGAGAGGTTGGTGGTGGCGTTGGCGGCGAGCGCCGTGGCGAGGTCTATCGTGAGCCGCTCGACGTTGCGGGTGTACTGGAGCGGCTCCCCGTACTGGGCAATGCTCACGAGGTCCAATGTTTCATGGAGGTAGAGCGTTATCCTCGAGAGCGCGGTGCAGGCGCGCAGCCGGAGCGATCCCTCGGCGGATATGGAGCGGTTCTCGGGGTGGAGGCTGACGGTCAGGTCCTGCGAGAGCAGTTCGGCCGTCGAGAGCGGATCGGGCGGCGGCTGGACGCGCTGTCCCGCCGGGAACGGAAGACCTGACCCGTCCGCGCTGGCGGGGGCCGGCGGCAGTGCGACGGGAAGGACCGCCATCGCTGCCACGATGGCGGCCACGGCCCGGAGTGCCAGGGCGCCCATGCGTTCTCATCATTGGTCGGCGGATATAAAAGAGTGGCGCATGGGGAAGGCGCAAGGCGCAGGGCGCAAGGCGCAAGGGAAGGGGCAAGGCTCTTCCCGCCGTCAGGGGAGCAGCAGCGCCAGGAGCATCAGGCCCAGTCCCGCCCCGGACACGGCCAGGCCCGCCCGCTGGTCCCTGTCGTCGAACGGGAGGATCCGTCGCCGACCTCGCGGGCCCTCCGGCGGTCCGGGGGGCTTGCGGGAGATTCCCCAGGACCTCCAGCCGCCCCAGGCGGCCGGCAACGCCCCCTCCGGGTCGCCCGCGTCGGATGCCCCGACCGGGACGAGGAACTGCTGCCCCTCGAAGACCAGCAGCCTCTCCGGCGGGAAGGGCAGGAGCCGGGATGCGCCCGTGTCCCTCCGGGGCCAAAGGAAGATGCCGCCCGGCGTCAGCGAGTCCAGTGCCAGGTGGGTGGCGAACGCCACCGCGACCGCGAGCGCGATTCCCGGGGCCGCCGCCGGGGCCAGGCAGGCGGCCGCGGCCCAGCCGGCCACCGTCCAGGCCGGGGCCGCCGCCACCGAGTGTGAGATTGGCGTCCGGCCCGGAGGGAGCCTGGTGCCGTCGATGTCGACGAGGACGGCCGCGGCGCCCGAGGCGAACGCCGGCCAGCCGAGGAGCGGGCACCCCACCGCCGGGCAGGCGAAGGCCGCGGCCGCGGTCGCCGCCAGCGCGTGGGCTACAAGCCCAGGAACGCCATCACCCCCGCGCTGGCGCCCAGGAAGTAGAGGATCACCGGGAGCAGGATGGCCCCCATCAGGTGCACCCTGCGGAGGCCGGCCAGCGGCGCGACCAGCCCCAGGCAAACTGCCGCCCCGCAGACGGCGAGCCCCGCCGCGCCCGAAAAAAGAAACATCAGGAAAAGCAGCATCGCCATCACCGAGAGCGTCAGCGGCCGGTAGGGGACCCGGTCGTAGGCCCGGGCGAACCTCTTGCCGAGGTGGAGCACGAGGGGGACCGCCAGGAGGGCCGAGAGCGCCGCCGAGAGGGCCAGCAGCGCGAAGGCCGATGGCAGGGAGCCGGCCGGCTCCCAACGGGAGAGCCCCGGACCCAGTATCTGGGCCGTGACGTGGAGCGCCCCGCTGCGCGCCCTCTGGATGACGAAGAGCGCCACGATGTTGAAGAAGGCGTTGGCGACCATGACGGCCGAGGCGCAGACCAGAAACTCGCGGCTTTGGTCGTCGCTCCAGTGGGAGGGCCTGCCGGCGGGGTCACCGCCGTTTCCGCCGCCGCATTCGCCGGCCGACCGGCCATCCGCGACCGTGTCGCCCGGGGCATCGTCGCCGTCCGGCCGTTCGTCCTCCCCCTCCCCGGACAGCAGCTTCCCCAGGACGGCCCCGTGCCCGGCGGTCATTCCAGGGTACCAGCCCAGGAGCCCGCCGACGAGCGAGCCGGCCAGGATGCCCCTCAAGCGGTTCCGGCGCGAAAGCGGCCTGAGGCGGTCTTCCTGGGCCGGCGTCACCTGCCTCTCGAACGCCGAGAGCAGGAGGGTGGGGAGCCCGAAGAGGCCGCAGAAGAGCGGGAACATCATGACAGCGTCCGGCAACGGCGGGGCGCCCAGGGGGTACCAGTTGCGCGCCGCCACCCGGCCGGACTCGAGCACGACCAGGCCCAGGAAGCCCGAGCCCAGGAACAGGGCGGCGGCCATCGCCTTGCGCGCAAGCCCGCTCCCGGTCTCCACGGCCGGGGCCACGTGCCCCTCGGCGACGACTATGTCCCCGACCCGGACCGGCGGCAGGTCGGGCACGAGCGCGTCGGGAACGAGGACGTCGACCGGCGCCCCCTCCTCGATACTGAAGGAGAGCCGGCCGGCCCGCTCCGACGTCCGTGAGACCACGCCCGTCACGACGACGGCGCGGCCGGCGAGGTCCGGGAGCTGCCAGGGCCTGGCCGCTACGGGCCCGCCGCCTGCTGGCGCGTGGCGCTCCCCGGCCGGGTCTTCGGAAAGTGCCGCGACGGCCGAGCGGATGCGGCAGAGCACCAGGACGCACCTACGGCGTCGCCCTCCCCTGCCCGGCGGCTCGCTCGCCACGAGCAGCGCCACCACCAGCACCAGCACGGCCGGCATGGAGGGCCGGAGCCTCTCGTAGGCTCCGACCGGGTCCCCCATCACCAGCCGGAACGCGGGCAGGGCGAGCAGGCATGCGGCCAGCGCCCCGACCGCTCCCGTGACCGAGCATCGGACCGCCTCCACGCCCCTGCCTTTCATGAGCAGCCTGTGGGCCGGGAGCACCGAGAGTGCCAGCCCAGGGTCGGGCGCCCCCAGGAACACCGAGGGGAGAATGCCGGTCAGAAGGTGCGCCACGAGGCAGGAGACGAGCATCGCCCCGACCATCAGCAGGGCGTCCTCCGGCCCCGCTCCGAATCCGGCGAACCAGCCCGAGGCGAGCCCCGCCATTCCCCCGGCGGAGGCACCGAGCATGTACGCGAGGTTGTTGATGTGGAGCCCCGGCACGAGCCCGGCCGCCGCGCCGATTCCGGTACCTAGGAGGGAGAAGACCAGCACGGCCGCAAGCTGCGCCAGGGCGTCCACGCTGCTCCTGCTGCTCCCGTACTATTTCAACGCATCGTGGTACCTACCATAACGGACGAAGGGGGGAAGGTGGATGGCGCGGGGATCTGGATGGCGCAGGACCGGGTCGCGGGGGGGCCGGGAGTTCTCCGGAAGCGAAAGACCGGGTCCGCAAGGGGGACGCGCTACGGGCGATGGGCCGCTTCGACGAGGCGGTTCCGTGGAGGCCGCCCTCTGCCTCAGGAAGCGCCGCCGGCTCTCCGGCAAGTGACGGCCGCGCGCCAAAACCCATTTCTGCCCGGATGGGCATTCGCGACGATGCAGCATGGCCATCCGCGACGGGCTCACCATCGACCTGGACAACGCCAGGACCGAGCCCGTGGTCCGCAAGGGCAAACTGAGGTACGTCGCCCAGCCCCCCCAGCCGGCCCCGAAGCGCGCCTTCAAGGCACTGGCGGGGCTGCTCGTCGCAGTCCTCATCCTCGCCGGCCTGTACTATGCGTACACCCAGCGAGATGTGCCTGACCGTTTGCGGCTCGATTTGGAGAAGACGACCTTCCAGCCGGGCGAGGAGGTCGGCGTCACGGTCTTCCTGGTCAACGACGGGCCCAGGAAGCACTCATACACATTCACCAGCTCCCAGCTCTTCGGACTCGAGGTGCGCAACGCCACGGGCGACATCGTGGCCGAGTACTCGGAGAACGCGACGGCCGCAACGAAGCAGGTCACGCTGGGCCCGTACTCGAAAGAGAGGCTGGGCGTCTTCTTGTGGAACCAGACCACCCTCGTCATCGACGGGGAGAACGAGACCTGGGTGCAGGTCCAGCCGGGCAACTACACCATAAGGGCCTACTTCAAAGGCTCGGCGGACATCGCGGCGGAGAGACGCATCACCATTGGGTTTTAAGGCAGGAAGGCAGCAAGGCAGGAAGGCAGCAAGGCAGGAAGGCAGCAAGGCAGAAAGGCAGCAAGGCAGCAAGGGAAGGCAGCAAGGCAGCAAGGGACGACGGCCGTCCCCTTGCTCCCTTGCTCCCTTGCTCCCTTGCTGCCTTCCTGCACCCCTTGCTCCCTTGATGGCATGCTGAAAGCCGGCCGCCTCCATAAGGGGTATGGAGGCACATGCCATGGAAATGATAGGGTTGGACATACACAAGAAGA
>VGTL01000037.1 GCA_016874675.1 Methanobacteriota archaeon | reverse complement strand
CCCCTTTCTGCCTTGCTGCCCTGCTGCCTTGCTGCCCCCCTTTCTGCCTTGCTGCCCTGCTGCCTTGCTCCCTTCGCGGCCCCCACTGCCCGCTCGTCCGTCCCTGCACCCCGCACCCAGCACCCCGCGCGTGCTTCCATTACGTTTTCGGCGCCGGTCCCCTGTCCTCGCCCCGGAAGAGCGTTATCTCGATGGAAGACACCTTCGAGGGTGACCCGTCCTCCCGGGTCAGCGTCTCGGTGCTGATCCGGATGTCCTTGACCACCGCGTTGGGCACGAACTTGCTGCGCAGCACCTCGGCGACATCGACGGCGCGGCTTATGGCCTGCCCCCGCGCCTTGATGACGACCTCGCGGCTCTCGGCATTGATCTGCATCACCGCGGCCAACACGTAGCTCATGAGGGGTTTTTTGCCGACGTAGACGAATGACTCGCTCTGGCCTGGCATGTGGCGTCCTCCTGCTATGTACCGATTGGTGTCCTGTCCTGCCCCGCTCACATCCGCACGGCTATCAGGGTCTCGGTGCTGATGACGCCCCGGATCTTCCGGATGTCCCGGACCACGATGCCCAGGGCGTCCGTGATGTAGTCTCCCGAGACCTTGACGATTATGTCGTAGGCCCCGGTGACCGCCGAGACCTCGGCCACCTGTGTCTTCTCCTTGATGTCGGACATGACGCTCTCGAGCAGCCCGGGTTCGGTCTTGACCAGCACGTACACGGTTTCCATGGGACCACCATTCTCCTTCCGACCGTTGCCATCCTTCGGATGGACCGCCTGTTCCCCACGGCCCCCAATCGATATAAGCTTGTCGTTGGGTATTTTTATATATGTTGGTATTAATCCGCATCATCATGAAAGCCGAATCCACCCTGGCCGCCCTCGTCGTCCTCGTCCTCTCGGCACCGGCGTTCGCTCCGGCGGCCGAGCCTCCGGTGATCACCCTGGACAACCCGCGGCCCGGCGTCGTCCTGCTCAACGGGACCGTCGAGGTGAACGGCACCGCCCGCGGGTCCTCGATAGACTGGCAGGAGGCGCTGCAGGAGGACTTCGCGCTCGGGACCCCGACGAACCTGACCAACGACGCCTCCGGCACGCTCTCCCTCGACCGCTCGATGTACGACACCTTCGACGGCTCGGCGATCGATCCGGGCCGATGGGAGGTCAGCACGGCCCCCGACATAGCGGCCTCGGTCGGCGGCGGCAAGCTCCTGCTCTCCGGGAGCGCCCAGTCGGACGGCTGGACCTCCCACGCCCGGCTGCTCTCGACCTCCAGGGCCTCGGGGACGGTGAACGGCACCCTCTCGCAGTTCAACGACGTGGGCACCGGCGCCTACTCGGCCATCGGGCTCTACCAGAACGACCAAAACTACGTGATGCTCGGGCGCGGGTTCGATTTCTTCGGGATGGGCCCGGGACAGAGGATAGTGGTCCTCTCCTGCGTCTCGGGGTGCTTCACGATGGAGTCCCTGGGAGCCATCACCAACACCCCCCATACCTTCGTCGTCTCCCACGACGGGAACCAGGCCGCCCTCCACATGGACGGCAGCCAGCTCGCCACGCGCTCCATCGCGCTCTCCAACGCCGTGTGCATCATCAAGGCCGCGACGAACGCCAGCGGCGACTGGATCTCCGCGGCCTGGGACGATATCAGCTGCCTGTACCTCACCTCCGGACGGTTCGAGAGCGCCCCATACGACACGCTCTCGGGCGCGCCGGGGGTCCGGCAGGTGGCCTGGACCGCCAATGTCCCGGGGGGCACGACGCTCGCGGTCCGCCTCCGGTCGGCCGGAAACGGCGCCATGGACGGCGCCTCGGCCTGGACCGCCGTGATCTCGGGCCAGTCCTCCGGGTTCCCGGCGTTCCAGCGGTACATGCAGTACGAGGTGCTCTTCTCCAGCCCGGCCGGGAACGGCACCCCGCTCTTCCGGGACATCACGGTGAAGTACATCTGCGCCATCAAGAAGGTGGAGGTCAGCATGGACAACCGGGCGACCTGGACCGCGGCGACGGGCGGCGAGAGCTGGACGGTGACGCTGCAGATGCCCGACGGCCCTCGCACCATCTGGGCCCGCGTGACCGACGTGAGCGGCGACGTCCAGGTCGCCTCCGTCTCGCTGGACATCGACACCACAGCGCCGCTAGCGTCGCTCCAGATAAACAACGGGGCGGCCCTGACGCCCCGGCCCGAGGTGAACCTGTCGCTCTTCGCCTCCGACGACTACGACGTGTGGGCGATGATGCTCAGCGAGGACCCGCTCTTCGGGGGGGCGGAATGGCAGGCATTCAGGAAGAGCGTGACCTGGAACCTGTCGGCCGGCGAGGGGGAGAAGTCCATCCACTTCAAGGTGCGCGACCAAAACGGCTGGGAATCCGCGGTGGCCGTGGCCACCATCACGCTGGACACCCTCCCCCCGAAGGGCACGATAAGGATAAACGAGGGCGCCCCGTACACGAGGACCACCTCCGTGAAGCTGGCCCTCAACGCCACCGACGCGCTGGGCGTCACGGAGATGGCCGTCAGCAACCGGATGGATATCTCGGACACCGACTGGCTGCCCTACACGCCCGCGTTCCCGTGGGACCTCCAGCCGGGCAACGGCCTCCGCAAGGTCTACGCCCGGTTCCGGGACGCCGCGGGCCACATTTCCGCCGTAACCTCGGCCTCCATCACATTGGACACCGTCCCGCCCGAGTTCACCTTCGCCATCGAGAACGGCTCGGCCTTCGTCCGTTCGCTCGCCGTGGAGCTCCAGGTCAACGCCACCGACAACTACGAGCTGGGCCAGCTGATGGTGAGCTCCCAGCCCCAGTTCGCGGGCGCCGTCTGGCAGCAGTGGGAGCCGGCGGTCCTCTGGACGCTCCCTGCCGGCGAGGGGCCGGCTAGCCTATACGCCAAGGTGCGCGACGTGGCCGGGAACGAGGCCCCGCCGCAGGCCGCCTCCACGGTGGTCGACACCGTGGCCCCCCAGTGCATCGTGAGCTCCCTCCCGGCCACGGTCACCCAGGAGTCCTTTTCGGTCAGCTGGAACGGCAACGACGCCACGAGCGGCATCACCGGATACGACATCCAGTACCGCGACGGAACCGGCCCGTGGATGGACTGGCTCTCGGGATTCTCAAACACGAGCGCGGTCTTCACCGGCCAGGACGGCCACACCTACACCTTCCGGGCCAGGGCACACGACCTCGCCGGCAACGTCGGCGCCTACCCGGACAACCCGCGCACGACCACCACGGTGAGGCTTCCGGGCGGCGGCGGCCAGGCGCCCCTGGTCAGCATATCGACCCCGGCGTCGGGAGCCCCGCTCAAGGGCAAGGCGGTCTTCGACGGGACGGCCCGGGCGCTCGCCCCCGGAAGGACGGTGGAGCTGGTCCAGTGGCAGGTGGACGACGGGCCCTGGCGCGACGCCACCGGGACCGGGAACTGGAGCTTCGAGTGGGACACCACGAAGGCGTCCCGCGGCACTCATATATTGCGCGTCCGGTCGTTCGACGGTGTCAACCACTCCCTCCCGGCCGAGAGGACCGTGGTGGTGGACAACCCGGCAACGGCCGGCACAGGCGGGGGAGGGGACCTCCTGCCGGTCCTGCTCGCCCTCGTGGCGGTCGTCGCGGCCGGTAGCGTCGGCGGCGTTCTCGTGATGATGCGCCGGAAGCGGGCGGCCGGGGCGCCGGCCGCCCCGACCACCCCGCCCGGCCCCGGCCGGGGCGAGCCCGGGGAACTCGCGAAGCCGGCTCAGCCGGCCGAAGGATCGGAAGGGGCGGGCGGGGAAGGCCGACCGGAGGGCCCCGCCACCGGGGAAGGTGTACCCGGGGAGCAGGCCGCGCCCGAGGGCGGGCCGGCGACCGCGGAGCCCGTCCCGCCCGGCGAGGGAGAGGCGGCGGAGGCAGCTCCCGTTGGCGAGCCAGCCGGGGCGCCGTCGGCGCTGCCGCAGCTCCACCCGACCGCCCGGCCGCCCCTGGAGCTCGTGAGGCAGGTGGACCCGGAAAAGATCCGGCCCGTCGTGCAGGCGCTCCTGCCCACCCTCCCGGGAGAGCTCCAGTTCATGCAACCCGAGGTCCTGACCCAGCTCGTCGTCACCGGCGAGCAGGGCAAGACCAAGTTCGGCGAGGCCATAGTGCTCATCATGGGCCGGTGGTACTTCGCCGACGAGAACAAGCCGCACTTCCTGCAGCGGTACAATTGGTAGGAAAGGGAGCGGGCAGCGGGAAGGGTGCAGGGTGCAGGGGGCTGGAGGCTCCGTCCATCCGCGTACCCTGCGCCCAGCACCCCGCACCCTGCACCATGCCCGCTGCCCCGTTTCCATCAATAATAAAGATAATATAGACAAATAGTAATGCTCCGCCGACAGGAGAAAGACGGTGGTGGATGATGCTCGAGGGAGTGTCCGATCGGGCGAACAAGGTCTATGACGCGATGAAGGCAGCGGGCCTGGTGGGCGAGGAGAAGATGGCCAACGCCGACCGGATAACCCAGATGTGCAAGATGGCCAAGACCATGGTGCTCGCCGGCCTGCAGGAGCTCGAGCAGAAGGGATACGCCAAGCGCAAGGCCCGCGACAAGGCGGCGGGGTACTTCATAGTGCCCGGAAAGTAGGATGTACCGCCCCAGCACCGGCCGCGCTCTAAGAATCGCAGCCGTCGTCGTGCTCTTCTCGACGGCCGCCTGGGCACTCTGCGGCGCGGCGGACGCGGCGGGACCGGGCGGGGCCGACATCCGCATCAAGCACCTCCAGGTCCAGCCCGAACGGCGCGTTTCGAGCAACGGGACCGGCCTTTTCACCCTGGTCGCCACCTTGGAGAATTCGGGCAACGCCACGGGCACGGTCAGGCTGGCCCTCTCCGATGCGGGGGGGACCTTCTTCGAGGGCGACATCGATGTCGCCCCCGGAAGCGAAAGGACCTTCACCCGGGACTGGAGGGTCAACGGCACCGGCGAGCACAACGCCACGGCCACGCTTTCCGGGGAGAACGCCTCCGCCCCGCTTTCGGCCGGCGCCACCTGCGAGCTGGCCTATGTCCCTGTCGAGCACCCCAGCCCCTGGTACACGATCCCCTGCGCCTTCCTGGCGATAATCATCCCGTGCATCGTGATCTGGCTCGTCATCCGCCGCCTGAGCGGCGCCGGGCTGCAGCGATATGTGGAAAAGGGGACGGGGGACAGGAACGGACGAGAGGACAGGGAACAGAGGACAGGGACGGAGGAGCTGGCAGCTGGCAGCGGGCAGCGGGCAGCGAACGGGAGGGAACCAAAACTGCCCTCAAAGAAGTGAGCGGCGGGCCCCGTCCTGCGTGCCGCACCCCGCACCCCGCGCCTTGCGCCTTCCAAAGCTATTTCTTGTACACCACGTGCGTGCAGTTGGTGCACTTCCAGACCTCGAACACGTCGTGGCCCATCGAGAAGGGTATCATGTGACCGTTCTTGCACCGGGGGCACGGAGGGAATATTCCGTCCATTGTTCTCCCCTCGTTCAAGGGGCACGTAATACTTAAACGCTTCGCCGCCGGCGGTGGGAAAGGGTTATTTCATTGCAGGAGCTTTCTTGCACCGGCATGGAACCCGGGCCGGAGCGGGACAGGTGCCCGAAGTGCTCAGCGGAGCTTCCGCGGGGTGCGGTCCTCTGTCCCCGGTGCGGGACGCCGGCACCGAAAGCCGCCGACGAGGCCAGGGCCCGAGAGGCGGCGGCCGGGGAGGCGAAGGCCGGGGAGCAGAAGGCCGGGGAAGACAGGTCCGGAGAGCCGGCCGCCGGCAGGGCCAGGACCGTTCCCGTCATCAAGGTCCGCAAGCCAAAACGCGTGTCCGTCGAGACCCCCCTCGCCGCGCTGGAGAATGCCCGGTCCGCACTCGAGAAGGGCGACCTTCAGGCCGCGCTCCGGTTCTGCGACGAGGGGCTCTCCCTCGACCCGCGCCACCCCGAGCTCCTCGGGACGCGCGCCACGGTCCTCGAGAAGCTGGGCAATCGCGACGACATGCTGCGCTCGCTGGAGACGCTCATCGCCGCGGCCCCGGGCCTGAGCTGGGCCTGGCAGGAGAAGGGCGCCGCCCTCCAGAGGATGGGCCGCCCCGAGGAGGCCGCGCGGGCGCTCGAGAAAGCCTCCGAGCTCGACCCGTCGTCGGCAAAGGTCTTCCTCGCCCTCGGAGAGGCCCACTTCTCGCGCGGCGGCTACGAGGACGCCCTCAAGTCGCTCGACATCGCCGTGAGGCTCGATTCGGACCTGGGGCAGGGCTGGCTCCTGCGCGGGCGCGTCCTCGAGGTCCTGGGGAAGATGGAGGAGGCGGCGAGCTCCTACGAGCACACCCTGGTGCTGGCCCCGGGGCTCGCCGAGGCCTGGCTCCGCAAGGGCCGGACCCAGATAGCGATGGGCAAGGGCCAGGAGGCATTGGAGTCGTTCTCCAAGGTGCTCGAGATCTCGCCCGGGAACATCGAGGCCCTGAGGGGCAAGGGGCAGGCCCAGAGCCAGGTGGGCGACTTCGACGCCGCCCGCAGGACCTACGAGGAGCTGGTGCTCCTCTCGCCGGAGGACGGCGACGCCTGGCTCTTCCAGGGGCGGGTCCACCTGGAGGAGGACCGGCCCGACGAGGCGCTCCGGTGCCTCAACAACGCCGTGAAGCAGCTGCCGCGCAACCCCAAGGCCTGGATGCACCGCGGCAGCGCGATGCTCAAGCTCAACCACCTCAAGGACGCCCTGGAGAGCTTCGACCGCGCGGTCGGGCTGGACCCGGAGTCCGCCGAGTCCCACCTGGGCTACGCCGCCGCCGCCGAGCGCCTGCGCAAGCTGCCCGAGGCCGTGGCCGCCGTAACGGAGGCGCTGGAGCTCGACCGGGGCAGCCTCGCCTCCTGGACGAAGAAGGCCCAGCTCCTCACCGAGATGAAGCGCTTCAGCGAGGCGGTGGAGAGCTACAAGAAGGCCTCCCAGCTGGACCCGGACAACCCCGAGGTCTGGAGCGCGCTGGGCCAGCTCTACCACCAGACCGGCCGAAACGAGCTCGCGGTCAAGTGCTACGACCGGGTCAGGGACCTCATCAAGGACGACGCCGACGTCTGGTACAAGAAGGCCGCGGCGCTGGCGGGCATGGGCGACCACCAGGAGGCCGCCGAGTCCTTCGGCCGGGCCATCCGCATAAAGCCCGACTTCTTCGACGCCATACGGGGCCGCGCCTCCTCGCTCGCCGCGCTCAAGCGGTTCCCGGACGCGCTCCGGACCTACGATACCGCCCTGCGGGTCAACCCCGACCTGGCCGACGCCTGGTACGAGAAGGCGCGCCTGTTCGAGATGATGGGCCGCCACGAGAGCGCGGTCAAGTGCCTCACCACCGCCGCGTCGCTCAGGCCCGACATGCCCGACGCCTGGTACCGCCTGGGCGTGGCGCTGGCGCACCTCCACCGCAACGCCGAGGCCCTCAAGGCCTTCGACCGGGTGTCGAAGCTCCGGCCCGAGTACCCCGAGCTCTGGTACAGCCGGGGCCTGGTCGAGAGGGAGACCGGCCGCCTGCCCGACGCGCTGGCCTCGTTCACGCGGGCCCACACCCAGAACCCGCGCCACATCGCGGCGCTCTTTGCGGCCGGCTCCTGCCTCCAGACCCTCGGGAGGCACGGCACGGCCATGGAGAGCTTCGACCGGGCGCTGGAGCTCAACCCGCGCCACAGCTCCTCGCTCGTCGGCAAGGGCGAGTCATTGCTCGAGCAGGGCGACTCGGTCGAGGCCGAGAGGGCCTTCGACCGCAGCATCGAGAGCAACCCGAGACTCGCCCAGGCCTGGGCGGGCAAGGCCCGCGCCGCCGAGAACCAGGGGCGCCTGGACGACGCGCTGGGGCACTACGAGCGCTCCGTGACCGAGAACCCGAACATGCTCAACTCGTGGCTTCGGATGGAGCGCATCCTCAAGGGCCAGGGGAAGTGGGAGAAGGCCCTCGATAAGATCACCCGGGCCACGGAGGTCCGGCCCGATTCCGTGGACGCCTGGGAGGAGCGGGCGGTCTGCCTGGTCGCGCTGGGGCGGCGGGCCGAGGCGGTCCAGAGCTACGACACGGTGCTCCGGCTGGACGCCCGTCGGGAGCCGGCCTGGCTCTCCCGCGGGCGGCTGCTGCTCGAGCTCGACAAGGCCGACGAGGCCCTGAGGTCGTTCGAGCAGGCCGCGGCGCTGGCGCCCGAAGACCTTGAGGCCCGCTTCGGGAAGGGCCTGGCGCTCGAGAGGCTCGAGAGGTGGGAGGCGGCCGCGGCGGCCTTCGAGGAGGCCCTCCGGCTGGACGGGGGCCACGTCCCGTCCCACGCCCGCCTGGGCCGGGCGCTGCGCTCGCTGGACCGCCACGCCGAGGCGCTGGCCCACTACGAGGAGGCATTGCGCCTGGGCGGGGAGACCGCTGAGCTCCTTCTAGGCAAGGGGCTGTGCCTGGAGGGGCTGGGCGACATCCGGGCGGCCCTGGCGCTCTACGAGGGCGTCCTCGCCCGGGACGGGCGCGACATCCAGGCCTTGCTGCGCAAGGGCGGGGCGCTCGCACGGCTCTCCGACCCGGAGGGCGCCCTGGCCTGCTTCGACCGCGCCATCGTGCTGGACGGGAAGAACGAGGAGGCCTGGATAGGAAAGGCCGGGGTGCTGGAATCCAAGGGCGACCTGCCGGGCGCGCTGCAGAGCCTGAAGACCGCGCTGGGGCTCACCCGCCGCCCGGACGCGGTCTGGGAGGCGATGGGCCGGCTCCACCACAAGATGGACGACCATGTCGGGTCGCGCAAGTGCTACGAGAGCATGATGTCCCTCCGGCCCGACCAGGTGAGGCCCCACCTCCTGCGCGCCGAGGAGCTGTTCCACATCGGCGACCTGAAGGGCGCCCTGGCGGGCATCCAGCAGGCCATCCCGCTTGCGCCCCAGCGCGGGGACATCTGGCTCCGGAAGGGCGAGCTGCTCCAGTCCCTGGAGCGCTTCGAGGAGGCCCTGGAGGCCTTCGGCCGCGCCGTCCGCTACTCTCCCGAGAACCCCCTCGCCTGGCTCCGCCAGGGCTCCGAGCTGCTCCGGGCCGGGCGCGCCGCGGAGGCGCTGGAGGCGTTGGGGCGCTCTCTGGAGCTCACATCGGGGAACGTCGAGGCCCTCGAGAGGAAGGCGATGGCGCTGGAGAGGCTGGGGCGGCGCCAGGAGGCCCTCGAGTTCGTCTCGGACGCCCTGAAGGAAGCCCCTGAGAACAGCCGGCTGCTCCACCGCAAGGGCGTGCTGCTCACCGGGCTGGGCCGGTGGCAGGACGCCCTTGAGTACTACGACCGGGTGGTGCGGCTCGACCCCGGATTCACGGACGCGCTCTTCAACAAGGGGATCACGCTGGAGAAGCTGTGCCGGCTCCCCGAGGCGCTCGAGACCTACGTGCTCGCCATCTCCCGGAACCCCGCCGACCCGGAGGCCTGGCTGCGCAAGGGCTCGGTCATCTGCTCGATGGGGCGGACCGAGGAGGCCCTCGCCTGCCTCGAGGAGTCCCTGCGGCTCAACCCCGACAGCGCCGAGGGCTGGTTCCAGAAGGCGAAGATCCTGCAGGACCGGGGCAACCACGCCACGGCGATCGGGTGCTTCGACCGGGCGCTCAGGATCGACCCGCAGCTCACGGAGGGCTGGCTGCACAAGGGAATCTCGGAGCTCGAGAGCGGCCAGGCGATGGCGGCGGTCCAGAGCCTCGACCGGGAGCTCGATCTCGTGCCCGATTCGGAGAGGGCGTGGTTCCACCGCGGGCTCGCCCTCGGCGCCTTCGGCAAGCACGAGGACGCGCTCGACAGCCTGGAGAAGGCCCTGGCCCTGAACCCCGAGAACTGGCTGGGTTGGACCACCAAGGGAAAGACGCTGTCCCTTCTGGGCCGGAACGGGGAGGCCCTGGAGGCCCTGCGCCGCTCCCTCGATCTGAAGAAGAACGCCATGGAGACGCACTACGACATCGGGGTCATCCTCCAGCAGATGGGCCAGGACGAGGAGGCCCTCAAGTCGTACGACCGGGCCGCGGCCTTACCTGGCAACGACCCGGACCTGTGGTTCAACCGCGCCGTGGCGCTCTCCCGGGAGGGCCGGCACGACGATGCCGTCAGGAGCTACGGCCGGTCCCTGGAGCTCCGTCCCGGCTTCACCGAGGCCCGCATCAACCTGGGCATCCTGCTCATGAGGCTGGACAGGCACCGGGAGGCCCAGGAGCGGTTCGACGAGGTCCTCACGAACACCCCCGGGCACATCGAGGCCCTCGTGAACAAGGGCGCCCTGCTCCTGCGCCGGAAGAGGTACGCCGAGGCCGAGCGATGCCTCGAGCGGGCCCTGCGCGTCGCCCCGGACCGCCACGAGGCCCTCATCAACATGGCCATCGCGATGAACTCCCAGGGCAGGTCCCTCGAGGCCGTCGAGATCTACGACCGCCTGCTCCAGGCGCGGCCCGACGACGCCCGGGCGCGCTTCAACCGGGGGGTGGCGCTGGAGTGCCTGCAGCGCGACCCGGAGGCGCTGGACGAATACAACCGGGCCGTGGCCGCCGACGGGGCGTTCGCCGCCGCCCACTTCAACCGGGGGGTCCTCCTGTACTTCTCCGGGTTCTACGAGGAGGCCTACGACGCCTTCATCACCCACATCAAGCTCTCCCCGAAGGACGAGCGCTCCTGGTTCAACAAGGGCCTGGTCGCGATGAAGCTCGACCACTACGAGGACGCCATGGACTCGTTCAAGCGGGCGCTCACCCTACGTCCGGACTACCTCCCAGCGCGCAAGGCCCTCGACAAGCACACCCGGCGCCTGCGGGCCTGGACCCGGCTGGAATGATGGAAGGCGCAGGGCGCAAGGCGCAAGGCGCGAGGCACAAGGCTTAAGGCGCAAGGGATAAGGCGCAAGGGTCAAGGGGGATAGTGAACCTTCCACCCTTGCGCCCTGCGCCTTGCGCCTTGCGCCCTGCGCCTTGCGCCTCCTTGAAATGGTAGGTACCACGCCGGTTTTATATGCAAGCTGCGCGGAGGGGAGGGGAGGTGATGAGATGGCGGCAGCTTCGGGGCGCGATGGCGCCGGTTCGATGGGAGGGACGGTCAGGGACGTCGTTCTGAGGGCGGGGTCGCGGCCCTATGTCCAGCTGGACTTCGAGGGGAACGCGTACTTCTCGTGCTCGAGGTGCGGCACGTCGATAGGCACGGGGGCGCTGTTCTGCCCCAGGTGCCGCGGAGGCGTGGGCTGGGTCCTTCCCTCTGACGACGAGTACCGCTGCGGGGGCTGCGGCGAGCCTCTGGAGACCGAGTGGCGCTACTGCCCCAGCTGCACCTGCGAGATCGATTGGGGAAAATGATGAAGGCGCGGGGCGCAAGGCGCAGGGCGCAAGGCTTAAGGCGCAAGGGACGAGGCGCAAGGGTCAAGGGGAATATCGGACCGTTTGCCTCCTTGTCCCTCGACCCTTGCGCCTTTTACCCCCTATAAGATAGTACCGTAACCTTTTAATTCCCCAGCCGGTATTATGGGCAGCCCGGCAAGAGGAAGGACGGAAATGACGACAGTGTTCGACGTGCCGCCCGAGGCGCTGATACCGAGGGTGGCCGAGAAACTCAAGCAGGTCGCGGAGATCCAGCCGCCCGAGTGGGCCGCGTTCGTGAAGACCGGCCCGCACAGGGAGAAGCCCCCGGAGAGGCCGGACTGGTGGCACCTCCGCATGGCGGCCATATTGAGGAAGGTCTACATGCTGGGCCCGGTCGGCACATCGCGCCTGTCCGCCCGCTTCGGGGGCGCCCGCGACCGGCGCGACTCCCCGAACAAGGCGGTCAAGGGCAGCGGCTCGATATCCCGCAAGGGGCTCCAGCAGCTCGAGAAGGCCGGCCTCATCCAGAACATCAAGGGCAAGGGGCGGACCGTCACGGCCAAGGGGCGCCAGTTCCTCGACAACGCAGCCCGCGAAGTGGCGCTCGAGGGGCCCCGGGCGGCCCCGGGCGCGGCGAGGCACTGACGGGGGCGGCCCATGGGAGACGACGAGGAGCTGGAGGAACTCCGCCGGCGCAAGCTCCAGGAGCTTGCGGCCCAGCAGGAGCAGCAGTCCGAGGCCAGGGAGAGGCAGGCGGCCCTGGAGAGCCAGAGGCAGGCCATCCTCCGGGGCATCCTGACGCCCGAGGCCCGGGAGAGGCTCGGCCGGCTCAGGACCGCCTATCCGCAGGTGGCCTCCTCGGTCGAATCCCAGCTCATCATGCTCGCCCAGTCGGGAAGGCTGGGCAACCAGCGCATCGACGACGAGACGCTGCGGCAGATCCTCGAGAAGGTGGTGCCGCAGAGGCGGGAGATAAAGATACAGAGAAGGTAGGGGATGACATGGCAAGACGCAAGCCGCTGGGAAAGAAGCTTCGCCTGATGAAGGCCCAGAAGGAGAACCGCCGCGTGCCGGCCTGGGTGATGAAGCGCACCTCTCGCCGGTTCACAAGGCACCCGCGCCGGCACCACTGGCGGCGCAACTCGCTCAAGAAGTGAAGGTGGTCTGATTGGCCGAGGAGGAGAAGAAGGAGAGGCTCCTGACGGTCCCCCTGCGCTTTGCGCACAACCAGCCCCGCTCCCGGCGGGCGGACCTGGCGATGAGCGCGATTCGGGAGTTCGTCGGAAAGCAGATGAAGGTGGACAAGGAGAAGGTCTGGATGGCCCCCGAGGTGAACGAGGCCGTCTGGGCGCGCGGGAAGCAGAAGCCCCCGCTGAAGCTCAAGGTCAAGGTCGAGAAGTGGGCGGACGGCGCGGTCGAGGTCACCATCCCGGAAGAGTGAGCCAGGGCCGGACCGGAGACTGCCAGCGTGCTCAAGCGCCTCGATGTCAACGGCAACCCCTTCCTGGGGGTCCTCTGCAGCGCCTCGGACGCCCTTGCGGTGGTCTCTCCGGATGTCGACGGGGAGGGGCGGGCCGGCCTCTCCGAGGCTCTGGGCGTCCCGGTCGTGGTCGCCGTCGTGGGCGGCTCGCGCGTGGTCGGGTCGCTTTGCACGCTCAACTCGAGGGGCATCCTGCTCAGCGAGCTCGCCTCCAGGGAGGAGATGGAGGGCCTCCGCAAGGCCGCCCCCGGGACGGACGTGCTGCGGCTCCCCGGGAAGCTCAACGCCGTCGGCAACAACATACTCGTCAACGACCGGGCGGCGCTGGTCCACCCCGACATGCCCAAATCATCCGTCAAGCGCATCTCCGACTTCCTGGGCGTCGAGGTCCTGCGCGGCACCATCGCCGGCATGAAGACGGTCGGCAGCGCCGCGGTGGTCAACTCCCGGGGGCTTCTCTGCCACCCCAGGGCCACCGCCGCCGAGCGCAAGGCGCTGGGCGAGCTCTTCGGCGTGCCGGTCACCGTCGGCACGGCCAACTACGGCGTGCCGATGATCGGCGCCTGCGTGGTGGCCAACTCCCGGGGCGCCGCCGCCGGGACGCCCAGCACGGGCATCGAGATGGGGCGCATCGAGGAGGCGCTGGGCTTCCTGTGAACCCCTCGGGGCCTCGCCGGCGCAATGCACTGTCATGAGCTTCCGAATAAGGGTGGCCAGGGGTTCCGACGCCGCCGCCGTGGCGGCGATCTACGCTCCGGTGGTCCGGGACACGGCCATCTCGTTCGAGTACCGGCCGCCCTCTGTACAGAAGATGCGCCGCCGGTTGCTGGAGACGCTGGAGCGCTACCCGTTCCTGGTCCTGGAAACCGACGGGAAACTGGCCGGTTTCGCCTACGCCACGGCGCACAGGAAACGCGAGGCCTACCGGTGGGCCGTGGAGGTCTCGGTGTTCGTCGGCGCGGCCCACCGGCGCTCCGGCGCGGGGCGGGCGCTCTACGCGGCCCTCCTCGAGGCTCTGCGGCTGCAGGGGTTCACCCAGGCCTTCGCGGTCATAACGATTCCCAATCCGCCCAGCGTGGCCTTCCACGAGGGCATGGGCTTCCGGCGGGTGGCGAGCTTCTCCGGCGTGGGCTACAAGCGCGGCCGCTGGCGCGACACCGGCTGGTGGCTGCTCCTCCTCCGCCGGCCCCCGGCGCGCCCCGCGCCGCCCCGGCCGTTCCCCATCATCGCCGGCGCGGCGGGTTTCCTGAGGGCGCTCGAGGTGGCCGCGGCGCCCCTCAGGTCCAGAGCACCTGCGAGACCACCTTGCCGATCCCCTCGGGGGGCGAGCCGTCCCAGACCCTGAGCGCGTCGGCGAACTCCTCCTCCGTCTCCCGGACCACCTGCTTCATCACCGGTCGAAGCTCCTCCGGCGACTCGTGCCCCGAGACGACCACGGCCAGGTAGGTGAACCGTCCCTCCTCTATCAGGACGGTCAGGTCGCCGTGCTCGAGCCTTCGAAGCGCCCCGCCCTCCGTCTTGAATGCGTCGCGGATGAAGTCCTGGACGACCAGGAGCATCCCGCTCACCACCGGGGTGCTCAGGGCCCGCATCCGGCCGCCCGCGAACTGGAAGACCAGCCGGCCGTCGCGGTGGATGAGGAAAATGTACTCTACTAGGGGATGCCGCGGGCTGGCCGGCGCCGCCGGCGGGCCGGCCGGGCTCTCCGGCATCGGCCGCCGGCAGTGGGGGCACAGGTCGCCGGGCACCACCCGCGCGTTCATGACCTCCCCGGCCGCGGCCAGGACCCCCTCGGCGTCGTCGACGCTGAACACCACGGACTGAACGGGCCTGCCCCGCGAGAACGGGAGCCGGACGGCCTCCCTGAGCTCGACGTGGACCAGGGGCGAGGCCGACATCGTGAGGTAGAGCCTGCGCCGGCGGGCCGAGTAGGAGATGGCCCCGGCGGGCGGGTCCTCCTGGGTGAGCGAGAGCTCGGCGATGTTGGGCGCAGGGACCCGGGCCCGGAAGTACCACCCCTGGCGCAACGTCAGGCCCTCCGGCCCCACCGAGTGCCGCGCCATTAGGGGTGAGACCACGAACAGCAGCAGGGGCGGGAGGATGGCGACCGCCACGACCAGAAGGTACTCCGGGCCGATTCCAGAAAGCATCACCAGCCCGGAGAAGAAGACTGCGAAGAAGGCCAGCGTGACCAGCCTCGTGTAGGGGTACCTGCCGCTCGAGCGGAAGTCCAATTCAGGCCTCCCTTTCCCGTCGGCGGGCCCGCCCGGCGGCGGCGAGCGCCAGCGTCGCCAGCAGCGCCGCGGCCCACTCCCCGGGGATGAACGAGGAGGCCCGGGGGGCCGCCTTCACCGCGGGCCCCTCGATGTCGACGAAGGCCTCGGCCGCGGCGGTGTTGCCGGCGCGGTCCTGGGCCCTCACGGTGATGTTGTAACGTTCCGGGGGGAGGCCGGTGGTGTCGAACAGGTGCCTGAACCGCCCGTCGCGCAGCGAGCCGGTGATAGACTTCCAGCCCCCGGTGCCGAAGCTCATCTCGAGCCTCAGGACGCCGGCCCCGTCGGAGCACGTCCCCGAGATGTTGACGGCCTCGCCCGCCCGGAAGGCCGTCCCGTTGACCGGCCGGAGGAGCTCGAGCCGCGGGGGCACGGTGTCGGCCAGGACGAACCTGCGGGAGGCGCTCGCCCGGTTGCCCTGGGCGTCCACCGCCGTCACGGTGAAGGGCACCTCGCCTCCGTCCGCGCGGCCCGAGCTCGCCCAGGCGTGCCTCCACCCGCCCGAGGTGTCTACCGATGGGAGAAGGTCCACCGTCGAGCCCCCTATCGAGAGCGTCAGGGAGGCGAGATCCGAGTAGTCCCGCACCGACCCTTCCAGAAGGACGCTATCCCCCAGCTCGAACGCCTGGAGCTCCGCCGGGGCGGATATCGTGATCTTTGGCGGCCGGTCGTCGCGCAGCTCGAAGGGCACCGTGGCGGCGGCCGACCGGCCCACGATGTCTTCGGCCCTCACCTCGAAAGTGTGCCACCCGCCCTGCAGGTTGCCCCCGGCCGTGGAGTAGTTCCAGCGCCCGCCCGAAAGCGATGCGAGGATGCCTTGGGGCGGCAGGCCGTCTATGCTGCAAACCAGGCCGGCCAGGGCCGTGTCGTCTTGGGCCCGGCCGGAGAACTCCATGAGCTCGCCCGGCCCGAAGATGGCTCCCGGCGGCGGGTCGTCTATGTAGACGGTCGGGGCCAGCTTGTCGAGCCGGAAACCCGCAAGCGCCCGGCCGGAGAATCCCAGCGTGTCCGTCGCCGCGACCTCGAGCCGGTGCTCGCCGGCCGGCAGGGCCGAAAGGTCAGCCTCCCAGCTCCAACGGCCGCTCTGGCGGTCCAGGCCGGAGGTGATGTTCTGGGCCCTGCCACCGTCGATGGAGAGCTCCAGGGAGGCGACGGTCGGGCCGCCCAGCAGCCGCCCCGAGACCGACAGGGGGCGCGAGCCGTCGACCGTGGAGCCGCCGACAGGGTAGTCGATGACCACCCCGGGTTCGACGTGCAGGACGGAGAGCTCGAGCTTCAACCGCACGCTTTTGGAGGTCTCGAGTGTCCCGCCGTTCCACAGGACGAGGTACCAGGTCGTTCCCGGGCCCAGGTACATCGTCAGGTCGCGCGGGCCCGCGCCCGGGGCCCGCACCGCGCTCGATGACTGGCCGGAGGTGTACCTTCTGAAGTTCTCCCGGTCGATCAGGAAGGCATCGATGTCCAGGTGGGTCTCTATCGGCTGGACGGAGCTAGTCCCGACCTCGGGGTTGGGAGGCCGCTGCTCCCCGCTCTCGGTAACGAGCGACATATGCAGCATCCTCTCGCCGGCATCGTCGGGTGGCGGATGCAGCGCCGGGGAGTTGTAGACGATCCTCCCCGGCAGCGTGAAATTGAACGCGTAGTTTCGCCCCTCTCCTATCCAGGTCTTGTTCAGGGCCGAGTGCCCGAGCTTGCTGACCACGTCGATGGTGAAGTTCTGCCGCGCCAAAACGAAGGTCGCGCTCCCGTCGGGATCGGTGTAGTTCCACACCGCCGGGAACGGGAAGGTGATGCCCATCGGGAGCGCCTGCTGCTCGGCCATCCAGTGGCTCATCATGACGACGCGCGCGCCGTCGACGGGATGGCCCGCCGAGTCCCTCACGTTGACGGTCACGCGTGACTGCGAAGCCGGCGGGATGTAGTTACCCGTGACCTCGAAGCAGTAGTCGTCCCCGCGCCAGCCCGACACCCCCGACCCGCCCCGGTGGCCCCAGCCTATCCAGTAGTTCATGAAGTCGTCGACGACCGCGCCGCCGTCGCTCCAGTAGTTGTCCCACTGGTGCCAGCCCCTCTCGTAGAACTGGATCCAGACGTGGTCCTCGGCGAGCATGGAGACCTGGACGGCCGGGATCAGGCAGGCCCGGGCCGCCGCCACGGTGAGGTCGCCGAGCTCGCCGCAGTTGCCGTTGTGGCCGCGCGCTATCCGCACGGGCTGGACGGGGCGCTCGCCGTCGGCGCTCTCCTGCTCGTTGAGCGGGAGCGTCTTCATCACCCAGTAGCTGATCTTCTCTATGGCGTGGTCCCCGTACCAGGCCGGGTGCGAGTTGTTGATGCCGGCGTTGTCGTATCCCCCGGGCGAGGAGTACCGCGTGCAGTTCCAGAGCGTGCCGACGCCCTCCAGGAGGCCGGCAAGAAGGGGCGGGGCCATCGTCTTGGGGTAGTGGAAGTTCGGGATTCCGTCCCCGTCGGGGTCGGTGATCGGGTCGGGCGGGTAGGCCGGGTCGGCGTTGAATAGCAGGAAGTCGCGCCAGAACTTGCCGACGGGCGGCGGGGCGCTCTCGTTGGTGCCGCCCGAGGGCTCGTCCGGGTCGATGTAGAGGGGAATCTCGTCGGTGATCTTGGGATGGACGATGTACCAGTAGTAGATGTCCCGCGGCAGCTCGTAGGTCAGAAGCCGGCCGGACTCGTTGACCGTGTACCTCGTGGTCGAATGGTCGGCGTAGTCCACCACCTGGACGTAATCGAGGGCCGCGTCGTTCTTGTAGATGGACAGCGCGTTCTCGACGTAGAGCCCGGGGCCCGACGCGCGCAGGACCTCGACCGCGCTGTGGGCGATGGAGAAGGCGAGCTCGTCGACGCACCGCGGCTCGATGGAGCCGAGCGCTTCGGCGTAGCCGAGGGCCCCGGAGCAGTCCGTTTCCAGAAGGTAGCAGCGCGGGTCGTAGTATCCTATATGCGGGGTGTACTCGTAGAACGGCCAGCTCAGCCACCGGGCGTCGGTGGTGGAGCCGGTGTTCTCCGTGAAGAGGACCGGTCCCCCGGTCTGGCCGAGGTACAGGTCGGTGCGGTTGTCGCCCCCCAGTCTCGCCAGGCAGGGGGCTGCCCGGCCGGAGGCCTGCTCGCCCAGGAACTTCAAAAGGTCGTCGGGCGCGAAGGCCGGGACGGCGGGCGTCCCGATGTTTTGGAAATAGTGGACCAGCCCGTTCCCGGCGCCGACCGAAAGGTCCAGGTCGCCGTCGGCGTCGAGGTCGGAGAGGGCCGGGACGGCCGGGCCGGGGACCGCCACCGCCGAGAAGAGCACCGAGGAGGCCGAGACCTGGAACCTCCACTGGGTGCGGTTCCCGGTGTTCTCGAAATAGTGGAGCTTGCCCGGGCCGTCCCCCACGACGAGGTCCAGGTCCCCGTCGCCGTCGAGGTCGCCCAGGGCCGGCGCGGCCGGTCCCGGCACCGCGAGGTTCAGGTACACCTGGCCGGCGTCGCCCTCGTAGAGCGCCCCGCCGGCGGTCCCTATCACTATGTCGGCGAGCCCGTCGCCGTCCAGGTCGCCCAGGGCGGCCGTGTTCACGTCCGGCCCGGGGAGCACCCCGCCGGTGCTGAGGCGGAAACCGTCCCCCTGCCGAACGAAGAGGGCGGCCTCCGCCGTCCCCACGTTGCTGAAATAGGTCGTGTGGTTCCCCGAGGTCGCCGCCAGGTCGGGGTCGCCGTCGCCGTCGAGGTCGCCGGCGCAAACGCGCGTGTCGGGGCCCATGACCAGCGGGGCTGAGGAGAGCTCCCTGAGCTTGTCCGAGAGGTCAGGCCTGAGCCATGAGGGGGCCCGGTCGACGGCACGCGCCAGCGCGGGGGTCATCCAGGCGGAATCTTCAGGCATCGGCATCCGGAGTATCCTGTTGTCGGGTCCCACGGAGAAATGGTAGCTGCCGCCCTTGGGGACGTCGACCGTCGCCTCCAGCGTGTCCGTCGTGATGTATGCGGAGCGGGCGGCGGGAGCGCCGCCGCCCTCCCCGGAGGGGCACGCCGGGGGAAGCCAGCTTCCCCAGACCAAAAGGACCGTGGCCAGCACGGCCAGCCTACCCCCTGCGCCCATGGTCGCCCAGCCTCCCAAAGCATGATATCTACCTGGAACGTGATAAAGCTTTAGCCGCGGCAGTGCCGCGGCGGTCCGGCGGGCCGAACTAGGCCCCGTCGGCGTACTTCTCGAGGAGCGGCCTTTCGGCGTCCAGTCTCTCCTTCAGGGCGAGGTCGACCACCTGCTCCATCCGGTGGACGGCCGGGGCGGTCTCCTTCTGGCGCTTCACGAGGTCCGAGCGGAGCTCGGCCAGGAGGCCCGTCACGGCGAGCCGGCTGCCGCTCGCGACGAAGAACTCCAGGGTCCTTCCCTCGCCCCGGGCGCAGACGCGTATCACGAGCTTGGCCTCCCGGGCCTTGGTCTTGCCGAAGTACCAGGCCTCCGCCTTGTGGGGCTCCCTCTCGACGAACTCCCGCACGAACCGCACGTCGTGGCCCTCCACGGAGCGCTTGCCCAGGCCGAACGCCTCTTGCATCGGAAGCCTTGCGGGGACGACGAAGAGCTTGCTGTCGCGCTGGTCCAGCTCCTCCGATATCAACCTCCGCAGCATCGCGGTGTTGATGTTCTCCTCGGTGTGGAGGATGGGGCACACCACCGTCACCATGCGGCGCCGCAGCGGCACCGTCTTGAACTCCCCCTTGGCGTCGCGGTAGGTGAGCACGCCGTCCACGGCGGACTCGGTGCATATCTGCGGGTCCAGGTAGTAGGCGACGGTCTTCTTCTCCTTGGGGCCGAGGTTGCCCAGCACCACCCGCTTCCCGCTCATCTGGTAGGCGGGCTCGACGCGGTCCAGGCGGAGGATCTCCTCGTTGAAGTGAAGGTCCAGCGCGGCGTCCGCGACGAGCATGTCCCCCTCGTTGCGAACGGCGACCTTCAGGCGGGCGAAGCCCTGGTAGAACTCCACCTCGGACATGACCTTGACGTCCGTGGGCAATTGGGATTCCATGTGGCGCTCGAGCTCCGAGAGCTCCCCGGAACGGAACTTGCCCAGGGCGGTCAGGAAGCGCCGGGTGCCGGAGAGCGCCACGATGTCGCCGTCCCACCCGGGCAGGAGGGGGCTGAACTCGGCCTCGATGTTGCGCAGGGTCTGGGCCATCTCGTTGCGCAGGCCGTCGGGCTCGGGGCCCGAGATCACCGCGGCCAATATGAGGTTCCGGTCCGCCTCGAGCAGTATCTTCCTGCCGCTGTACTCCATGCCGCCCAGCACCGCCTGCTGGCCGCGCGAGAGCGCGTCCTGTATGAACGTCTGGACCGCGGTGAGCATGGACGCCATTATCTCGGAGCTGTCCTCCCCGGCGGTCAGGCGCCTGGAGGCGTGCTGGATGAGCCGCCCGTCCCTGTATATGAGGAAGATGTCCTCGATCGCGAAGAGGCCGTCGAGGGGCTTGAGGCCGGAATCGGGGGCGCCCCGGACGGCCGCACCGGCCCCGCCGGCCGGGCGGCCGCGGGACCCGCCCCGTCCCCGCAGGACCGCCAGCCCCGCAATGATGGCCGCCAAGAGCAGGAGGGCGAGCCCCCAGACGGGCCACTGGCCGGCCGTCGCCGCCGGCACGGGCCCGCCTACCTCCACCACGAACCCCACCTCGTTGTTGGTCTCGTTGCGCTCCGGGATCTCGTTGGAGGGGTCCACCGTCAGCCTCAGGTCGTGGACGCCGCGGGCGGACCTCCAGACCAGCTTCCCCGTGGAGTTGGCGCCGGCGTCCAGGGCGCGGAAGGTCTTCTCGGCGGTGTCGTTGCCGTCGACGTAGAGCCGCACGGTGAACGTCGAGGCCGACTGCAATCCACGGTTGAAGACCCGGAACGTCATCGAGACCTCGTCGCCCTCGTTGGGCATCTCGGGCCGGATGGAGAGGTCGGCGGCGGACAGCACGAGGTCGGGGAGGTTCCGGTCGGGGTCGTTGACCGTGAAGTTGACGGTGGCCCGCGATCCGGGCGCCGAGAGGTTCCGGCCCTCGCCGTCCACGAGCCAGATGGTGAGGTTGTGGGGCCCGTTGTCCACGTCGTCCAGGACGAACGACGAGGAGGAGTACCACGCCTGCTCCCCGCCTCCCGAGAGGCGGTAGGCCAGGTGCGGGCCGCCGGCGGTCGGTGAGATTGAGAAGTTCAGGACCGAGAAGTTCACCTGGACCGTCGACGAGCGGAGCACCTCCTTCTCCCGGGGCGACAGTATCTGCACCGCCGGCAGCGGCACCGCGCTGTAGACGGTGAAGTTGACGGCGCGGACCACGAGGTTGCCACGGCCGTCCGAGACCGAGACGGTGACGGTGTGGTCGCCGGCCCCGAAGAGGGCGGAGAGCGCCCGGCCGGTCCCGAGGGCGACCGGGCCGTCCTTCCAGATGAACGTGAGGTCGTCCCCGTCCGGGTCGGAGCCCTCGGCGGAGAGCTCGAGGCGGTCGGTGACGTTGTAGCGTCCGCCCTCGGCCGGTGAGGTCAGGTTCACCTCGGGCGGCCGGTTGACGGTGTAGTTCACCCTGGCGGTGGCCCGGTTGCCGGCGGCGTCCCAGGCGCGCACCTCGACGGAATGCGGGCCGGCGGGCAGGTCCAGGTCGACGCGCCAGTTGCTCGTGCCGTTGCAGGGCCTCCACGGCCCGGCATCGGCGCGGCACTCGACGGAAGAAATCCCCGAGCCCCTGTCGTCGGCCGTCCCGAAGAGCGTGAAGCTGGTCGTCCCCAGGAGGCCGGCAGGCGGGGTGATTATCGTCACGTTGGGGGCGCTCGCGTCCACGCGCACCGCGCGGGGGGCGCAGTAGGGCCCCCAGGCGCCCTCGGCGTCCCGGGTCCGCACCCGCCAGAAGTGGTCCCCCTCGCCGAGAGGGGCCGTGGCGCACTGGGCGGCGGAGTCGACCTCGCCGCTGTCGTAGTCCACCGAGCCGAACGCCTCGTCGTCGTCCGCCTGGAGCCTGTAGCCCCCCGGCTGGGCGCTGTCGTTGTCGCGGAAGAGCCAGCTGAACGCCGCCGTGCCGTTGGCCCAGCCGCCGCCTGAGGGCAGGAGTGGCTCCGGCGCGTCCGGCCACAGGTTGGCATCGACCGTAACGCAGGCGAGCACCGGCGAGGCCTCGGGGCGCTCCGTCCGGAGCCGGACGCGGTACTGGAGCTGGCTGTCCCCGGCGTGGCCGCTCGAAAGCCCCTCGCCCGGAATGATGTAGTAGGTCCCGCTGGTCCCGTCCGGGCCGGTGAAAGGCGCGGCCGCCAGCGCCTGGGGCGACAGTGCCGATCGGAGCTGGAATGAGACGTCCGTGCCGGCCGGCAACGTTGCGTTCCAGGAGATGAACCGGAGATCGGCCGGCCCGCCCAGGCCCACCGGCTGGCCGGTGTACCAGCCCTCGGGGCGGAAGCCGCTGAAGTTGAAAAGCCAGGTGCTGTCGCGGAACCCGCCAGCGTAGCCCCCGAACAGCACGGCCTGGTCGGTGTCCCAGACGGGCGCCATTGCATAGTCCGTCCGGCCGTAGGACACGCCGCGGGTCGTCACCTGCACCCAGCTCCCGGAGGCGATGTCGAAAAACCAGGTCTGGTTGCCCAGGTTCTGGCCGCCGTAGAGCAGGAGCTTTCCGGTCCCCAGGAGCGGGCAAAGGACGTTGCCGAAGGTCTGCACGGGCGCGGTGGTGGAGTTGACCCTCCTCCACTGGCCCTCCGAGCAGTCGAAGGCCCAGGTGTCGTTGAGATAGGGCCAGCCGTTGTTGCCGCCGAATAGGACGACCTTGTCGTCTCCCGGGACCCAGGAGAGCGCGTGCGAGTCCCGGGCCGGGGGAGTGACGACGGAGACGATAGGCGCCCAGACGTTGTCGCCCAGGTCGTAGATCCAGGTGTCGTTGAAGGGTCCGGACCAGTCCGAGCCCCCGAAGAGCACCACCTTGTCGTCGCCGTCCACCGGCGAGAGGGCGGCGTTGTGGCGGCCCGGGGGGCTCACGGGAGGATATTGCCTGGACCAGTTCCGCTGGGTGGCGTTGAACACCCAGGTGTCGTTGAGCAGGTAGTCGCCCCCGCCGAAGAGCACGATGCTGCCGGTCCCGTAGACCGGGGCCATTGCATAGTCGTCACGCGCCTCCGGCCGTCCGGCCGGCTCCACCAGCGACCAGTTGCCCTCGCCCAGGTCGTACAGCCAGGTGTCGCCGAGATGGGAGCCCCCGTTCCACCCGCCGAAGAGGAGCACCTTGTCGTCGCCGAACACGGTGGCGGCGCGGCAGAAGGCCCGGTACGACGGGTAGGCCGGCGTGGGTTGCCGGTACCAGCTGTCCACCTCGGTGCGCGCCAAAACCACGGTGGCGCCTCCGCCGAAGCCCCGGATGGTCACGTTCTCCAAGGTGCCGTTGCGCAGGTCCGCGTAGCCGGAGTGGACGACCGTCGTCGAGGCGGCGGCCTCGTCGGTGAGCGGCGCGGCAGGGAGGATGGAGAGAAGCACCATCGCCGCGGCCAGCAATTTCGCCGCGGGGCCACGTAACGGACCTTCTTTTCTAGGCACTATACAAACCAATCAGGAGATTGCTCATATATCTTTTGTTGCGAAATCCGACACGAGTGGTATAGCTAACGTTTATCAATGTGTGGTTTTGCTGCTCTATGGATGCGATTGAAGATCAGCTGACCGCGGCGAGCGCGTCCACGAGTCCATAGCCAGTGTACTTGTCCCATCCAATTGAATCCAGGTCGTAGGCGGTCTTCTGAAGACACGTCTGTACTTGGTCGGGATTCCAGCCGGAGTGAGCATACAACACCAACGCTACCGTCCCGCTCACGTGGGGGCAGGCCATGCTTGTACCGCTCATGCCGGCATATCTGTCGTTTGGATATGTCGACAGTATGTTCACTCCGGGAGCCATCAGGTCAAGGGTGGAACCGTAGCTTGAGAACTTCGCCCGCGCATCGGTGCTGTCCGTCGCGCCGACGGATATGACGGAGGAATAGGCCGCCGGATACTGGGCCCTTGTGTTGCCGGAGTTGCCGGCCGCGGCCACGATCACGATTCCCTCTGCCCTGGCATTGTCGCAGGCG
This sequence comes from Methanobacteriota archaeon, assembly GCA_016874675.1. GTDB lineage: Archaea > Thermoplasmatota > DTKX01 > VGTL01 > VGTL01 > VGTL01. Next base: position 5,344 of record VGTL01000037.1, on the reverse strand, counting down.
GCCTCGAGCGCGGCCGAATTGTACGTGCCCGAAAGGCTCATTGAGATGACCTGCATATCATTCGAGACCGCCCATTCGATTCCGTCTATTATTACACTGTAGGGACCGCTGCCTTTGGAATCCAGCACCTTCACCGCATAAAGCGTCACGCCAGGTGCGACGCCCGAAACGCCGTTGCCGTCGTCCAGGGCACCGATTATCCCCGCGCAGTGGGTCCCGTGGCCGTTGTCGTCATCCGCGTTGGCATCGTTGTTGATGAAGTCCCAACCGGAATAGACCGTTCCCAGGTCCTTGTGGTCGAGGTCGATGCCGGTGTCGAGCACCGCCACCTTTACGCCCGATCCCGTGTTCGGTATTTCCCAGACATCATCTGCGTTTATCCTGGAGACACCCCAATCGGTGGCAGGTGGCGGCGGGCTGGGTTTTCCCTTGCCATCCTCGTCGACCTCCCCCATGATCTCTGCCGTGGAATCCTCATCGACGGACTTGACCTTGGCGCTCTTTCTGAGTTCATTGATCTCGTCCTGGGTGAGCTCGGATACCAAGCCCGGGATTATGGTGTACTCGTCGATTATGGAGCCTCCATGCTTCTTTACCAGGTCCTTGTCCACCTTGTCTTTGAAAAGGACGATGACACGGACCTCCTTTTCGTCCTTTTCGGCCCCGGCGAGCAAAGACAGGCACGAAAGGACCACCACGAGAACGACCGCCGCGCTCAACACCCTCAGATTTCTTTTACCGGACATGCCCCCACCCTCCGACCCGCCCGGCGCGGGGAATGCCCCCTCCGCCGTGCGCTCGGAAATCCGTACCCCGCCTTTTAAACCTTTCCCCGCGCGGCCTCACCGGTAGATCTCCGGCTGGGGGACCAGCGCCCCCAGCATCCTCTCGACGAAGTCCCGGCCGTCGCGGGCGCCGTTTATCTCCCACCGGTCGTTCACGACAGTGCGGGGCACGGCCCCGATCCCGTACCGTTTGGACATCACGGGGAAATCCAGGTGGTTGATGACCTCCGTGCACACCCGGGGGCTCTCCACGGCCAGCCGGAGCGCGAACGCCGCGCTCCTCAGGCAGAACTCCGATTCGGGCGAGATGAAAACCTTGAGGCCGACGGGACGCTCCAGCCGCGAGAGGCCCTCCCTGACGGAGGGCCCCAGGCCAGAATCCCCGCTGGAGGCGGCGGAAAGCCCCTCCGCCAGCGCCCGGAGGCCGTACCCCGAGGGCGTGCCCAGGAACCGCAGCGCCCCCCTGTTTTTGCCGCGGATGACAAGCGCCGGGAAGAACACGACCTCGAGCTCCCTGCAGAGCGCCGGCTCGTTTTTGGAATCGTGGACGCCGAGTCGCAGGCGCGGCCCGGCCTCCGCAAGGAACTGGCAGACCTGGAGCGCCTCCAGCGAGGCGCGGGCGAAGTCGTCGCTCCCGAAGAACAAAAGCCCCGTCTCGGCCGGGAGGGAGGCCATCGCGGCCTTCACGAGCCTGAGCATTGCGGGCGAGCCGGCGCGCTGGAGGGCCGTGCGCTCGCGGCGTTTCCCGTCCTTCCCGGCGGCCACGGCCCGGAATCCCCACGCCCCGTCATAGCCTTTTGGGGCAGCCGGCGCAAGCTTATATATCACCGGAGGTCATGCGCATGCCGGTAACGGGGGAACCAAGATGGACTGGGGACTCAAGAACCGTCTCAACCGCATAATCCGGCCCGGGGACGGCCGGACCGTGATGCTCGCCGTCGACCACGGCTACTTCATGGGCCCGACGTCGGGGCTGGACGATTTCCGAAAGACCATCAACCCCCTGCTGCCCTACGCCGACACGGTCATGCTGACGCGGGGCGCCCTGCGCAACTACATCCCGCCGGACTGCGAGACGCCGGTGGTGCTGCGCGTTTCGGGCGGCACGAGCATCCTGAGCAAGGAGCTCCTTCGCGAGGGCTCCATCGTCACCATGGAGGACGCCCTGCGGCTCAACGTCGCCGGGGTGGCCTTCTCCATACTGGTCGGGGCCGATTTCGAGAGGGACACGCTGCTCGAGTTCACCCGCTGGTGCGACGACTGCCAGAAGTACGGCGTCCCGATGGTGGCGGTCACGGCGGTGGGCAAGGAGATGGTGCGCGACGAAAAATACATGAGCCTCGCCTCCCGCATCGCGGCCGAGCTCGGGGCCCACATCGTGAAGACCTACTTCGTCGACGGGTTCGAGCGGCTGGTCGAGAAGGTCCCGGTCCCGGTGGTCATCGCCGGGGGCAAGAAGCTCCCCGAGCCCGAGGCGCTCAGGATGACCGCCCAGGCCCTCCACGCCGGGGCAGTGGGGGTCGACATGGGGCGCAACATCTTCCAGGCCGAGGACCCCGTATCTATGATAAAGGCCGTGCGCGCCGTGGTGCACGAGAAGCACACGCCCGAGGAGGCGTTCAAGCTATATAATGAGCTCAGGAAGAAGGGCCATTGAACCGGGCGGGTCAGAAAATGGGGAAGGATAAGAACCGCGTCGCGGTCTACTACCGAAACGACGACGTGAGGCTCGAGGAGAGGCCGGTGCCCGGAATCGGCCCGGGCGAGCTCCTCTTGCGCGTCGAGGCCTCCGGCATCTGCGGCTCCGACGTCATGGAGTGGTACCGCGTAAGGAAGGCACCGCTCGTGCTGGGCCACGAGATCGCAGGCATCGTCGAGGAGGTCGGCGAGGGCGTGACCAGGTTCGGGAAGGGCGACCGCGTCACCGCCGCCCACCACGTCCCCTGCAACACCTGCAAGTACTGCCTGCGGGGCGAGTACTCCGTCTGCGACACGTTGCGCACCACGAACTTCGACCCCGGGGGGTTCGCCGAGCAGGTCCGCCTGCCCCGGATAAATGTCGACCGCGGCGTGTTCCGGCTCCCCGACGAGGTCTCATTCGAGGAGGGCACCTTCGCCGAGCCCCTGGCGTGCGTTTTGCGCGGCCAGAGGATTGCCGGGCTGCGGCCGGGCGACTCCGTGTTCGTCCTGGGCTCAGGCATCTCCGGATTGCTCCACATCGCGGCCGCAAGGGCCCTGGGCGCCGGGCGCATCGTCGCCGCCGACATCAGCCGGTTCCGGCTGGACGCCGCGCGCAACGCCGGCGCCGATGCCGTCTTCCTCGCGGACAGGGACGTCGGCGGGCAGTTGAGGCAGGCCAATGGCGGCCTGGGAGCCGACGTCGTCGTCGTGTGCACCGCCGCCCCGCCGGCGATAAACGCCGCCTTCGGGTGCGCCGACCGCGGCGGCCGCATCCTCTTTTTCGCCCCGAGCATGCCCGGCGAGGCCTTCCCCTTCCCCCTGTACGAGCTCTGGAGGGACGGCGTCAACATCTTCTTCTCCTACGCCGGCCCGCCGGGCGACACCGTCCAGGCCATCGAGATGCTGCGGAGCCGCCGGGTGATGGTCCACGGCATGGTGACGCACCGCCTCCCGCTCGCCGAGACCGGCAGGGGCTTCCAGCTGGTCGCCCGGGCGCAGGATTCCATCAAGGTCATCGTGCTGCCGCAGAAGTGAACTGGGCAGTTGGGGAAGGCGCAAGGCGCGGGGCGCAAGGCGCGAGGCTTGAGGCGCAAGGGACAAGGCACGGGGCACAAGGTGCGGGGATGTATGAGGCGGATTCTGAATAGACCCCTTGCGCCCTGCGCCTTGCGCCCTGCGCCTTGCGCCCTGCGCCCTGCGCCTTGCGCCTTCGCCCTGCAGCCCGCTGCCTTTCTAGAATTGCAATGAAGCCGCCGCTGTTTCAGAATCCGACAGGATAGCATTATATAGGATAATCTCCTTGATTGAGGTTTGGCGCAACGGTATGGTCAAACGGTTACCCAAGAAGTCCCCCCAGAGGGGGCCGGGAGGCTCCACCCTCTCGTTCAACTTCTTTATTAGCCTCTTCTCCGATTTTGGGGGTAGAAATCCGTAGTGAGGGGGGTTTGGGGGGAAAGGACCTCGAATGGATCCTCTGCACACTCGGAATGTGGATGCACGAGGGGGTCCAATCGTTATGTATGCTCGGCGACCGAGGGAGCTGAGCTGGGCCAGCGACTGAGGTCGCCGTGGCGGTGCATCCAATTCAACAGGGACTCTGGGCCGACTTCAGAATGCCACAAGCCTGGAATATCTTGAGCTTGAAGTAGTCCAGGTCGGCGAAACCATATGCCCTTCGCTTGATGATATTGATCTTCGTGTTGAACCCTTCGCTGCCAGCGTTCGTCAACTGGTGCCTGAAATAATTAGCGATACCGTAATAATATCTCCGGATGGTCTCCATTACGTTGATGAATGGTTCAAGAGCGGAGGTTCTTACATTGCGGAACCACAATCCCAGCCGTATCAACGCGCTATGGACGTTTTCCCTGTCGAATATATCGCTGACCTGCTCTTTCAGCAGATAAGCGATGTACAATGTCTCGTTTTTCTTCATCAGCTTGTCAAGGGTTTCCAGTTCTTCATGGTCAAGCCTTTCCCGTCGTTTGAGCATGAGGAACCGCTTGTGTTTCATGAGCTTGCGCTCGTCGTCATCGGCGTCGGCAAACTCGGTCTTTCGCACTTTATCCAAGGCATCGGTAATCTTCCTGATGACATGGAATTTATCGAAGACTATCTCTACATTCGGGCAATTGATTCTCACCGATAGAATATACGGGTCCCACATGTCCATGACAACAATCTCGATCAACGCTGATTTCTCGGGCCCGAGTTCATTGAAGAACATGTCGAGTGTCGCGCTCTTGCGGTCCAGTCCGACCCAGATGACTTTACCAAGATCGATATCACGCACTACGCTCAGATAATGATGGCCTTTCTCGTAGGCAATCTCGTCGATTCCGATTCGTTTTGGAGAGATGTTCCTGAGGTCCTCGATTCTTTTCTGGGTATAACGTATGTCTATATTCTTGGCAGCTTTCCAGTCAATGCCGGCTATTTCACAAACGGATTTCAGCGGTAGATTCAAGCAGAGCCGGTAGACATACTCTTCGAAACGGATCGTGGCTCGTGAATATTGTTCCACGAAATCGAGTCTTTCGTAACCCCGGTACCCGCAAGGGCAGTCGAGTTTGTACTCATGATAGGAAAGATAGGCTTGTTTGGGGCCGATATCTAGGTCCCGAATAATACGGGGGTATGACTCTTTGGATACCCTTATCCTCCGACCGCAGGTCGGACATCTGGTTGTCTTGTGAGTCTTACGTAGGGAGACAACGATGTGGTCTCCATAATCTATGACGCCTGACAATACATAACCGAGGAATGTATATATATTGCGGAACACCTGACTGTATTCGTACTGCCTTGCTCTCGTCTGTTATCACCAATACCAGATGGGCAAGGCTGTACACCTAAGTACCTAAATTGGGAGAAGAGCC
>VGTL01000036.1 GCA_016874675.1 Methanobacteriota archaeon | reverse complement strand
GTCATGGAGAGCTCGCCCCGGTCCCATTCCTTGATAAGCCACCGGCGTTTCTTGCGGTTCAGGGTCCGCATACATTCATATCCGCCTCTTAGATTTACCGAGAGGTCCTTATTTCGGGATTCTACATATAAGGGGGCCGTGGCAAAAGGATAAAGCCGTTGAAGCTCTACAGGTGCAGCGGGGGTCGTCTGGCCGAGCCGTTCCTCGAAAGGGCTGGAAAGAGGGTGCTGCTCCTGGGCAACGAGGCCATCGCCCGCGGCCTTCTGGAGGCCGGCCTGGACGCCTGCGCCGCCTACCCGGGGACCCCGTCCACCGAGATAATGGAGACCCTCATCGCCGCCCGCAAATCATGCGGCCACTACGCCGAGTGGTCCACCAACGAGAAGGTGGCGGCCGAGGTAGCCATATCGGCCGCCATGTGCGGCCTGCGCGCCAGCGTGTCCATGAAGGGCGTGGGGGTCAACGTCGCCTCCGAGCCGATGCAGGCCTTCACCTACATGGGCACCGTGGGGGGATTGGTGCTCATAACCGCCGACGACCCGTCCATGAACTCCTCCCACAACGAGCAGGACAACCGCTTCTTCGCCCGGGAGGCCTACCTGCCCGTGTTCGAGCCCTCGGACTCGTCGGAGGCCAGGGAGGTCGCCCGCCGCGCGCTCCTGCTCTCCGAGGAATGGCACCAGCCGGTGGTGCTGCGCTCCACCACGGTGATCGGCCACTCGAGCGCGCCCGTGACGCTCGGGGAGCTGCCCGTCAGGGACCGCAGGGGGGCGTTCCCCCGCGACCCGGCGCGCTGGACCAACCTACCCCAGAACGCCCGGAGGATGCGCGGCGAGCTCCTGGAGCGGTTCTCTGCGATACGCCGGGCCGTGGAGGAGCTCGAGTTCAACTCCGAGAGCGGCTCGGGCGACGTCGGGCTGATAGGCTCGGGGGCCGCGTTCCCGGTCCTGGCCGAATCGCTCGAAGCGCTCGGGGTCGCGGGCAAGGTCCGCCTCTTCAAGCTCGGGACGCCGTTCCCGCTGCCCGAGAAAAGGCTCGGGGCATTCCTCGAACGATGCTCCCGCGTGCTCGTCGTGGAGGAGCTCGAGCCCTTCGTCGAGGAGCAGGTGCAGGCCCTGGCCCACCGTATGGGCCCGGGCGCGCGGGTCGAGGGGAAATCGCGCATCCCCATCACCGGCGAGCTGACGGTGGGCCGGGTGCTCCCGGGCGTGGCGGCGTTCCTGGACGGGCGCCGGCCCCCGGAGGCCCCGGCGCCGGCCCTCTCCCCGGAGCAGGCGGCCGAGGCGGAGAGGCTGGCGCTGCCCCGCCCGCCCGTGCTCTGCGCCGGCTGCCTCCACCGCAGCGCCTTCTTCGCCATCAACCTCTCGGAGAAGGGGCCCGGGAAGTCCGAACGGATGCTGCGCCCCTCGGACATCGGGTGCTACACGCTGGGCTACCAGCCGCCCCTGAACGCGGTGGACACCAACTTCTGCATGGGCGCCGGCATAGGCATCGCCTGCGGCCTGGGCCGCTTCAGCGGTGACAGGGTGGTGCCGCAGATAGGCGACTCGACTTTCTTCCACGCGGGCATCCCGCCGCTCATGAACGCGGTAGTCAACGGCTCCGATGTCGTACTCCTGCTTTTGGACAACGGGACCACCGCGATGACCGGCCACCAGCCCCACCCGGGCGTGGGCCGGCGGGCCTCGGGCGAGCCGGCGGCCCGGCTGGACCTCGAGAGGATGGTGCGCGCCTGCGGCGTCGAGCACGTGCAGGCCGTCCCCGGCTGGGACATCGGCGCCATCTCGAAGGCCATCGACGAGGGCGCGGGGCGCCGCGGCGTCACGGTGGTGATCGTCCGGGAACGGTGCGTCCTCACAGTTCTCCGCGACAGGCGCGCCAGCGGGCGGACCGGCCCGGTCTGCTCCGTCGAACCGGAGAGATGCATCGGCTGCCTCTCGTGCATCACGAGGTTCGGCTGCCCGGCGATGAGGCCGGACGGGAAGAAGATGCGCATTGACGCCGAATCCTGCGTCGGGTGCGGGGCCTGCCTGGACCCGGCGGTGTGCGCCGAGGGCGCCATCACCGGCAGGAAGGGGGGGCTGGAAGGATGACCTCCTACGCCATGGTCTTCGCGGGCGTCGGCGGGCAGGGCGTCATCACGGCCTCCGCCCTGCTGGCCCGCGCCGCCATCGCCTCCGGCCTCGACGTCCGGATGTACGGCTCCTACGGCATGGCCCAGCGGGGCGGCTCGGTGTCGGCCCAGCTGCGCGTCGGCCAAAGGGTCCTCAACGCCCGCGTGGAGAGGGGCCGGGCGGACCTGGTCCTCTCGCTGGACCTCGTCGAGGCGGTCCGCTGGGCGCCCTTCCTCGCCGCCGGCGGCCGGCTCATCGCCTCGCGCACGCTCATTCCCCCGTCGGGAAAGCTCGTCCGCGGCGGGGACTTTGCCTGCCTGGCCTTCCTCCGGGGGGTCCCGGGGGCGACGGTCATCGAGGCGGGGGGGCTCTCGGGCGAGGCCGGGCCCCGGGGCGAGAACGCGGTGCTACTGGGCGCCGCCTCGGCCGTGCCGGGATTCCCGGTGGGGGCGGCGGCCATCGAGGAGGCCCTGCGCGAGGAGTTCGGCTCCCGCTCCGACCCGGTGCTCTGCGCGTTCCGGAACGGCTCGGGGGCCCTCGGATGACGAAGAAGCTCTTCTTCAACCCGGCGCGATGCACCGGCTGCCGGGCCTGCGAGGTGGCCTGCAGCTTCAGGAAGGAGAGGGTGTTCTCGCCGGAGCTGTCGAGGATACGCGTCGTGAAGCTCGACGAGGACGGCGTGGACATACCGACGGGCTGCGAGCACTGCGAGGGGGCGCCCTGCATCCACATATGCCCCACGAGGGCCGTCAGGCGCAAGGCGGATACCGGCGCGGTGGTCGTGGACGCCGATGCCTGCATCGGCTGCAAGCAGTGCATGGTGGTGTGCCCGTTCGGGGCCATCCACTTCGACTGCGACCGGAGGGCCGTGTTCAAGTGCGACCTCTGCGACGGCGACCCCGAGTGCGTCAAGTGGTGCTTCACGGGCGGCGTGACCTACGGCGAGACGGCGGAGCTCCCGGCCGGAAAGCGGCACAGGACTGCCCGCAGACACGTGAAGGCCCAGGCCGCCCGCGGGAAAGGGAGGGCCGGAGCGTGACGAGAGGACAGGGTGCAGGGTGCAGGGTGCAGGGTGGGACGGGCGCCGTCATACCCTGCACCCCGACCCCTGAACCCTCATCGCCTTCCCCAGCACCCTGCACCCTGCACCCTGCACCCCGCACCCTCGCGGCCCGCCGGGAGGCGCTGCGATGAGCGGCTTCGGGTACGGCGGCTACGCGGGCTTCCTCCTGTTTGCCGATCTGACCAAGGGGACGACGAAGAGGATTCCCCTCGAGAAGGAGTGGTGCACGCTGTATCTCGGGGGGAGGGGCCGCGACGCCCGGCTGCTCTTCGAGAGGCAGGACCCGTCGGTCGGGCCGCTGGACCCCGACGCGCACATCTGCATGTCGCCCGGGCCGCTGACGGGCCTCCTGGGTCCGACCACCGGCCGCGTGAACGTTGCGGGCCGGTCGCCCCTGACGACGATATACGGGAACAGCAACGCCGGGACCAACTGGGGCCCCGAGCTCAAGTTCGCCGGCTACGACGGCGTCGTCATCACCGGCCGCTCCCAGAGTCCGGTCTACCTTCACATCCATGACTCGCAGGCGCGGCTTTGGGACGCCTCCCGCCTCTGGGGAGAAGGCGTGTTCGAGACCACGGCGCGCATCCTGGAGGAGCACGGGCCGGAGACCAAGGTGGCGGCCGCGGGGCCCGCCGCCGAGGGCGGCTGCCTCTTCGGCTCGGTCATATTCGACTTCTGGGACGCCGCGGCGCGCACGGGCCTGGGCACGGTGCTCGCCTCGAAGAACCTCAAGGCCGTGTCCGTGCGCGGGACGGGCGCGATACGGGTCGCCGACCCGGACGGCTACTACGAGGCGGCCCGCGAGGGCTGGCAGGCGATACTGGACGACGCCGGCTTCCGCACGGGCGAGCACTCGGCGCTCGGGACGAGCATCTGCGTCAACTGGGGCAACGCCCAGGGCTGGCTCCCCACCCGCAACTTCCGGGAGAGCCACTTCGAGGGGGCCGACCGCATATCGGGCGAGGAGTTCCGGGACCTCTACTCCACGAAGGAGGCGCCCGTGCCGGCCGGCCGGGCCTGCTTCTCCTGCCCCAACCGGTGCAAGCGCTACGGCCGGATAGACGAGGGAAAGTACGCCGGCACCCGGGGCAACATCGAGTTCGAGGGGGTCGCGGCGTTCGGCTCCAAGTGCGGGGTGGACGACCTTGCCGCGGTCTTCCACGCCTACATGCTCGCCAACGACTACGGGATGGACTGCATCTCCTGCGGGAACACCATCGCCTTCTTCATGGAGCTTTCGGAGAAGGGGCTCATCGACGCGGAGGGGCTCGACCTGCGCTTCGGCAACGCCGACGCCATGGTGGAGATGGTGCACCGCATCGGGAACCGCGAGGGGAGGCTGGGCAAGCTGGGCTCCCAGGGCTCCGAGAGGGCCGCCCGGGCGATAGGCAAGGGCTCCGAGGCCTTCCTCAATACCGTGAAGGGCATGGAGACCATTGCCTGCGACCCGCGCGCCTCGAAGGCCTTCGGGTTCGGCTACGCCGTGGCAAGCCGCGGCTCGGACCACCTGCGGGCGCATCCGGTCTTCGAGATGCTCAAGCTGCCCGAGGGCGTCGGCGAGGAGCTCTTCGGGTCCAAGGAGGCCGTCGACCTGCGCAAGTACGGGGGCAAGGTGAGGCTCCTGTTCTGGCACGAGAACCTGGCCGCCGTGACGGATTCCCTGGGCAGCTGCCGGTTCATGCACGCCTCCTATTACGCGGAGTACCCCGTGCCCGAGCTGGTCAACAAGTACGCGAAGCGCAGGAAGGACCCCTCGAAGGTTCATTCGATCAAGTACCACCGCTGGTTCGAGGCCGCGACAGGAATCCCGATGACCTACGAGAGGCTGATGGAAGCGGGCGACCGGGTCATCAACCTGGAGAGGGCGCTCAACCTCCAGTGGGGGCTTCGGAAGGAGCAGGACACCCTGCCGGCGCGCTTTTTGAAGGAGCCGATTCCCAAGGGCCCGGCGAAGGGCGAGCTCTTCGACCCGGAGATGCTCGAAAAGATGCTGGGGGAGTACTACGACCTCCGGGGCTGGGACCGGGAGAGCGGACTGCCGCTCCGGGAGCACCTGGACAAGCTGGAGATGGCCGGCGTCGCCGCCTGCCTGGGGAAGCGGGGGCTGCTCGGGAAAGGGAAGGGGGAAGTATGACAAGGCGCAGGGCGCAGGGCGCAGGGCGCAAGGAGCGAAGGCGCAGGGCGCAGGGCGCAGGGCGCCTGAAGCCAGGGGTGTTGATGGCAGCATCAGGGGGCCATTGGCGTCCGCCGGGAGCCGATTCCTTGCCCCTTGCCCCTTGCCCCTTGCCCCTTCGTCCCTTGCGCCTCGCGCCTTGCGCCTTGCGCCTTGTCCCAGGAGGCTCCTGAATGCCGGTCTGCAAGCTCTGCCGCGAGCGAATCGACCTGTCCCGGACGGGAGTGAGGGCGCGCCGCTGCGAGAGGTGCGGCGCGGCGGTGTGCGACGAGCACTTCCACGGCGGCCGGAGCCTCTGCCACGGGTGCGCCGGCATCAAGGTGAGCGTCAGGAGGCGGTCGTTCATACGCAAGCCGGCAACGCAAACGAGATAAGGCGCAAGGCGCAGGGCGCAGGGGACCATGGCACAAGGGACAAGGCGCGGGGCGCATGGGTGGATGTCGCGGGGGGTGATGGGCAGGTGGAGGCCGGGCCGATGCCTCGCCCTGCCCCTTGCCCCTTGCCCCCTGCCCCTTCGTCCCTTGCGCCTCGCGCCTTGCGCCTTGCGCCTTTGCACGATCACGGTGCATGCATGACCAGAATAAAGGTCACCGTCAAGTACCTGGGGACCTTCTCCCAGATCGCGGGCAGGAGGGAGGAGGCCTTCGAGCTCGGGGAGGGGGCGACCGTCGCAGACCTGTCCCGGGCGCTGGCGGCCAGGCACGGCCGCGAGATGAAACGGCGCCTCGAGGACGAGCGCACGCGCCCCGTGCTCTTCGTCGTGGACAGCCGCCCGGTCGAAGGCGCACTGAGGCTCTCGGACGGGGACGAGGTGCTTCTGACCTACCCCGCCGGCGGCGGGTGAGCAAATGGACGAACTCCAGCTCCGCCTGGTCGCGCTCCTCCTGGCCGTCGTCTCGGTGGTGGCGGTGCTGCTTGCCGTCTATTCCCGCACGCGGCGGCTGGCCCGGACGCTGCGCTCGGACCTCTCGCGGCAACGGCGGGACGCACTCCGCTCGATAAACCTCATGATCCAGCAGATGGACTACGACGCCGAGGTGCTCCGGCTGATGCGCCACGCACGCGCTTCCCGGGACCGGGGCAACGAGACGGATTTCAACGCGGCGCTGGACGAGCTGGTCGACAAGGAGAACCGGATGCTCGAGAGGGTGGACCGGGCCGCGGAGTTCGAGGACTACCTGCAGAGGACCTACGACCGGAGGGAGGCCCCCGGGCCGGGTGACCGGGGATCGGGGAAGCGCCCCCCGGAAGGCCCGGTCAAGGTGCTCTCCCGGCCGGACCGCGACGAGCTTGCGGCGCCGGGCCAGTCGTCGGAGCAGCTCAAGGGGGACATCCGGACATTCATCCGCGATATTGAGCGCATCCGCGGCGGGGAACTCGCCTTGCTCGACGAGAAGATCGCCTTCTTCGGCAGGTGGGTGGAGAGCCCCGACCGGCTGGAGATGTTCGAGAGCCTCCGGGCGACCGCGCTCTTCCTCGAAAAGGGGGATATGTCGGGGCTGGAGCGGCTGAAGGATCAGGGTGCGGGGGGCGGGGTGCAGGGGGCGGGGGAACGGAGGAAGGGGGCGGGGTAACGCCAGGGTGCAGGGGGCAGGGTGCAGGGGGCAGGGTGCAAGGGGCGGGGCGAGGGGTCGGGGGAACGACGGCTCCGCTGGCACCCTGCACCCCGCACCCTGCACCCCGTCGCATTCCGCACCACAATAGCTTAAGCCTTGAAAGTCGATACCCCCCGTGCATATGATAGGCCCTGTGTTGGGGGACCGTGCTGTTTGCCTCCCCCGCGAAGGGGCGGGGTGGTAGGTTGGGCAAGGGGCTCAAGATCGGGATAACGGGCCTTCCCGGCGCGGGAAAGACCCAGGCGCTCGTCAAGGTCATCGAGATGCTGGAGGGCGAGGGCCAGAGAGTGGGCGGGATGATAACCAAGCCCATCGTCGAGAAGAACCGCCGGATGGGCTTCAGCGTCATGAACTGGCTCTCCAAGGAGCAGGCCACGCTGGCCCATGTCAACATCCAGTCCAAGATAATGGTCGGCAAGTACGGGGTGGACATCCAGGCCCTCGAGCGGGTGGGCGTACAGGCCATCGAGGACGCGGCCGAGCAGGCCGACGTCATAATCGTGGACGAGGTCGGCAAGATGGAGGTCGAGTCCGAAAAGTTCGTCGGGGTCGTCAAGGCGGCCCTGGAGACCTCCAAGCCGTTCATCCTCACGCTGCACAAGAAGTCGCGCAATCCCCTGCTCCAGGACATCCGCCGCCGCGACGACATCCGCATCCTCGAGGTCACGCCCATCAACCGCAACCTCCTCCCGTACAAGATAATCAAGCTGCTGAAGGGAGAGCTCCTCTGAGGTGGCGCCGGTGCTCGAGATACGGGAGGGCGCCGCATCCATTCTGGCGCCCGACAAGGGGCCCCCTCGCGGGCCGGCCTCGTCCTCGATGAGCGTGTTCTACAACCCGGCCATGGGCGTGGTGAGGGACCTCTGCGTGCTGGCCGTCAGGAGGCTTCAGGCCTTTCTCCCCCGCCCGCTCAGGGCCCTCGACGGCCTTTCGGGAACGGGCGTGCGCGCCGTGCGGCTGGCGCTGGAGACCGGCTGCAGGTACGAGCTGCTCGCCGCAAACGACCGGAGCGCGGAGGCGTTCCGCCTGATCCAGGACAACATCGCGCGCAACGGGGCCGGGGGCACGGTATCGGCCGTCCGGTCGGACCTGAGCGCGCTCCTGTCCACGGAGCGCTTCGATTACATAGACATCGACCCCTTCGGCACGCCGGTAGGCTTCCTGCCGGCAGCGGTGAGGGCCGTCCGGCACGGGGGTCTTCTGGGCGTCACCGCCACTGACACGGGACCGCTCTGCGGCACCAACCCCACCACCTGCTGGCGGCGCTACGGGGCCGTCTCCCTGCGCTCGGAGCACATGCACGAGACCGCGGCGCGCATCCTGGCAGGTTCCTGCGTGAGGCTGGGCGCCCAGGTGGATGTCGCCCTCCGGCCGGTCCTGACCCAGTCCGACGACCACTATATCCGGCTGTACCTGCGGGCGGAGCGCAGTACCCCCAGGACCAACCGGGCGCTGGGCGAGCTTGGCTATCTTGGCCCGGGTCGGAGGACGCTCCCGATGGATGAGGGCGCCCCCGCCGCCGGCCGCGTCGCCGGGCCGCTGTGGCTCGGAGCCCTCTGGGACGAGCGGTTCCTCGGGGGGGCGCTCTCGGACCTGGACGAGCGCCTGGCGGCCCCGGCCATCGCCCCCGGGGAACTGACCGGAGCCCGGGCGCCATTCGCGGACGGGCGAAGGCTCGCGCGCCAGCTTTCTGCCATGTCGGAGGAGGCGGCGCTCCCGGCGTTCTTCTTCGAGCTCGACGAGTGCGCTAGGGCCTTCCGGGCCGGCCCGCCGAGGCTTGCGGCGCTGATCGACGCGTTGAGGGCGGCGGGCCTAATGGCCTCCCGAACGCACTTCTCGCCTACCGGATTCCGCACCGATGCACCGCCTGCGGAGCTCGAGCGCTGTTTCCGGGCCGCCTCGGGCCGGTGACGGAGAGACCGCGCAGCGGGGAGCGGGCAGCAGGGGGCAACGGGCAGCGGGCAATGGGCGGAGGCGGACGAACGCGGGCGTTCACCGCTGCCCGCCGCCCATTGCCTGCTGCCCCACCGCTGCCCGCTCCCCGCTGCCTGCTGCCCCTCATTCCATCCCCGCGCCGTACACAACATTTATTCCGGCCGGAGGACATTACGCGCCGTCACCATGCCCGGGCTTGCGAGCGATGTCATCCGGGGGCTCCGGGAGTTCCCCCCGAACATGAGGGATCTCCTGACCGCCCCCAAGACGCTCATCATATTCCTGGCCGGCCTGGGGTTCATCATCTACTTCTCGACGAACCCGCTCATGGCGTCCATATTCCCCTGGGTGGTGCTCTTTTTGGGCTATCTGGCCTACAACATCCACCTCTACAAGAAGGACGGCTATATCCTCGACTGGAAGCGGAAGGGCGCCCTGGCCATGGTCTGCTCCATCATGGTCGTCACCTCGGTCTACGGCTACGAGATACTCTACGTCAACGACATCGACCTGGCCCGGGTGCCCCGGGACATCCTGGACAAGAACGACTGGTCGAGGTTCCCCGAGCAGGACAGCTCGGAGCTGCTCTCGGGATACCTCCTGCGGGTGGAGGTCCGGGCGTTCCGGTACGACTACAACAACCCGCAGGCCCCGCCCTACCCCGGGGCGCTCTGGCTGGCGACGATAAAGACGGTCTTCGTGCCCGGGCAGGACGTCATCCAGGGCCGGGTGGAGGACCAGATAAGGAGCTTCAAGATGGAGGGGCTGGCGATCAATGAGGATTCCAGGACCTCGGGCTCGGACACCCTGCGCAACGGCCACTCCGCCCGCTTCTTCGAGTGGGACGCCATCCTCGCAGGGACGGGCTCGGGCTTCTTCCGGGAGGTGAGCCTCGGCGCCAAGATAAAGATAAGGGCCGAGTGGTGGGCCTGCGAGGAGCACGGCACCGCGGTGGTCGCGATAGGCGCCGCCCAGTGGGGGGTGGTGGAACAGACCGACGGGCTCGGCCACAGGCTGCCCGGCCCCCCGGACAACTTCGACACGGTGGAATCCATCAAGCGGATAATCTACTACGTCGAGTGCGCCTGATTCAAGGCGCAGGGCGCAGGGCGCACGGCTTATGGGGCAAGGGGCAAGGCGCAAGGTGTAAGGGGTGTTGGCGGCCGCAAATCGGGGCAACCGGATTCCCTCGGTAGCCCCGTCCTTGCCCCTTGCGCCTTGACCCTTGCGCCTCAAGCCTCGCGCCCTGCACCCTGCGCCTCGCTCCTTCGCCCCATCACCGCGACCTTGCCAGCGCCAGGGGAATGCCGATGGCCAGCGGTATTACCGAGAGGAAGAGCCCGATGCCTATCGCGCCGGCGAGTCTTCCGCCGATGAAGTCCAGGACGGGGGTCGGGCCGGCCCCGAGGAACGCCAGGGGCTGCAGTATCATCGCCAGGACGCAGGCCAGGGCCACCATGACCGTTCCGGCCAGGGCGTGCCGGAAGTCCGGCCGGCTGGGCGCTATGCAGGCCACCACGGACCACACCAGGTAGAGGAAGACCAAAAAGAGCACCGTGCCCGGCCCGGGCGACGAGAAGTTGAGCCAGAGCGTGGAGCCGGCCGACCAGAGCAAACGGCCCAGCGAGGCCACCGGGTCCTCCAGGTCGACGCCCGAGGCCGAAAAGCGCACCCCCCCCTGCGAGAACAGCCAGACCAGGAACATCATGAAGAGCGCCGAGCCGAGGATGGGCGCCGTGCCGATGAACGCCATCACCACCGGGCCCCGCCTCTCGTGGCGGACGTGGCCTCCGGATTCCTCAAACAGCGCCACCTCGTAGACCCGGGTCCTGGTGAGCACGCAGGCGCCCCAGTGGCTCAGCTCGTGGACGATGACCCCGACTCCCACGAAGAGCCGGAGGGCCCGGGAGCTTCTGAATATGCGGGAGAGCACCAGGTCGTTGAGGTGGCCCAGGAGCACGAGGAGGGCCAGCCAGACGAGCAGGGCGGCGAACCCGGCCAGGGTCATCTCCTACGACATGGGCCGCGCCGTAAATTACACTTTCGACCGGGGCAAGAAATAAATGGACAAAGCTGGCTTACGGCCCCGTGGAGCCCTTCATGGTGGCGATCGCGCTCGCCATAGGTTTCGCGGCGGGGATCCTGTCAGGGATGTTCGGCGTCGGAGGGGGCATCGTGATGGTCCCGGCCCTCCTGGCCGCGGGGCTGGTGACGACAGACGGCGGCGGCACCGCGTTCCAGGCGGCCACCGCCTGCTCGCTATTCGCCATCATCTTCCTTTCACCCACCGGCTCCTACGTCCACCTCAAGGCCCACCATATCAACGTGCGGTACGGCGTGGTGCTGGGCCTGGGAGGGGTGTTGGGGGGTGTCGCCGGCTCCTACGTCAGCAATCCCCTCGCCCCGGAATGGCTCGAGGCCGGTTTCGCGGCGTTCACCATCCTCATGGGGGTCCAGATGGCGGTCCGGAACAACCGCCGGAACGGCCCCCCGGCCGACCGGCGAGAGCCGGCCTGCACGCCGGAATCCGACCGGCAGGAATCGCTCGAGTGCAACCTCCGCAACCCCCGCCCCTACCTGGTGGTGCTCGGGCTGGGCGCCGGCGTGCTCGCCGGGTTCATGGGCGTCGGCGGCGGGCTCATAATCGTCCCGGTGCTCGTCCTGCTCGGAGTCGGGGTGCACGTCGCTATCGGCACCTCCCTGTTGGCCATAATATTCACCGCCATGGCCTCGGTCGCGACAAAGGCGGCCATCATCCCGGCCATATGGCCGGTGTTCCTGTCGGTCGCGGCGCCCCTGGCCGTCGGCGGCTGCATCGCCGCCTTCCTCGGAGCGATGGTGGCCGAACGGACCGGCTCGAGAGAGCTCTCGCGCTACTTCTCCGTACTGCTTTTTGCCATCAGCGCCTACATGCTCGCGAAGGCGCTGGGCTACTTTTGAAAGATGGGCGAACGGGGCAGGAAGGCAGCAAGGGAAGGCAGCAAGGCAGCAAGGCAGCAAGGCAGCAAGGGAGGAAGGGGACGGCCGTAGTCCCTTGCTGCCTTGCTGCCTTGCTGCCTTGCTGCCTTCCCTTGCTGCCTTTCTGCCTTGCTGCCTTGCTGCCTTTCTATCCTCCCGCCCCTTCAGTCCCGTATCTCCAAAACCTTCTTTGCGAGCTTCAGGTCGTCGACGGCCAGGGCGAGCTCGGTGTGGCCGCGGTTCTTGCCGAAGAGGTATATCGACTCGACGTTGACCGCCGAGCGCGCGAGCCTGCGGGCGAGCTTGGCGAGCTCGCCCGGGCGGTCCAGAACCCGCACCACCAGGATCTCCTGCTCGCTGAACTCCCGGCCCGAGCGCGACAGGGCCTTGCGGGCGCTCTCGTGGTCCCCCGTCACGACGCGGATGGTCGGTCTGGACCCGGAGGTCTCGCTGGCCAGGGCGACGATGTTGATCGCCCGGTCCGCCAGTATCTCGGTCACCCGCGCAAGCTCTCCGACACGGTCCTTCACCTCGATGCTGAATTGCTTCATGTCCTTTCCACCTTCTTGACACTGACGCGGCAGGGCCGCCTACCTCACCTTCTCCCACTTGTAGAGCTCCATCACCTTGGAGAGCGTGGAGCCCCGCCTTATCTCCTCCCGCAGGCGGTTCTCCTTCTCCAAGACGTCCAGCGCCCGGTTGGCGACCTCCGCCAGCCTCTCCTTGGGTATCACCGAGACGCCGCTCTCGTCGCCCACGACCCAGTCCCCGGTCCTCACGGCCTGGCCGGCGCAAACTATCTCGGCGCCTATCTCGCCCATCCCCTTGGGCTCGCCCGCGTTGGGCACGATGTGCGTGGCGAACGCCGGGAACCCGACCTCCAGGATGTCTTGGACGTCCCGGACGCCCCCGTCTATGACGACGGCGGCGATGCCCTTGACCTTGCACGACCAGGAGGCGAGCTCGCCCCACACGGCCGCGCGGCCCTCGCCGGCGTCGATGACGATGACGTCCCCCTTCCCGGCGAGGTCGATGGCCTCGAGCGGCTTGGCCCAGTCGCCGTCCGCGGTCCGCACGGTCAGCGCGGGACCGGCCACCCGGCAGCCCCTGGGGATGATGCAGTGGAGCTCGCCCATCGCGCCCTTCCGGTGGAGCGCGTCTGAGACGTTCGAGCTCGACACCTTGAGCAGGGCCTCCAGCACGCCGGCGGTGCCGTACTTCTTGTACAGGCCCGACCGGATGACCTTGCGCGCTAGCATCGCCTTCCTTATCTGGCGGGTG
Organism: Methanobacteriota archaeon; assembly: GCA_016874675.1. Classification (GTDB taxonomy): domain Archaea; phylum Thermoplasmatota; class DTKX01; order VGTL01; family VGTL01; genus VGTL01. Next base: position 16,339 of record VGTL01000036.1, on the reverse strand, counting down.
GAGCCGGCGACGTTGGGGGCCTTCGTCACCGCCCCGCCGACGATGACGATGGAGGCGCCCGAGCGGACCGCCTCGGCGGCCGTCTCCGAGTTTATGCCGCCGGCCGCGGCGACGGGAAGCGCGGTCGCCTCGGAGACCCGGCGCACGGTCTCGAACGGAGTGCCGCCGGTCATCTGCTCGTCGATGCCGACATGGACGCACAGGTAGTCGACGCCCAGCGCCTGGAGCTCGCGGGCCCTGCGGGGCTTGTCGGCGCAGCCCAGGAGGTCCACCATCACCTCGCAGCCGTACTTCTTGCCGGCGCGCACCGACTCCCGGATGGTGTCGTCGTCGGAGATTCCCATCACGATGGCGACCGCGGCGCCGGCCTTGGCGGCCATCTCGACCTCGAAGGCACCGACGTCGAGCGTCTTCATGTCGGCCACGATGCGCTTGCCGGGCAATGTCCTGCGAAGGGCCCGGACGGCCTCCATCCCCTCGGACTTGATGAGCGGCGTCCCGGCCTCGATCCAGTCGGCGCCTCCCTCGGCGGCCTCCTGCGCGATCTGGACCGCCCGATGGAGGTTGAGAAGGTCGAGCGCGACATGCAGGACCGGGTATTCCGTCGCCCCTACCATGCCCTTTACCCTATGGGCATGCGGTTTATAATTCTTTGGACGGATTCCGCAAGGCCCCGACCCCTCCGGCGTTCGCCGATGGGAGCCGCCGGGCAAGCCGGCATTCCATGCCTGACCTCGCGGCGTTCCATGCCAACCGGTCACATGGCCCGCCGAAAAACCCATTATGCATGGGCCCGTTGTACCGGAGGGGGAGCTAGTTGGGGATTCGCGTTGCGCCGAGGATGCGGGGTGTCGCCGAGTCCGGCACCGTCCGGATGGGCAACCTGGAGCGGGAGCTCCGGGCGAGGGGCGTGCAGGTCATCTCGTTCGCCCTGGGCGAGCCGGACTTCGACACGCCGGCGCATATCAAGGAGGCCGCCGCAGAGGCGCTCCGGTCCGGCTTCACGCACTACACGGCGTCCCGGGGGATACCCGAGCTCAGGGCGGCCATCGCCGAGAAGTCCGCCCGCGAGAACGGCATCCCCTGCACGCCCGACGAGGTGCTCGTCACTCCCGCCAAGCTCGGCATCTACGAGGCGATGATGGCCTTCGTCGGGGAGGGCGACGAGGTGATAGTGCCGGACCCCGGCTGGGTGTCCTACGGGCCGATGGTGGGATTGGCCGGCGGCCGGCCGGTGAACGTCCGGCTCCGTGAGGAGGATGACTTCCGCATGACACCGGAGCTGGTCGCGATGGCCGTCTCGCCCCGCACGAGGATGATCATCGTCAACTCCCCCTCCAACCCCACAGGCACGGTCATGACCGGGGCCGATTTCAGGGGCATCGCCGACATCGCCCGCGACCGCGACCTTCTCGTGCTCTCCGACGAGATATACGAGAAGCTGGTCTACGACGGGAGGCACATCTCCATCGCCTCCCTCGACGGCATGCAGGAGCGGACGATAACCTCCAGCGGCTTCTCGAAGTCGTACGCCATGACCGGCTGGCGCGTCGGCTGGCTCGTGGCCCCGAAGGCCCTGATGGGGCCGATAGACACAATCCAGCAGCACTCGCTGACCTGCTGCACCTCGTTCGCCCAGAAAGGGGCCCTGGCGGCCCTGAAGGGGCCCCAGGACTGCGTAACCCGGATGTTCGAGGAGTTCCGCCGGCGGCGGGACTACATCGTCGGGCGGCTCAACTCATCGGGGCTCTTCGAGTGCCGCCGGCCCTCCGGAGCCTTCTACGCCTTCCCGCGGTACCACCTGAAGAGGCCCTCGCTGGAGCTCGCCGAGAGGCTGCTCTCGGAGGCACACGTGGGCCTGACGCCGGGCTCGGCGTTCGGCGCCGGGGGGGAGGGCTACCTGCGCATCTCCTACGCCAACTCGATGGAGAACCTGGGGAAGGGGATGGACGCCATCGAGCAGGCGATGGGCCGGTTCTGAGCCGGTCCCTCGGACCGGACCCGAAAGATGGCAATAATGGTACATTCAGGTCAGGAAAGTATCGCGAGTTGCCAGCCGGTGTGCGAATCTTTGACACGCCCTGATTTTTCGATACATAAGATATATTAATTGCCATCACAATCGCGTTTTCAGGCCGGGAAGAGGGCCGATGGGCGCCGGGGAGCGGCGACGGGTGGAAACATGAAGTACTGGCGAGAACCGCTGGACAGGGGGCGGTGCGAGGTCCCGAAAGGGAAGGTCACGATCATCGACAAGCGGTGCAAGGGCTGCCGCTTCTGCGTGGAGTTCTGCCCGAGGAAGGTGCTCGAGGTCTCCAAGGGATTCAACGAGAAGGGCTACCACCCGCCCGAGATCGCCCGGCCCGACGACTGCATCGCCTGCGGGTTCTGCGAGCTCGTCTGCCCGGACTTCGCGATATTCGTCGACCAGCAGGCCTCCTGCCCCCCGCCGGCGGCCAAGGCCCCCAAGACCCAGGAGGTGGGGGCGCATTGAGCCGCGCCTCCGATGTGCTTTCCGGCGAGCACTTCATAAACGGCAACACCGCCAGCGCGGAGGGCGCCATAGCGGCCGGCTGCCGGTTCTTCGCCGGGTACCCCATTACCCCCTCCACCGAGGTCGCCGAGCGCATGTCGCGCCGGCTGCCCCAGATCGGCGGGACCTTCATTCAGATGGAGGACGAGCTCGCCTCGATGTGCGCCATACTGGGCGCTTCGTGGGGCGGGGTCAAATCCATGACGGCCACCTCCGGGCCCGGGTTCTCCCTCATGATGGAGAACTTCGGGCTGGGCGTGATGACCGAGACCCCGTCGGTGATAGTCAACGTGATGCGGGGCGGCCCCTCCACAGGCCTGCCCACGCTCGCGGCCCAGGCCGACGTCATGCAGGCGCGCTGGGGCACCCACGGCTCGTGCGACGTGATCGCGCTCGCCCCGTCCTCCCCCCAGGAGATGTTCGACTTCACGCTGCGCGCCTTCAACCTCTCCGAGAGGTACCGCCTGCCCGTGATGGTGCTCTCCGACGAGATAGTGGGCCACATGACCGAGAAGGTGGTCATCCCGCCCGCCGAGGGCATAGAGCTCTTCGACCGGCGAAAGCCGTCCGAGCCGCCCTCAGAAGGCTACCTGCCCTTCGAGCCCGGCCCCGACCTGGTGCCCCCGATGGCCAACGCCGGCGAGGGCTACCACATGCACGTCACCGGCCTCACCCATGACGAGCGGGGCTACCCGATCATAACCGCGGCGGCCCAGACGAAGCTCGTGAGGCGGCTTTGCGAAAAGATTCGCCAAAACAGCCGCGACATAATCGCCTGCACCGAGATGGAGACCGACGGGGCCGAGGTGGTCGTGGTGTCCTACGGCATCTCGGCGCGCACGAGCTGGAAGGCCATCCGGGCCGCCCAGCGCGGCGGCGTCAAGGTGGGCCAGCTCAAGCTGGACACCCTGTGGCCCTTCCCGGAGGAGCGGGTCCGGGCGCTCGCCGGAAAGGTGCGGGGCTTCGTCGTGCCGGAGCTCAACATGGGCCAGATGGTGTACGAGGTGGAGCGATGCGCCGCCGGGCAATGCAGGACGAGGCTCGTCCCGCACCCGGGCGGGGAGACGCACGACCCGGCCGACATACTGGCGGCGATAAGGGAGGTGGCGGCGTGACCGAGGGGCACGACGAGCACGACCTGCAACACCACAACGGCTCCTCGTCGGTGCACCGGGACCGCAGCGGGACGGTGGCCCTGCACGAGCGGCACCACCGGGAGACCGGCGAGCACCCGCTCGACCACCTGCTCCGCCCCGGAAGGATCCCGCACATCTGGTGCACGGGCTGCGGCCTGGGCGTGGTGCTCACGGCCTACCTCAACGGGATCCAGAAGGCGGGGGTCGATCTCGACAAGGTGGCAATAGTCTCGGGCATCGGGTGCACCGGGAGGATAGCCGGCTACATCAACCTGGACAGCTTCCACACCACCCACGGCCGGGCCCTGCCCTTCGCCACCGGGCTCAAGCTCGCCAACCCCGAGCTCAAGGTGTCGGTCATAAGCGGCGACGGCGACCTGTTCGCGATAGGCGGCAACCACCTCATACACGCCGCCCGGCGCAACGTCGACATGCTGGTGCTTTGCGTCAACAACTTCAACTACGGCATGACCGGCGGCCAGGTGGCCCCGACGACGCCCGTCACCGCCCGGACCCAGACCTCCCCCTACGGCTGCTGGGAGCACCCTTTCAACCTGCCCTACGTCGCCGCTGCCTCGGGCGCCGTGTACGTCGCCCGCTGGACCGTGCTCCACGCCCGGCGCCTCGTCGAGTCCGTCGCCGAGGCGGTCCGGCACCCCGGCTTCTCGTTCATCGAGGTCATCAGCCAGTGCCCGACCAACTTCGACCGCCCCAACAAGGGGGGCGAGGGCATCGACCTCATGCACTTCTACGAGAAGAAGACGGTCGTCAAGAACGGCATCGACCCCAAGGAGGCCGACATCGGGCTGTACACGCCGATCGTGTGCGGCAAGTTCGTCGACCAGAGCAAGCCCACCTACGACTCCTGCTACACGAACATGTGCACGATGGCAAGGGGGGGGAAGAAGTGAGCCCCGCATTCCACGAAGACGGGCGGCGCCCGGAGGGCTACCGGGAGATAAGGTTCGCAGGCTTCGGCGGCCAGGGTATAATACTGGCCGGCCTCATCGCCGGCAAGGCTGCCTCGCTCTTCGACGGGAGGAACGCCGTGCTCACCGAGAGCTACGGTCCCGAGGCCCGCGGCGGCGCCTGCTCGGCCGGCGTCATAATCTCCGACGAGAAGATATTCTACCCCCACGTCAGCGCCCCGGACACGATGATGATAATGTCGCAGGAGGCGTTCAAGACCTACGGCCCGGCCATAACGGCCGACGGGCTCATGGTCGTGGACGCCGACCTCGTGACCGTGTCCGAGCTCAAGAAGGGCGTCCGCCTCTACAAGGTCCCCTTCACCGCCCTCTCGGAGGAGGTGGGCAAGCGCATCGTGGCCAACATCGTCATGCTGGGGGCTTTCACGGCCGTGTCGGGCGCGGTCTCGCTCGAGGCGATGAAGAAGTCGGTGCTGGCCACCGTCCCCAAGGGCACCGAGGAGCTCAACATGAAGGCCTTCCAGAAGGGCTTCGACGCCGCCAAAGCGCTGCTGTGACCGGGTGCCGGGACGAATCCGGGGGCCGGGGGCCGGGTTGCGACCGGGTGCCGGGACGGACGCGTCGTTACCCGGCACCCGGCACCCGGAAATTTGCGCATAATTGGCCAATTGATTAATATATGAGATAACCCTGTCTTGGGGACGCTCACGGAGGATATGCAATGGGGGCCAGCAGCAGGTGGCAGTGCAATGTCTGCGGATTCATCTACGATCCGGCGAACGGCGATCCGGACAGCGGCATCGCCCCGGGGACGCCGTTCGAGGCCATACCCGAAAGCTGGCGCTGCCCAGTCTGCGGCGCGGAGAAGTCGGAGTTCACGCAGCTGTGAGGAGGAAGGCGCAAGGCGCAAGGCGCACGGCGCAAGGCTTGGGGCGCAAGGGAGAAGGCGCAAGGGGCAAGGGAGGCGGGGATGTCCCGATCCCCCCTTGTCCCCTGCGCCTTCCCCCTCGCGCCCTCGCCCCTTGCGCCTTGCGCCTTGCGCCCTGCCCCTTGATATGAAGGTGACATGATGGCAAAATGCGAAATCAAGCCCGGCGTGTACTGGGTCGGCGGCATCGACTGGGACATTCGCAACTTCCACGGTTACACCACGGACCGCGGCACGACCTACAACGCCTACCTCGTGGTCGACGAGAAGGTCGTCTTGGTGGACACCGTCAAGCACTACCTCTTCGACGAGATGCTCGGGCGCATCAGGGAGATCGTCGACCCGTCCGGGATCGACCTCATCGTTTCCAACCACACCGAGATGGACCACTCCGGCTCGCTTGCGAGGATGGTGGAGCTTTGCCCGAACGCCACCGTGGTGTGCTCCCCCAACGGAGAGAAGAACCTGCGGCGGCACTTCAAGAAGGACTGGAACTTCAAGGTGGTCAGGACCGGTGACACCATCAAGACGGGGAGGCGCACGCTCGTTTTCCAGTTGCTGACCATGATTCACTGGCCCGACTCGATGGCCACCTACATTCCGGAGGACCGGCTGCTCCTGCCCAACGACGCCTTCGGCCAGCACATCGCCTCCGCGGAGCGCTTCGACGACCAGCTGGACTGGGGCGTCCTCAGGGAGGAGGCGGCCAAGTACTGGGCCAACATCGTCCTGCCCTACAGCGAACAGGTCAGGGCGGTCCTGCCGGCCGTGGCCGCCCTTTCGTTCGACATGATAGCCCCCAGCCACGGGATAATCTGGCGCTCCCGCATCCCGGACATCCTGGGGATGTACTCGAGGTGGGCCGGAAACGAGACCGACCGGCGCGCCCTCATCGTCTACGACACAATGTGGCACTCCACCGGGGCGATGGCGCACCGCCTCAAGCGGGGGCTGGAGGATGCCGGCGTGCCCGTCGTGATGCGGAGGCTGGGCATCACCCACCTCTCCGACATCGTGACCGACGTGCTCTCCGCCCGGCTCGTACTGGTCGGCTCCCCCACGCTGAACAACGGGATGCTGCCGACCATGGGCGAGTTCCTCACCTACATAAAGGGCCTGCGCCCGAAGAGGCGCATCGGGTTCGCCTTCGGCTCGTACGGATGGGGCGGGCAGGCGGTGGGCGAGATGGAGGCAGTCCTCAAGGAACTTGGCTGGGAGATGCCGCTCAGGGGCGTCAACTTGAAGTTCGTCCCGGATGAATCCGAGCTTGCGGCCTGCCGGGAGGCCGGCCGGGCGCTCGGGGAGCATTTGATGAAACAGGGTTGAAGGAGGTATGGTGACATGGATTTGGACAGTTTCAACAACGAGCAGATCTTTTTGGCTGGAATAAGGGCCGAGATCGGGGCCCGGGACATCTATTCGGCCCTGGCCAACAGCATAGAGAACGCCTACATGAAGGACAAGATGCTCTTTTTGGCGGCCCAGGAGGAGAAGCACCGCAAGGGCCTCGTCACGCTCTTCAAGAAGGAGAGCGGGAAGAAGCGGGTGAAGGTGCCGGCCGGGACGCCGGTGCCGATGCCCTTCATAAAGGCCCCCGGCCCGGGGGTGCTTCCGAGCGAGGTCATCACGAGCGCCATGAACGCCGAGAGGAACGCCGAGGAGTTCTACCTGGCGTTCGCCCGCCGGTTCCAGCCGGGCTCCGAGCAGGCCTACCTGCTCACCTACTTCGCCAGCATGGAGAAGGGCCACTTCCAGCTCCTCGAGAACGAGAAGGCCCTCCTCGAGAAGGAGGAGTACTACGACAACTCCTTCCCGATGATGCACGTGGGGCCGTGAAGGGAAAGGGGCAAGGGGCAAGGGGCAAGGGAAGGCGCAAGGAGCAAGGAACACGGCGCAGGGGGAAGGCGCCGGCGGGCTCAATGCTTCCTCCGCAACGGATACAACATGGCCAGCGCCCCAAGGAAGAGAACGGCCAGCGGAATCCATCTCCATGCCTCGCATGACGAATCGCCCGGTGGCCGCCCGTTCTCCAAAAGTTGCCTTAGTATATTGTCCGTTTCGTTGGACTCGATGATCTGGTTGTCCGGGTCTACCATGAACCTCAAATCGACCGGCGCGTCGTGCACCTTCCATGCGAATGTGGCCGTTGCGCTGGAGCCGGCCGGCATCCTCACGATGACCTCGTGGATGTAGCTTGCCCGTGAGACCACGAGGTTCGGCAGCCTGACGTCGACGAGGAGCTGGACTGACCCGGAGGCGCCGCCGGACGTCCAGGCCCGAAGTACCAGCCCGACCGGCTGCGGGCTGGAAGAAATCCAGACGGAGCGCACCTGCCGGACGATGGCGGTGACAAGGCAATCGGTATTCCATCTCGGTACCTGTATGCAACCGGATACACGCGCCACGGGCCTGGAGCCTGCGAGGGCGTCGGTTGGGGCGGTGAGGCGCAGTCAACTCCAGCCACAGCCCGCCGTATGCCAATGTATGGGTGGTGATTTGCACTTTTATTGCAGGATTCCGGACATCCTGCGCGATCACCGTGACGATGCCGACCGCGTCGCACTGGCTGTCCCGGGGGGGAGCCACGATCAGCGTCACGAAGAGGCTTTCGAGGCCCGGCACTGTCACATTGTACCTGCCAAGATAGAGCTCCCATCCGGGCGGACCGTTCACTGTCAGGGACACATTCTCCTCCATAGGGCCGCGGTTTTTGACCTCGATAATGCAGGAGGTTCCCGCCCAGGAGGCCTGATGCACCCTGTCGGCGCATCCCAGGGCGAACGACTGGCAATAGGTGAGATAGACCCTGAAGCTGACATTCTTAACGCAGGCCGGGTCGAGCAGAGAGGTGGCGTTGATTCTGACACTGATGCAATCGTTGGAAAGACCGGTCTTCGGGCCTCTCAAGCCGACGCTCACGTTCCTCGCCTGGCAACCTGCCAATTCAAAGGGCTCGGCTTCCAGTTGCACCCTCCAGCCGGCGCCGTTGTATCCCGTCCCGACGCCTCCATCGTGTCCGCGGGAATCGACCGTTATGTTGAGCGATACGGTATCGCTGGTGTCGGCATGGTTCGTGACCGTCAAATTGGCCGTCTTCGTCCGGTCCGGCCCGAGATGCCGGCGCCCAGGCCCCGGACTCGACCAGCAGGAGAACCACTATGCCCCTGACTACCCAGGAGGAGACCCCCATCTCCACACCCGATGGCCCCACGAGCGGGATTCCCGGGACCCGATCATTCTTTGGGAGCCGTGGATATCAATTTGATTGGAACGGGCGTTCTAATCGTCGCCCTGGACATTTCAGAGGTTCCTGAAAAACGAGATCAAGGAGCTCAAAGAAATGGGAAAAGCCCCGCCCGGAGGCGGGGCCGATTTCGCACCTACTTCTTCCGCCTGAGCACCAGCACCGCCGCGCCCGCGGCGAGCGCCAGTAGCATCAGGGGCCCCTCGAAGCCCGGCAGCTGCTCGAGGAACGAGCCCTCCTGCACCTTCACGGTCTGCCTGGCCTGGTTGTCGGCCTTGTTGTTCTCCACTATCAGGTTGTCCGGGTCCACGACGAACCGCAGCGAGTGCGTCCCGCCCTTGGCCATCCAGGTGAAGGTGGCGGTCCGGTTGGTGCCGCCCGAGACCCTCTCGAGCCGCTCGTTGCCCATTATGGCCCTGTCCTGGTAGAAGCGCACGGTCACGTTCTCCACGTTGACCTCGCCGATGTTGTCGATGGTGACCACGAGGGTGGCGAGCTTGTTGGCCCTGAGCGTCTTGGGCGAGCAGGTCACCTTCGAGATGACCAAATTGGCCATGCGGATGTCCAAGACCAGCTTGACCGAGTCGGTCACCATGCCCAGCGACCGCGCCGTCACGTAGAACTCGACGCTCGTGCCGTTGACGCCGGCCGGGATGGGCACGACGAGGCTCATCCGCTCCAGGCCCGAGGCGTTCAGGGACAGCTCGTTTTGTAGCTCGAAGTTCACGTCCCGAAACTCGATGCCCTGCCATTCGCGGGGCAGGCCCGAGGTCTCGAATGTCAGCGTGTCGAATCCGTTCCCCTTGTTCTTCCCGATTATCGTGTAGAGGACCTTGCCGCCGGGGACGCCGGTCTGCTTGGAGAGCGTCGTGGTGACGTCGATGTCGTACTCCTGCAGTATCTCGATGCCCATGTTGATCAGGTAGACGTTCTTGTCCCGGTCGAGCAGCCTGCCCTTGATGGCGTAGAGCTGGGCGAGCGAGCCCACGGCAGTCCTGACGATGGCGTTTATTGTCAGGGAGCTTCCGGGCTGGAGGTAGAGCTCGTCAATCTCGGATATGAGCGAGCCGTCGAGCCTCTGGTAGGACAGGTCCCAGCCCACGGGGAGCTCCGAGGCGCCCAATGTGACCTCCTCGGCCCCGTTGCCCAGGTTGGCCAGCACGACCGCGTAGGTCGCGACGTCCGCCGGCCGGAGGCTCTGCATCTCCGGCGTCGCCGCCACGCGGATGTTGTGGACCTGCCTGACGATGGTCGTCACCAGGCACTCGGCGGAGTACCTCTTCTCGGCGTCGAAGCCCTGCACCCTCACCACGAGGCGCGTGCCGGCCTCCGCGTCGGTGGGCGCGACCACGGTCAGGATGACCTGCTTTGTCTCGCCGCCGGCCACGCCGACCGCGTTGGTGTCCAGGGAGGTTATCCAAAGACCGGTGCCCGAGACGATCTCGAGGATGATTATCACGGTCCCGGCCATGTTGCCGTAGTTGGACACCCGGAGCGTGAAGTAGGTCGGGTTGCCCGGGTCGACGAATTTTTCGGGCTCGTCGGCACCGAGCTCGATGAACATGTAGGGCATGACGAGCGTGTGAGTGGTGACCTGGTCCTTGACGCTGTACTCCGCCTCCGAGCGGCCGGTGACCGTCACCACCCCCATCTCGTCGGCCTGGGCGTCGGGCGGGGGCGTCACCTTCAGCGTGAGCATCCAGGTCTCGGTGGGCCTGAGCTTCACGAGGTCGCTGTCCACCTCGTACTCCCAGCCGGGCGGGCCGTTGACGCTTATGATGACGCGCTCGTCGATGTCGCCTATGTTGCTCACGGAGATGGAGTACTGGGTCGGCACCCCGGCCGAGGTGACGCGCACGCGCTCGGCGCACTTCAGGGTGATGCGGTGGTCGACCACCAGGTACGTCCTGAACTCCACCGTGTCGTTCTTCATCGGGTTCATCGTGGAGGTGGCATTGACCACGACCTTGATGTACTCGTTGGGCGTGCCGCGGGCCGCCCCCCGGACGTAGATCGGGATCTTGCGTATCTCCTGGGCGTCCAGGTTGAGCTCCTTGTGCTTCTCGTCGATCCAGAGCTTGTAGCCCTCGCCCTTGTAGTCCTTGCCCGTGCCGCCCTCCTTGCCGTAGAAGTCGCCGGCGATGCCCAGGTACATGGTGTCGTTCTGGCCGCCCATGTTGCGCACCGTGATGTTGGCGGACTTGGTCTCGTTGGGGTGGATGTACATTATCTTGGCCATCTCGTCGGGAGTCATGCCCAGCTCGACGCCGTAGCTGAAGGCGAACTTGTAGTAGATCTCCTTGTTGCCGTCGCGGTCGGACACCCAGCTCGTGTGCAGCGAGTCCTCCGGGTCGACCGTTATCTGCGGGTCGCGGTCGATGCCCGGCGCGTTGGTGAGCCTCACCGGCTGCAGCGTGGCGTTCTCCTGGTTGGGCTGGATGCGGACGTAGTAGATGTCCTGGTCGCCGGCGTCGCCCCAGATGATGTAGACGTTGCGCTTGCTGTCCACGCAGATGTCGCCGTAGTCGTTGGAGTTGGAGGTCAGCATGATGTCGTTGGTCAGCTTGGCGCCGTCGGGGCCGAGCTTGGTGTAGTAGAGCGTCTTTATGCCGCTCGCCCGTGAGGCCTGGAGCATGTGGCAGGCCCCGTCGGTGCTGAAGGCCAGGGCGGGCAGGGGGCTGTCCCAGCCCGAGCCGGCGACGGGGGTGTCGACCTTGGTCGGCGACTGGAAGACCTGCCCCTCGGGGCTGAATATCGTCACCCACATGCCCGTCCCGGACCAGCTCTTGGAGAAGACGTACGGGTAGTCCTTCTTGTTGAGCCCGAGGGTGACGCCCTCGCCGGAGGTCGTCGACAGGTACCCGGTATGGAGGTTGAAGTTATTGTCGACGTAGGCCATCTCGATGCGCTCCGAGCCCTCGTTCTCGTAGGCGAAGTAGCCCCGGTTGTTCTTGCCCACCGCGAGGTTGACGACGTGCGGGTTGGAGGCCATGGGCGCCAGGTTTATCGGCTGCGTCAGGGGGTTGCCGTTGGAGGCGAACTTCTGGTACATCGGGCCGTAGAGCGTCTGGGTGGTCCACACGACGTGGAAGTTCTCCTGGCTGTCGATGCCGATGCGCTCGCAGGGCTGGCCGCAGTGCTGGGTCGGTATCTGGGCCGACACGATGTCCTTCTCATCGAAGAGGGGGTTGCCGTAGCGGTCGATCTTGATGTACTTGTGGGTCCTGTCCCGGTAGTACATGACGAACGAGTTGCCGAAGGTGTCCACCACGAGCGTCGGGTAGGTGTCCTCCCCGCCGTTGTTCGTGAGGCGGCGGTCGTCCTGCCAGTAGAGGCCGTCGGCGGTGGCCATGGGCCGCCCCTGGGCCTTGCCCTCGGGCGTCTCGGCCTGGACCATCCCGATGAAACCCGTTGTCACGAATCCAATCACAATAGCGTATGCCAGCGCTTTCCTCATGCTGCGACCCCCTCCGAGTCCGGTTACGGGCTTTCATTATCAGGTAGGTATATATTAACTTTTGTTGGTACTGCCCTCTAGTCGTTATAAATATTTTGTGGTGTGGTGTTCTCCAGAATAATCAAAAAAAAGGCAGCAAGGCAGCAAGGCAGCAAGGGACAACGATCGTCCCCGTCTCCCCTTTCTGCCTTCCTGCCTTGCTCCCTTGCTGCCTTGCTGCCTTGCTGCCTTCCTGCCCAACAGCAGACTTTAATATCGCGCCCCCGCCTTCGCCGTCCCGTGGACCGAGCCGAGCTCCTGCTCCCCGCCGGCGTGGACCGGGTCATCCTACCCCGCGAGCTCCGGCTGGAAGAGGTGGCGCAGATGGCCCGGGCGGCGCGGTGCGAGATGTTCGTCCACGGAGCGCTCTGCCCGGGCTACTCCGGCCAGTGCCTGTTCTCCTCGATGGCGGGCGGCCGCAGCGGCAACAGCGGGATGTGCGCCCAGCCCTGCCGGCAGAGGCACAACGGCTCGTACCCGCTCTCCACCCGGGACCTGTGCCTCCTCGAGAGGCTGCCCGAGGTCATCCGGACCGGAGCGGTGGCGCTCAAGGTGGAGGGCCGCATGCGCGGGCCGCTCTATGTCGGGGTGGTGGCGCGAGTCTACCGGAAATACGTCGACAGGCATTACGCGGATGGCGATTTCCGGGTCGACGGGCGGGACCCCGAGGAGCTCAGGATGGCCTCAAACCGCGACTTCACCACCGGCCTCGCGTTCAACGATTCGGTGGTCGACCCGCGCTGGCCCCACAACCGGGGCCTCTTCCTGGGAACGCTCGAGAAAGGGAGGCTCCGTCTGGAGGCCGACCTGCGCGTGGGCGACGGCGTGGCCGCCCATCATGAGGGGAGGAAGTCGGGCAACACCGTGCGCCGCCTCGTCGGGCGGGGCGGGCCGGTCGGGCGCGCCCGGAGGGGGGAGGTGGTGCACCTGGAGGTCCGGGGCGGCCCGGGCCGGGGCGGCCGTGGTCTACTACGATATCGGGAGGGAGGATTTCGAAAAGGCGCGGGAGGCGGTGATGGCGGGCGGGAGGGAGTCCTCAACTGCTCCGAATTGGGCCTTTTCAACCGCACCCGGGACCTGCTGGCCATCGGCGTGCGGAGGTTCTATATAGAGGCAGAGAGAAATGCGGGCCGGACGGTCGCAAGCTACATGAAGATAATCTCGGGGCGGCGCTTCAACGGCCAAAACGCCCGGCGCGGGAGGACCACCGGCCACCCGGGGAGGGGCGTGGCATGAGCCCCCGGGCGGCCGGCCCGAATACCGGCCGGAGAATCGTCGTGTCCCGGACCCGGGAGCTCTCGGGGACGGTCCGCGCCCCGCCCTCGAAGAGCCACACCCACCGGGCGCTCGCCGTGGCGTGTCTTGCCCGCGGGCGGTCCACGGTGCACAACGCCCTGCTCAGCGACGACTGCCTGGCGACCGCCGAATGCTTCCGGCGGCTGGGCGCAGTCGTGGAGTTCGGAAAGGCGGTCCGCGTCACCGGCGTCGACGGCCGCCCCCGCGCCGCGCCCTTTGGCATCGACGTGGGCAACTCGGGCACCACGCTCCGGTTCCTCACGGCGGTGTGCGCCCTCTGCGACGGCGAGACAGTCATCGACGGGGGGGGCACCATCCGCCGGCGGCCGGTGGGGCCCCTGCTCCGGGCGCTCTCGGACCTGGGCGCCCGGCGCGCCGAGTCCGTCCCGGGCAACGGCTGCCCCCCCGCGGCGGTGGCCGGACGGCTCCGGGGCGGCCGCGTCCCTGTCTACGGCTTCAGCTCCCAGTTCGTGTCGGCCCTGCTCCTGGCCCTCCCGCTCGCGCCCCGCGACTCCGTCGTGGAGGCGATGACCCTCAACTCCCGGCCGTACGTCGCCATGACCATGGAGCACCTGGAGCGGGCCGGCGCCGGCGTCCGCTTCGAGGAGCCGGGGACCTTCCGCATCGACGGGGGGCAGTCCTACTGGCCCTCGGACTACGCGGTGCCCGGGGACCACTCGTCGGCCGCGTTCCTCAGGGCGGCCGCATTCATCACCGAGTCGGACATCAACATCACCGGTTTGGACCCGCGGGACAGCCAGCCCGACCGGGCGATAGGCGGCATCATCTCGCAGATGGGCGTGGGGTCCACCCGCGAGCTCGACCTGCGCGACATGCCCGACCTTCTGCCGGTGGCGGCGGCGCTGGGCTGCCATGCCGCCGGGACCACCGTGCTGCGCAACGTCCGCCACTCCCGGGCCAAGGAGTCCGACCGCATATCGGCGATGTGCGCCGAGCTCCGGAAGCTTCGCGCCCGGATAACCGAGAGGCCCGACGGGCTGGTCGTGACCGGTTCGGAGCTCGCCGGCGCCCGGCTGGACGGACACAACGACCACCGCATAGTGATGGCGCTGGCCGTGGCGGCTCTCCGGGCGGAGGGCCGGACGGTCATCGACGGGGCGGAGACCCTCTCCAAGTCCTACCCGGGCTTCGTGGACGACCTGCGGGCCCTGGGCGCGAGAATCAGGGTGGTCGGCAAATGAGCGGGGGCTCCATCGGGAGGCTCTTCCGGGTGACGACGTTCGGGGAGCCCCACGGGGATGCCGTGGGCGCGATCGTCGAGGGGTGCCCCGCCGGCGTCCGGATCTCGCTGCGCATGATACAGCGGGAGCTCGACCGGAGGCGGCCCGGCCGGGGACCGACGATGTCGGCGCGCAAGGAGCCCGACCGGCTGGAGGTGCTGTCCGGAATCCTGCGCGGGCGGACGACCGGCGGGCCCGTCCGCCTGCAGGTCCAAAACGTCGATGCGAGGTCCGGCGACTACGACGACATCCTCCATAAGCCGCGGCCGGGGCACGCCGACCTCGCGTTCTGGCTGAAGCACGGGGCGATTCCCGTCGGGGGCGGGAGGGCCTCCGGACGCGAGACCGTCGGGCGCGTGCTGGCGGGCGCGGTGGCGAAGCAGCTTTTGGCGCGCGAGGGGATGAAGGTCGCGGGAAGGGTGCTTGAGGTCGGGGGAAGGCGGACGGGATTCCGCCAAACGATACTGGCGGCGAGATCCCGCGCCGATTCGGCGGGGGGAACGGTCGAGCTGGTCGCGGAGGGCGTTCCGCCGGGGCTCGGCGAGCCCGTCTTCGACAGGCTGGACGCGGACTTGGCGAAGGCCCTGATGAGCATCGGCGGCGTCAAGGGCGTGGAGGTGGGGGCGGGGTTTTCCGCGGCGCGCCGGCGCGGCTCTGAGAACAACGACGCGATAATCGTGAGGAAGGGGAGGCTGCTCACGCGGACCAACAACGCCGGCGGGATACTGGGCGGGATGAGCAACGGGATGCCTGTCGTTTGCAGGATCGCCGTGAAGCCGCCAAGCTCCATCGGCATCGGGCAGGACACGGTCGACCTGCGCACGATGAGGCCGGCGAGAATACGGGTCGGGGGGAGGCACGACCCCTACATATGCGAGCGCATCGTCCCGGTGGCGGAGGCGATGGTTGCGGTGACGTTGCTGGACCATCTTCTCCGGGCGCGGGCTTCGGCTCCTGGAAAGCGGGTGGGGATGAAGAAGGGGGATATGGGGCGGCCGCTCGGCGCTTTGAGGGCGGAGATACTTCTCAATGACGCTGAACTGGTCCGGCTCCTGGGCAGGCGGATGGAGCTTGCGGAAAAGATCGGGCGGAGGAAGCGGTCACTGGGGCTGCCGGTCAGGGACGCCCGGGTCGAGCGGGCGGTGCTCGCCAACGCAAGGGCGGCCGGGAAGGGGGCGGGGGAGAGGGGCAAATCGGAATATGCGCTGAAGGAGCGACAGCCGGCCTCAGGCCTTCCGGCCGACGGGCGCCCCGCACTCCGGACAGAACTTCGCCCCCGGCCCGAGAGCCTGTCCGCACCGGTCGCAGTGCTTCTTCGCGGGCGGCTTGTTCTCCCTGCCGCAATTGTGTAAAGCTCGACCGGGAGGGTTACAAGGCTCACGAGGGGCAGCGCGTCCTCAACGAATTTTTTCGTCCCGTCTCAACCTTGGCTAACATTCCATTCCCATGCGGTTGACGGACACTCCCAGATTCGGTAGATTGGCTGCGTCCCCAAATAATTTGCGGTTCCAGAACGCGTCATGCGTCTCAGGCTCC
>VGTL01000035.1 GCA_016874675.1 Methanobacteriota archaeon | reverse complement strand
ATTCCCGCTTTCATCCAAAACCGTTGCCCAACAATTCTTCTTGTGTATGTCCAACCCTATCATTTCCATGGCATGTGCCTCCATACCCCTTATGGAGGCGGCCGGCTTTCAGCATGCCATCAAGGGACGACGGTTGTCCCCTTCCTCCATTCCCGCCCCCTTGCTGCCTTGCTCCCTTGCTGCCTTTCTGCCTTTCTGCCT
Source organism: Methanobacteriota archaeon (assembly GCA_016874675.1). Classification (GTDB taxonomy): domain Archaea; phylum Thermoplasmatota; class DTKX01; order VGTL01; family VGTL01; genus VGTL01. The sequence continues at coordinate 29,336 of VGTL01000035.1, read as the reverse complement.
TGCTGCCCCCCTTCCTGCCCTGCTGCCTTGCCGCCTTGCTGCCCCCCTTCCTGCCCAGCTGCCTTGCTCCCTTGCTCCCTCGTCACCTTCTACCCTCGCGCCTTGTCCCCTGCGCCCTAAGCCCCGCGCCGTGCGCCCTGCGCCTTGCGCCTTTTTGTAAGAATGATTCTGGCGCAATCCTGGCCTGTCTCGCGAACAAATAGCATAAATATATTTAATAGGACCCTGTATACAGAGAGTCGGACGGATAATGGCCGAGAAAAAGGTGGCGGTGAAGGGGCCCCGGGAGGGCCTCAAGCCCATGGAGGACTGGGTGCGCGACCAGCCCTTCCTCACCACGGCCGAGATCGAGATTCCCCCCAAGCTCGTCGACCAGGTCATCGGGCAGGACCCGGCGGTCGAGGTCATCAGGAAGGCCGCGGCCCAGAAGAGGCACGTGATGCTCATCGGCGAGCCCGGGACGGGCAAGTCCATGCTGGCCAACGCCATGGCCGAGGTGCTCCCCCGCGAGGAGCTCCAAGACATCCTCGTTTTCAACAACCCCGAGGACAACAACAACCCGCGTATACGGTCGGTGCCCGCCGGGAAGGGCAAGGAGATTGTGGGCGCCCACAAGATGGACGCCCTCAAGAAGAAGAACGAGCGAAACCAGTTCCTCATGCTCATCGTGGTCCTGGTGGCCGTGGTGGCCATCTTCTTCTCCATCACCCCGGACGGCCAGGGCGGGGTGACGATAAACCCCATGGTCCTCTTCTTCGGCATCGGCGCGGCCGCCATGCTGCTCATCGCCTTCCGCTGGATGGGCCAAAAGCAGGAGACCGTCTTCGTGCCCAAGCTGCTCATAAGCCACGCGCCCGACGACAAGCCCCCGTTCGTGGACGCCACGGGCTCGCATGCGGGCGCGCTCCTGGGCGACGTCCGCCACGACCCGTTCCAGTCCGGGGGCCTGGAGACGCCGGCCCACGAGCGCGTGGAGGCCGGGGCCATCCACCGGGCGCACAAGGGCGTGCTCTTCGTCGACGAGATAAACATCCTCAAGCTCGAGAGCCAGCAGTCGCTGCTCACCGCGCTCCAGGAGAAGGAGTTCTCCGTGGTGGGCCAGAGCGAGCGCAGCTCGGGCGCCATGGTCCGGACCGAGCCGGTCCCCTGCGACTTCGTGCTCGTCGCGGCCGGGAACCTCGACGCGGTCGAGGGGATGCATCCGGCGCTGAGGTCGCGCATCCGGGGCTACGGCTACGAGATCTACATGAAGAACACGATGGAGGACACCTCCGAGAACCGGGAGAAGCTCGTCCGGTTCGTCTCCCAGGAGGTCGCCAAGGACAAGAAGATCCCCCACTTCGACAAGAGCGCGATAACGGTCCTGATGCACGAGGCCCAGCGCCGGGCGGGCACGCGGGGGCACCTAACCTTGCGGCTCCGTGAGCTCGGGGGGCTCGTGCGCGTCGCCGGCGACATCGCCCGGGAGAGGTCCGCCCCGCTGGTCCAATCCGAGCACATACTCGCGGCAAAGCGCATAGCGCGCACGCTGGAGCAGCAGGTGGCCGACCAGCTCGTCGAGAAGAAGAAGGAGTACAGGAACTACCTCGTCGAGGGCGCCGAGGTCGGACGGGTCAACGGCCTGGGGGTGCTGGGCGGCGAGAGCGGGGTGAGCGAGCACGCCGGCGTGGTGCTGCCCATCGTCGCCGAGATGACGCCGGCCCGCTCCCGTTCCCAGGGCGAGATAATCGCCACCGGGAAGCTCGGGGAGATCGCCAAGGAGGCCGTCCAGAACGTCTCGGCGATCATCAAGAAGTACACCGGCGAGGACATCTCCAGCCACGACGTCCACATCCAGTTCATCGGGACCTACGAGGGCGTCGAGGGCGACTCCGCCTCCATCTCCGTGGCCACGGCGGTCATATCGGCGATGGAGGAGGTGGAGGTCTCCCAGAAGGTGGCGATGACCGGCTCCCTGAGCGTCCGCGGCCAGGTGCTGCCCGTGGGCGCCGTCACCGCCAAGTGCGAGGCCGCCGCCGAGGCGGGCATGACCAAGGTGCTCATCCCGCTCGCCAACGCCCGGGACGTCCTCATCGAGGACAGGTACAAGGACAAGGTGGAGATAATCTTCGTAGACGACATAATCGACGTGCTGCGCAACGCCCTCGCCGCCGGGCCCAAGCGCGACAAGCTCATACAGAAGCTGACCTCCATGATGCCCAAGTCGACCGCCACGGCGGCGAGGCCCCAAAGCGGGCTGCCGGCGCCCCAGGGGTGATGCGCCTGGCGGCCAAAAAGCGCGATGGCGGGGCGCACGCCGGGACGCAGTTTCTGCCGGGCCACCAGATGCAGCCCGAGCGGCCGGCCGAGCCTGAGGGAGAGCAGGAGCCCTGCGACCAGTACTGCTACGCCTTCAACGACTCGCTCCCCTCGACGGCGGACGACCGCAAGTGCCGAAACTGCAAAAAGTACCTCACCACGCTCTGCGACCAGATAGAGCAGTTCATCGACGAGGACGGGGACGTGGAAGGTTGAGCTCCAGGGTGCTCATCGTAGGCCGGTTCCAGCCCCTCCACCGGGGCCACATGCGCGTCGTTTCCGACATCGTGCGCGGCTCGCGCTCCATCATCCTGGGCATCGGGAGCGCCCAGCACAGCCACACCCCCGAGAACCCCTTCACCGCCGGCGAGCGCGTGGAGATGGCCACGGGAGCCCTGCGGGAGGGCGGCGTGTCAGACTTCTATGTCGTCCCCATCGAGGACATAAACGAGCACGGCCGGTGGGTGGCGCACGTCGAGAGCCTGGTCCCGCGCTTTTCGTCCGTGGCGACCAACAACCCCTTGAACCAGAGACTTTTCAAGGAGAGCGGGTACGAGGTGGTCACCACCCCGCTCTACGACCGGGCGCGCTACTCGGGCACGGTCATCCGCAGGCGGATGCTCCGGGGCAGGCCCTGGAAGGCGCTGGTGCCCGCGGCGGTGGCGCGCATTATCGACGAGATCGACGGTGTCGCCCGTCTCAGGCAGCTCGCCGGCAAGGACGTTTGACCGGGTGCGGGGTGCTGGGTGCAGGGTGACGACGACGGGTGCTCGCTCCGGCACCCTTCTCCTGCTTCCGTCACCGCCGGAGCCCGCCCCGTCCCTGCACCCCGCACCCCGCACCCTGCAGTCATCACAAACCTTTTTGCCGCCTTCGCTCATCCCGCGCCGTTGACGAGGCTACTCTTGTACGCGCAGCCGCTCGGGGCCGGGCCGATGCTGAGCAAGGCCGCGCTCAGGAAGGGCGAGTACCGCGAGGGCTCGGGCGTGCTGGGGAGCATCGGGTTCACCGACGTGGGCAAGGCGGTCCACGAGGCCATCGACAGGATCTACTCCGATTTCGACCTGGGCGCCATCGAGCTCGGCGTGGGCGGCGGCTGGGCGGTGCGGTTCTCGACCTCGCAGTTCCGGCTCGTCCTCACGCGGCGGGCGTACCGGCCGTTCGGCGGCCCCGAGGGCAGCTACGTCACGCTGGACCTCGACGGGGACAAGCACGCCATCTTCCGGTTCGTCAAGACCTTCCTGAAAAGCCTCCGGCGGCCGCCCTGGGAGATCGCCTTCCCGGGGGACTTCCGGAAGAGGACCGGCGTCAGGGTCAAGGAGATCGTGGCCGACTGGGAGAAGTTCGCCGAGGGGGTCTCGCTCGAAAAGGCGGGGGAGGGACCGGAGGAGGAGGGGACCGCCGTTGCGGCGGCCGGAAAACCCGGGGGCGCTGCCGGGGCCCGCAAGGCCCCCGGGGAGCCCGCGCCGAAGGTCGCCCGGAAGGTCGTCAAACCCGCGCCGAAAGTGGCGCTCTCGGCCGTGGCCTTCCTGGGCTTCGACGGGGAGGGCCTGGTGATGAGCGTGCGCGCCGAGAACGGCTCGTCCGTCTCGTTGGAGAAGGTTCAGGTGACGCCCAGGGCGTCCTCGGAGGCGCTGCGGTTCGGCTCCCCGGCCAAGGTCATCTCGTACCTCAGGCCGGGCGAGTCGCTGACGCTCCGGTTCCCGGTGGACTCGCCTCCGGACAGCGCCGCCGGGGAGGTCTGGGCGGAGCTCGAGGGGGAGGCGCTCGGCAGGAAGGTCGCCGCGCGCACGGAGCCCCGGCCCCTGAGGTCGCCGCTGCCCGGCCTGGAGCCGGCCGAGGTCGCCACGGCCGAGTGGCACCGGCGGGCGAGCGCGCTCGTCCGGCGCGACGAGGTCCGCACCAAGGTGGCGATGGCCGCCTCCGAGGCGTTCGACGAGATGCTCTCGAGGGTCAGGACCACCGGCCTCGCCCTCCTGGACCCGGAGGTGATACACTCGGGGACGAGCTACATGGGCCACCTCAAGATGTTCGCCCTGGACGACCGCAAGAGGCCCTACGCCTTCGCGCTGGACTGCGTCGGCGACTTCAGGGAATCGAAGATAACGCTCCACTTCTACGCCGAGAGCGCCGAGCTGGTGATGGCCCTGCGCGAGCGGATTCTCGCGGCGCTGGCGGGGAAGGGCTGAACCTTACTCCTCTTCCATCCCGCTCGTTATTTCCCTCAGCGCGGGCTCGATCTTCGGAAGGTTGACCTTGATTATCTTCCAGATGGTGTCGAGGTCGACATTCGCGTACTGGTGGATGACGATGTTGCGCAGGCCGATTATCCTCTTCCAGGGTATTTCCGGATGAACCTTCCGGACCGCCTGGGGGATGCCACGTGCCGCCTCGCCGATTATCTCGATGTTCCGGAGGACGGCATCGACCATCATCCGGTTCTTCCGAAACGATGGAAGGCTCACTCCCTTGACATAGGCTTTGATGGCCGCGATGGAATCGAGAATGTCCTCCAATCTGGACAGGGCCCGACCGTTCCTCATGCGTAGACCACTTCTTTCAGGATGCCGGCCGCCAGTCTCGGCTTCAGGGCCCTGGCAACGACGAGGTCGACCTTCAGGCCGAGCGCATCCTCCAAAAGCTCCTTCAAATCGACTATTTCCCAGCCGATGGGCTCCGAGAAGTCGACCAGGATGTCCACATCGCTCTTTTTGGATTGCTCGCCGCGGACGTAGGACCCGAAGATACCAATTTTCCTCACCTTGAACTTCTTGCGGAGCAGGGGCTTGTGCTTCCGGAGGGTTTTCCTGATATCGGCCGCGGATGTCATCGTCGGTTGTTTGAATTGATGTGCGCGATTATATACATTTGCCCGCCCCTGGTGTCGAGAGCGCCGAGCTCGTGATGGCGCTGCGCGAGAGGATTCTTGCGGCGCTGGCGGGGAAGGGGTAGTCGGCACAACATTATATGCCAAAATATTCTGGTTGCCGATTTTTTTCGTTATTGCGGTCATTCATGGTTTTGTTGACATTGTGATTCTATTCCTGACCCGGCTTGTCGCTGCTGGATCTGGTGGCTGTCTTGGGGTTTATTCCAGGAGCACGACTGAGGGCAAACTTGGCATCGTGCTCTGTATTCTAGCTATCCCCGCAATGTGGGTACTGAAACCGATTTACATGTGAGAGCCCGTAAGTGTTGAGCCAGTTTCATTTCGGCTCCTCGACCAGCTCCACTAGCACCCCGTGCATGCCCGACGGGTGGACGAAGGCTATCCTGTTCCCGCCGAAGCCTAGGCGCGGCCTCTCGTCGATGAGCCGGAGGCCCTTCGCCTTGGCCCCCACAAGGGCCTTTTCTATATCGTCCACCTTGATGGCCAGGTGGTGGATGCCCTCCCCCTTCGATGCCAGGAACTTGGAAACGGCCCCCTCTGCGGTCGGCCTGATGAGCTCGATGGACGACTCGCCCACCTCCATCGAGATGACCTCCACCTTCTGCTCCTCGACGAAGCCCCGCTGGTGCTGGCGGAAGCCCAGGCTCTCGTAGTCCTTCAGTGCCGCGTCCAGGTCGTTGACCGCTATGCCGATGTGCGCTAGCTTCATGCCATCACTCCCACAATGTCGACGGCTCCCGGTGCTCCCCGAACCTTCGCCGGAAGACGTCGCATATCTCGCCCACCGTGGCGCGGGCCCTGACGGCCTCGAGGATGGGCGGCAGGAGGTTCCCGTCGCCCGCGGCGACTGCGTCCAGGGCGCTCAGGGCCTCGCCGTGCCTTCGGGCGTCGCGCCCCTCGCGGAAGGCCTTGAGGCGGGCGAGCTGGGCCTCCACGGCATTCTGGTCCACGGTCAGGAGCTTGATCCGCTCCCCCTCCTCGATGCAGTACTTGTTGACGCCCACGACGGTCCTCTTCTGCGTCTCGATCTCCCTCTGCTTGCGGTAGGCGCTGCGCTCGATCTCCCGCTGGACGAAGCCCCGGGCGATCGCCCGAATCATCCCTCCCAGGCCGTCGATGCGGGCGATGTACTCCGAGGCCCGGCGCTCCAGCTCGTCGGTGAGCTCCTCGACGTACCTCGAAGAGCCCAGCGGGTCCGCCGTGTCGGCCGCCCCGCTCTCCTCGGCGATTATCTGCTGTGTGCGCAGCGCGATGCGCACGGCGTCCTCGGTCGGCAGCGACAGGGCCTCGTCGTACGAGTTCGTGTGGAGTGACTGGGTCCCGCCCAGCACCGCGGCCAGGGCCTGCAGCGTGACGCGAACGACATTGTTGAGCGGCTGCCGGGCGGTGAGGGACGAGCCCGCCGTCTGGGTGTGGAACCGGAGCATCATGGACTCCTTCTTCTGCGCCCCGAAGCGCTCCTTCATTATCTTTGCCCAAAGGCGCCGGGCGGCCCGGTACTTGGCCACCTCCTCGAAGAAGTGGCTGTCGCTCGAGAAGAAGAACGAGAGCCGGGGGGCGAAGTCGTCCACCGCCATCCCCCGATCGCGCACCGCCTCGACATACGCTATGCCGTCGGCCAATGTGAACGCGAGCTCCTGCACGGCGTCCGAGCCCGCCTCGCGGATGTGGTAGCCGGATATCGAGATGGAGTTCCACCTGGGGAGGCTCCGGCTGCAGTACATTATCGTGTCCGTGGCCAGCCGCATGGAGAAATCCGGCGGGAAGATGTAGGTGTTGCGCGCCGCGTACTCCTTGAGGATGTCGTTCTGTATCGTGCCGGAGAGCTGGCCGGGCGCCACGCCCTGCCCCTCCGCGACGGCGACGTACATCGCGAGCAGGACCGAGGCGGGCGAGTTGATGGTCATGGAGGTGGAGATCCTCTCGAGCGGGATCCCGTCGAAGAGGGTCTCCATGTCCTGCAGGGTGCTGATGGAGACGCCGGCCTTGCCGACCTCCCCCACCGCGAGCGGGCTGTCTGAGTCCAGCCCGAGCTGCGTGGGCAGGTCGAAGGCCACGCTCAGGCCCGTCTGGCCCTGCTCAACGAGGTACTTGTAGCGCCTGTTCGTCTCCTCGGCGGTGCCGAAGCCGGCGTACTGGCGCATGGTCCAGAGCCGGCCGCGGTACATGTTGGGGTAGATGCCGCGCACGAAGGGGTACTCGCCCGGAAGGCCGACCTCCGGGTCGGGGGGCTCCGGCCCGTAGACCCGCCTGACCTCTATGCCCGAATCGGTCTCGAACCGCTCCCGGCGCTCGGCGCTCCTGGGCTTCTCGGGCATGGTCGTTCTCCGATCAGAGGGGGATGTTCCCGTGCTTTCGCGGCGGGTTCTGGTCCTTCTTGGTCTCCAGCACCTCGAGGCAGCGGACGAGCACGGGCCTCGTGAGGGCGGGCTCTATGACGTCGTCGATGTAGCCCCGCTCGGCCGCCATGTAGGGGTTGGCGAACTTGTCGGTGTACTCCTTTATCAGCTGCTCCATCGTCGCCTCCGGGTCCGATGAGGCGTCTATCTCCTTCTTGTATAGTATCTCTATGGCGCCCTTCGGGCCCATCACCGCAATCTCCGCCGTCGGCCAGGCGAAGTTGAAGTCCCCCCGGATGTGCTTGGAGCTCATGACGTCGTAGGCCCCGCCGTAGGCCTTGCGCGTTATGACGGTCATCTTGGGCACCGTGGCCTCGCAGTAGGCGTACAGGAGCTTGGAGCCGTGCTTGATTATGCCGCCCCACTCCTGGTCGGTGCCCGGCATGAAGCCCGGCACGTCCTCGAAGGTGACGAGGGGGATGTTGAAGGCGTCGCAGAAGCGGACGAAGCGGGCGCCCTTGGCCGACGAATTTATATCAAGCGTGCCGGCGAGGTAGGCGGGCTGGTTGGCCACGATGCCCACCGGCCTGCCGGCGAGGCGGGCGAAGCACACCACTATGTTGCGGGCGTAGTCCCGGTGCACCTCGAGGAAGCGGTTGTCGTCGACCACGCGCCGGATGACCTCCTTGATGTCGTAGGGCTTGGCCGGGTTTTCGGGGACGAGGTCGTTGAGCGTGGGGTCGGCGCGGCCCGGCGGGTCGGTGGTGGCAAGGACCGGCGGCTTCGAGGTGTTGTTGTCCGGGAGATAGCCCACAAGGTCGCGCACCCGCTCCAGGCACCGGCTGTCGTCGTCGTCCACGAAGTGGGCGACGCCCGACTTCGTGGCGTGGGTGTCGGCCCCGCCCAGCACCTCGTGGTCGACGTCCTGGTGGATGAGCGCCTTGACCACCTTGGGGCCGGTGACGTACATGTAGCTCGTCTTTCTGACCATGAAGATGAAGTCCGTCATCGCCGGCGAGTAGACGGCGCCGCCGGCGCACGGCCCCATGACCGCCGATATCTGGGGGACCACGCCGGAGGCCAGGACGTTTCGCAGGAATATCTCGGCGTAGCCGCCCAGGGAGACCACTCCCTCCTGGATGCGCGCCCCGCCCGAGTCGCTCAGGCCTATGACGGGCAGGCCGGCCTTCATGGCAAGGTCCATTATCTTGCAGATCTTCTCGGCGTGCGCCTCCGACAGCGCGCCGCCGTAGACCGTGAAGTCCTGCGAGTAGACGTAGACCTTGCGGCCGTTGATGGTCCCGTGGCCGGTCACGACGCCGTCGCCGGGGAACTTCTCCATCTCGAACTCCGTGGCCCGGTGCACGACAAAGGGGTCGATTTCCACGAAGCTTCCCTGGTCGAGCAGGAGCTCGACCCTCTCGTGGGCGGTGAGCTTGCCCGCCTTGTGCTGGCGGTCGATGCGGTCCTTCCCGCCGCCGAGCCTCGCCCGCTCCTTCCTCTCGTACATCTGCTTTATCTTGTCGCTTCCGGACATCTGGACCCACCCCTCCCCGCGGCGTCCCTCCCCATGAAATTCATCGGCTTCAATGTATCGCAGCTCACCCGAAAGAGTAGGTATACTCGTTCCCGTCCTGCCGCAGCGTCATCTCCGGCGCCCGGCGCAGGTCGGCCAGGCGCACTATCTCCGGCCGGAGGTCGGCGAGCCGCCGGCTCATGCCGTTTATGTGCCCGTCCCCGACCACCGCCACTATCCTCTCGAAGCGCGCCGAAAGCTCCCGGAGCCTCCCGGACATGTGCTCGTCCCGCTTGTCGATGAGGACGCGCTTGGCCGAGGGGAACTCCTTGGAGAAGGCGTCGATGTAGTCCTGGGGGTCCTCCTCGAAGCGCGCTATCTCCTTCTCGACCCCCTTGCGGCTCGTGAACATCCCGGCGAAAGAGGCCAGCATGAGCTTGACCTTCTCCTTGAGGGTCATCTGGGCCCAGAACTCCCGGAATATGGTCGAGGCCTCCATGTCGATGAACGCTATCGAGGCCCGGATATCCCGGGCGGCCCGGGCCGCGGCGAGCATCTCGTCGCCCACGGCGGTCCCGTACTGGTCGGCGATGCGCTGCTGGAACCCGGCGAGCATCCGGTACATGACCGGGGCGCCCTCCATGCCGTTCTTGGGCCGGTCCAGCAGGGACTGGAACCGGGCGCGGTCCAGCTCCAGGCACACGAGCGTGGGCGTCCGGGCGGCGATGGCCGCCTTCACCCTGGCCCCGATGTCGAAGACGTGCCCCACGCCGATGAGCGTTATCACGTCCGGCATATACGCGCTGGGGGTAGAAAAGCGTTGTCGCGCGACGAGGGCGGGAAGGCAGGATGGCAGAATGGCAGAAAGGGAAGGCAGCAAGGGACGAGGGCGGTCCCCTTCCTGCCCCCCTTTCTGCCTTGCTGCCTTTCTGCCTTTCTGCCTTGCTGCCTTTCTCCCTTTCTGCCTTTCTGCCTTGCTGCCTTGCTGCCTTGCTGCCTTTCTGCCTTTCTGCCTTCTAGTTGCGAAAAGGTTTATTGGAGGCAGTACGATTGACGGCCGTGGAGCCACGGGCGCTGGCATCGTATCCGTTCCTTCGCGAGGCGTCGCGCTTTGTCAAGGAGCGCGGGCCCACGCTGGAGGAGCTCCTGCGGGACATCGCCTACGCCGGTGCGCGGGGCGCCGGCGTCGAGCGGGTGCGGGCGGCGCTGGAGCGGGGCCGGGTGGACCCTCCGGCCTGCCGGCTGGACCACGAGTGCCTCGCCGAGATGCTCGCCTACATCTGCGCCCGGTTCGTGGTCTCGGTGGCGGGGAGCCCGGCGCTCACCCGGCGGTACTCCCTCATGGAGGCCGAGCGGGCCGCGGAGATGCTCCGGCTGGAGCCGCCGGAGACCGTGGCGGCCGTGTGCGAGGAGCTGGGACTGCCGGTGGAGCGCCCGGGCGGGATGTTCCTCATGCATTTTGCGCCCTACCTGAGGTTCGCCGTGCCCAACCAGGCCGAGTGGAAGCTCATCAACCGGCGCTTGCGCCGGGGGATGGTCGAGCTGGACCAGCCGACGGTCTGCCGGCTGGCCCAGAACGCCCTCCGGGCGCGCTTCGACACGGAGCTGCCCCTGGCGGTCCCGGACCCGGTGAAGGAGGTCTTCGCCGGGGAGGCCCGGGCGCTCAAGAACGAGGCCGACGCGCGGCTGCAGAAGTTCCAGCCCAAAGAGCTCGGCAAGGTGCGCATCATGGCCTTCCCGCCGTGCATGAGGCACCTTCTGGCGACCGCCCAGGCGGGCGAGAACGTGCCCCACAGCGGCCGTTTCGCCATCGTGGCCTTCCTTCACTCGCTGGGCGTCCCATCCGAGGAGATAATGAAGGCCTTCGCCGGCTCCCCCGACTTCCAGGAGGACAAGACGCGCTACCAGGTCGAGCACATCACCGGCGTGACCTCCGGGACGGAGTACTCGGCACCGGGCTGCGAGACCATGAGGACCTACGGCATCTGCTTCGAGCCTGATTCACTGTGCCGCCGGGAATGGATGACCCACCCGATGAAGTACTACAGGGTGAAGATGGGGCCGGGGAAGGGAAAGAGGGCAGAGGACAGAGGACAGGGGACAGGGACGGACGGGAAGGCAGCGGGGAGCGGGCAGTAGGGAGCGGTGACGAAACGGAGCCCGTCGTCCACCGCTCCCCGCTCCCTGCTGCCCGCTCCCCTTCCCTAGCCCTTACGCAAAATATTTATTAGGCTAGTATCATGGCGCCGTTGATGACGAGACGGCCTTGTCTTGCCATGGCAGTGGGTTTCATCTTCGTCGTTCTGTGTTCCCAGGGGGTTTTGGCTTTCGGGACGGAGAAGACCCTGACCGCGAGCTATAACGAGGACCTCCTCATCGCCAGTGGCGACTACAAGGCGTTCATCGTCCACCTCACGCCCAAGGACAGCATGATGCTCACCGTCCGGGTGGGGCTGGGCGAGGAGATCGACGTCTACACGATGGCCAAGTCGGATTACGAGGATTACAAGGGCACCGCCCAGTTCATCGAATATTTCTCGCAGTACTCGAAGGAGAGCCTCAAGTACTTCGAGTACTCCGGCCGGTTCACTCCTGCCCGGGAGGGCGATTATGTCGTCGTCATCGACAACCAGCCCAAGACACAGAGCGGCGCCCCGGGCGCCCAGCCCGTCTCGTGCAGCGTCAAGATAGACCTCGCCTTCGAGGCGCCCTTCCCGTGGCCCATTGTTGTGGCCGCCATCGCCCTGGTCGCCGTACTCGTCGTGGTCGTGGGGTTCTTCTACTGGATGGGAAAGAAGAAGGCCCAGATCGCCGAGGCGGAGGCCCAGAAGAAGCGCGCCGAGGCCGCCAAGGTCCGGCCCATTTTCATCAACCCGCAGGCCCCGGCAGCCCCGGGGGTGCCGCCCGGCGCGGCCGCGCCCGTCCTCCAGGCCCCGCCGCCCTCGTCCTCCTGCAAGTCCTGCCCCCACGTCTACGACCCGACCAGCGCCAATTGTATCGCTTGCGAATATAGGTAGAAAAAAGGCGCAAGGCTCACGGCGCAGGGCGCAGGGCGCAATGACCGCGTTTTTGTCCCCTCACCACCCTTGTTCCAATGCATTGACATGCGCTACTGCCGTTGAACGGTCGATCGCCCCTTTCGCCTTCACCCTTGCGCCTTAGGCCTTGCGCCTCGCGCCCTGCGCCTTGCGCCTTTGGAAATGGTACGTACCACGCTGCAATAATATACCCCAGGGCAGCAAAGGGGGGGTGGAGGGTGATTTCGTGAAGGAGGAAGAGTGCAAGGAAGGCAGTTACATCGATTCGGAGACCTACCGGAAGGCTTTCCGGCTGGCGCTGTGCACCCACGGGGTGACGCGGGGCTTCCCGCCGGAGGAGCGGCGGGCCCTGGTCCCGGACATACTCGAGTCGGCGATCGCCATTCCGGCGAGCATCGCCAGCGGCTACCGGTTCCGTTCCAAAAGGGAGCTTCTGGACCACCTCTACGTCGCGATCGGCAAGTGCGCGCGCCTGGAAAGCCAGCTGGCGCTATCCTACGACCTCAAGTACATCCCCCAGAAGGACTACGAGAGCGTCCTGGCCCTGGAGGAGGAGGTCTCCCGTAGCCTGCAGGAGCTCATCTCGGAGCTGGAGGCCTGACGCATTGCGATGGGGGGAGGGCAGCAAGGCAGCAAGGCAGGAAGGCAGCAAGGGAAAGGGACGGCTATCGTCCCTTCCTGCCTTGCTGCCTTGCTGCCTTGCTGCCCCCCTTGCTGCCTTTCTGCCTTCCTGCCTTGCTGCCTTCTTGCCCCCCTTGCTGCCTTTCTGCCTTCCTGCCTTGCTGCCTTGCCACCATTTCCTATCTGCGCGCCCGGTGGCTCTTCAATTCCGCGCCGCATACGGGGCATTCCGGGAGGTTTTGGTCGAAGAGCTTCCGGCAGCCGGTGCAGCGGTAGGTCCAGGCGAACACTTCGCGGATGCCCTTCTGGGAGACGGGCTTGTAGGGCAGGCCCAGCACGGAGGCGGTGTTCTGGATGGAGTAGTCGTCCGTGAGGATGGTCCCGGAGGTCTCCAGGGCGAGCGCCAGCACCTCCAGGTCGGCCTCGGAGAGCCGGGCGTCATCCCCGGTCCCGCGGCATTTCGCTCTTACGGCCTCGATTGCGGCCCTGGAGGGCTCCCGGACGGCCAGGCGCACCTCCTTGAGGTACTCCAGCCCGCGGCGGGCCCAGGCGTGTCCGAGCTCCCTTTCGACAAGGGGGGGCAGGAGGAGCTCCCCCTCCTGGGGCAGGGGCAGGCCGGAGAGCACCGCGGAGGTGTCCAGGATGAACCTCATGATGGCTGAAACGGGGCCTGAAACAATAAATTTATGTCCTATCATGTTATACGTATACTAGAAGGATAGTCACATACAGAAAAAAAGGGTCGGATATGGCCGATTCGGGCGATTACAGCGCGGACACGATCCAGGTCATGGAAGGCCTGCAGGCGGTGCGCAAGCGGCCCAGCATGTACATAGGGAGCACCGATTCTCGAGGCCTGCACCATCTCGTCTACGAGGTGGTGGACAACTCCATCGACGAGACGCTGGCCGGCTACTGCACCGACATCATCGTCGGATTGCGCGCCGACGGCAGCGTCAGCGTCGAGGACAACGGGCGCGGCATCCCCGTCGACATCAACCAGAAGTACGGCAAGCCCGGGCTCGAGATCGTGATGACGATCCTGCACTCGGGCGGGAAGTTCGACAAGCAGACCTACAAGGTCTCCGGCGGGCTCCACGGCGTGGGCGTGCACGTCGTCAACGCCCTCTCCGAGCGGCTGGAGGCGCTCATCAAGCGCAACGGGAAGCTCTACCGGCAGCGCTACGAGAGAGGCAAGCCCGTCTCCGGGGTGGAGGCCATCGGGGAGGCCGAGGGAACCGGGACCATAATAACCTTCCTGCCCGACCGGGAGGTCTTCGAGAGCACCGAGTTCGACTACGGCGTGCTGTCGGGACGCATGCGGGAGCTGGCGTTCCTCAACAAGGGCCTCCGGATGACGATAAACGACGAGCGGTCCGGCCAGGAGGAGACCTTCGTCTACGAGGGCGGCCTAGTCTCGTTCGTCAGGTACATCAACGGCAACCAGACCTGCCTGCACGACCCGCCCATATACCTCGAGGGGCGGGGGGACTCCGTGGCGGTCGAGATCGCTATGCAGTACACCGACGACTACATCGAGCGCATATTCTCTTTCGCCAACAACATCAACACCATAGACGGGGGGACGCACCTTACTGGCTTCCGCTCCGCACTCACCCGCGTGGTGAACGACTTTGCCAGGAAGAAGGGCCTCGTCAAGCCCCAGAACGGGAGCCTCAGCGGGGAGGACACCCGCGAGGGCCTGAGCGCAGTGGTCTCCGTCAAGGTCCCCGAGCCCCAGTTCGAGGGCCAGACCAAGACCCGCCTGGGCAACAGCGAGATAAAGGGCATAGTCGAGTCCATCGTCGGAGAGAGGCTTGCCACCTTCTTCGACGAGAACCCGCGCGTCATCGAGAGGGTGCTCGAGAAGTGCCTGCTCGCCCGGGAGGCCCGGGAGGCCGCCCGCAAGGCCAGGGAGCTCACCCGACGCAAGGGCCTTCTCGAGAGCAACTCGCTGCCGGGGAAGCTGGCCGACTGCTCCGACACCGACCCGGCGAGGTGCGAGGTCTACCTGGTCGAGGGGGACTCCGCCGGCGGGAGCACCAAGCAGGGACGCGACCGCCGCTTCCAGGCGGTGCTGCCGCTTCGCGGCAAGATCCTCAACGTGGAGAAGTCCCGCCTGGACAGGATACTGCGCAACAACGAGATAGAGGCGATGATAACCGTCTTCGGGACCAACATCGGCGAGGAGTTCGACATCAACAGGGCCCGCTACCACAAGATAATAATAATGACCGACGCCGACGTGGACGGGGCCCACATCCGGACACTGCTTCTCACGTTCATGTACAGGTACCTTCGCGGCCTCGTGGACGCGGGGTATGTTTACATCGCCCAGCCCCCCCTCTACCGCATCTCGAAGGGCAAGGAGAGCTACTACTGCTTCTCGGACAAGCAGAGGGAGGCCTTCCTCAAGCAGCTGGGCCCCAGGTCGACCGTCCAGCGCTACAAGGGCCTGGGCGAGATGAACCCCCACCAGCTCTGGGAGACCACGATGAACCCCGCCACCCGCATCCTCAAGCAGGTGACGGTCGAGGACGCGGTGGCGGCCGACCGTCTGTTCACGATACTCATGGGGGACCAGGTGGAACCCCGAAAGGATTTCATAACGGAGCACTCGAAGGAAGTCAGGAACCTTGACATCTGAGGTCCCGGACATGGAGATGATGTGATGAGACAGGATGTCCGAAAGGCCCTCGCAGGGCTCGTGCTGCTGGTGCTGACCGTGCCCTCCCTCCCGGGGGGCACGGCCGCGGCCAGGGAGGTGACCACGCTCTCCGGGGGGCTCATGGAGGCGGTGGTCGGGATACGTCCGCCGGCGGTGAACTCGTCGGTGTCGCTCACCCTGCCGGAGCACTGCTACGTCGTGGACTCCCGGCTGGGAGTGGCCGCCCACGGCGGGGGCGACCGGCGGTCCCCGGAGAATGTAACCCTTGACGTGGACGACGACGGCACCGTCGAGTGGGCCTTCACTGGCAGGGGCGTGGGCGCCTTCGGGCACCAGGACCGGACCGTGGACGGCTCCACCTCGGTCTCGCTGGTCTTCAAGCAGCCGGGCGACCAGACCTTCACCATCCGCCTTCCCCGGGGGGCCGCCGTCAATCGCGCCACCCTGGACATCTGCGGCACGCTGGGCGAGATGAGGTTTTCCACCGCCAAGTTCACCGGGACCGACCAGTTCGGCATGTTCGGGCTGTCCGTTGCTGGCGGGGCCGACATCAACCGCGACGGCGTGTCCGACATCGCGGTGGGCGCCCCTGGGGCCGATTCAAGGACCGGCCTGGCCCAAGACGTCGGGATGTTCTCCGTGCTGTACGGCCCGCTCGACGGCCCCTCGACCGTTCCGGACGTGGTCTACGGCCAGGACCAGGGCGACCTTTTGGGCTTCTCGGTGGCACTGGTGCGGGACTTCGCCGGCGACGGGTACGGCGAGGTGCTGGCGGGCGCGCCCAACGCCACCCACCGCGGGCCGGGAGGCCCGCCCCCGAACACCGGCGTGGCCAACCTGTACATCATCGACACCGGCACCGGGAGGCTCCGCCAGGCGCCGGCCCGCACGATCCCCGGCAACACCGAGCGCGGCCAGATGGGATTCTCCGTCTCGGAGATACCGGACTACGACGGGGACGGCCGGCGGGACGTCGCCGCCGGGGAGATAATGGCCAACCGCACCAACCTCCAGCCCTACCTGGGACGGGTGGCGGCCATCCGGTCGGGGGACATCACCTCCGTGCCGGCCAACATGTGGGGCGAGAACCCCTACTCGTTCTTCGGCTACAGCATCGTCTCGGGGCAGAACACTGACTTCAACAACGACGGGAGGCCGGACTTTGCCGTCGGCGCGCCACTGGCGTCGCCGGGCGGCAGGACCGCCACCGGGTCCGTCTACATCTTCTCGGGGCCGGGCGACACCGGCCCGGTGGTCATATCCGGGGAGCAGTCTTTGGCCAACTTCAGCGCCTCGATGGCGGCCGGTGACTTCAACGGCGACGGCATCACCGACCTTGCGGTCGGGGCGCCGACGATGAAGGACCTCGGCCGCAACCTGGGGGCGGTGCTGGTATATTCCGGCGGGCCGAAAGGCATCGACCCTGCCTCCAAGCCCACCGCCATCTGGGGCCGCTGGGACAGGGCCCGATACGGGACCTCCCTCGCCTGCCCCGGCGACCTCGACGCCGACGGCACCGACGACCTACTGGTGGGCGCCCCCAACGCGGTGCCGCTGGGCTCGCTGGCGGAGCACGGCCTGGTGGAGCTCATCCTCACCGGCCGCAACAAGACCGTCCAGATATGGGGCGAGAACCCCAACGAGAACTTCGGCTACAGCCTGGCGGCGGCCGGGGACGTGAACAGGGACATGTTCAAGGACTTCGTGATAGGCGCCCCGACGGCCTCCGTGAACAACGTCCAGGCCTGCGGCCGCGTGGTGGTCGTCATGACCAACCTCTCGGCGCCCCGCGACCCCTGGCTCAATGTCGGCGGGATGGGCGCCGAGGACTGGAGGTCCAAGGGCTACTTCGCCGGCCGGGTGACCGTCCCCGATTTCTCCGCCAAGCTCAACGGGGTGCTCTCAAACCCCCTGCCGGTGGTCCGGGACCCCTTCGGGAACGCCTTCTGCGACATCCCGGTGACGGTGCATTCCGGGGCCCCCGGCGAGATCGTGATATCGAACATCTCCATAGAATATGACTGGGCCGCCACGGTGGACGTCAACCCGAACCGGGAGACCGGAAACCTCACCTGGGTGCTCAACCTCCTGCTCCGGCACTCGCCGGGGGACCCGCCAGAGCGGACAATACCCCTGGCGTTTTCCGCCGACACCCCGGGGTCCGTCCGGGTCTTCCGGGTGTCCATCATCATCGACGAGGCGCCGGTGGCCAGGCCCGCCCCGTCCCTGTCATTGCCCGAGGACACCTCGAACGGCCACCTGCTGGACCTGTGCACCCTGTTCTCGGACGATTTCCAGGGGCCTTCGGAGCTCCTATACCGGATAGAGGGCTACACCAATGAGAGCGTGGTGACCGTGGACATCACGGACTGGCGCTGGCTCTCGGTGGACGCCCTCAACGGCTCGGGAAACGACAACTGGACCGGCGAGGTGCGGATAGAGGTCTCGGCCCAAGACGACAACCGGCTGGCCGTCCACACGAACATCACGGTCCGGATAACCCCCGTGAACGACGCCCCGCACATAACCAGCGCGCCCCCGACCACCGCCCGGTCGGGCGTGAGGTACGAGTACCGGATGGCGGCCGTGGACGCCGAGAACGACACGCTCTCCTTCGGCCTTGCGGCCGGTCCGCCTGGAATGGCCGTCGACGCCGGCGGGCTGGTCTCCTGGACGCCGGCCGCGGACCAGTACAACCGGACATTCGACGTGACGCTCTGGGCGTCGGACGGGAAGCTTTGCGCCACCCAGAGCTTCTCCGTGACCGTCTCCGGCCGGCTCGACGGGGTCAGGATAACCTCCTCGCCGCCCCTCTCGGTCCTGGTCGGCGAGGAGTACACCTACGCGGTGAAGGCGTCCACCGACGTCGAGAACGCCACCATCGCCCTCTCCCTGCCCCAGGCGCCGGCGGGGATGACCCTGCTCCCCAACGGGACGGTGCGCTGGGTGCCCACCTCCTCCCAGGCCGGGACGGCCCGGGTGAGGCTTGCGGCAACGGACGGCGTCTTCTCGGCGGTCCAGGACTGGAACATCACCGTGCTGCCGGCGGGCACGCCGCCCAGCGGGATAGCCTGCTCCATCGCCTCCCCGGCACCCGGCAGCCGCGTGAACGGGACGGTCGTGGTCAGCGGCAGCGCCTCGGTCATATCCGGCGCGGTGGTCTCGGTGGAGTACCGGATAGACGGCGGCGCATGGAAGCCGGCCGACGGGACGACCTCCTGGTCGTTCGCCCTCGACACCACGAAGCTCCGAAACGGCACTCACACGATCCTCGTCCGCTCGTTCGACGGGAGGAACCACTCCGCCGAATCCCGGCTGGAGCTCTCGGTGGACAACCCCGGCGGCCCCGGCCCCGCGGGCGGGGGCCCCGCGGCCAGCGATCCGTGGCTTGGGTGGCTCCTTGGCCTCGGCCTGCTGCTGGCGGCCGCGGCGACCACCGGCTTCATCCTGGCGCGCCGCCGCAGGTCCGGGAAAGAGGAGGAGGCCCCGGCGGCGGGCATGGCCGCCGCGGCGGCCGCCCCCGCGCCGGCGGCACCGGTGGCGGCCCGCGCCGGCGAGGAGGGGCTCGCCGTGGAGGACGTCTTCCTGATACACCTCGACGGGCGGCTGATCCACCACGCCACCCGGCGGCTGGCGACGGGCGTCGACTCCGACATACTGAGCTCCATGCTGACGGCCGTCACCTCGTTCGTCAAGGACGCCCTGGCGCGCACCGGCGACGGGCAGCTGGGGAGCCTCGAGTACGGCGACAGCAAGATCCTGCTCGAGCGCGGGCGGTGGACCTATCTGGCGGTGGTCATAACCGGGGGCCGGGAACCGGGGGCCGGGGGCCGGGACACGCCGGGGCTGCGCGAGGAGATGCGGCAGGCCCTGCGGAACGTGGAGTCGGAGTACGGGCCCGTGCTGCCGCAGTGGGACGGGAGCGCCGCCTCGGTCTCGGGCTGCAAGCGGTTCCTGGCGCCCGTCACTGCGTTCTCCGTGGCGGCCCCGGCCGCCGCCACCGCCGGGCCGGCGGAGGTGGACGTCTCCGTCCAGGGCGAGCTCGAGTTCTACCAGGGCTACGTGCGGCTCAAGGTGGCCGTCAAGAACAACTCCCCGGCGTTCATCATGGACGCCGCCCTGCGGGTGATGTACAACGACAAGGCCCTCCGTTTGGACCGCCTGGAGCCCGAGTACCCGCTGCAGGGCCGGGAGATAATGCTGGGCAACATCGGCATCCGGGAGAAGAAGACCGTCGGGCTCTACCTGGACCCGCAGATATGCACCGAGTCCCACATCGACGCCACGCTGACCTTCAAGGACGCCCGGGGCGAGATGCACCACTCCGACATGAAGCGCAAGCTCGCCTCGGTGGTGTGCCCCATAATGTACTCCGACCAAAACATCAACGTCCCGATGCTGCGCCGGTTGCTCGAGACCGGGCTGGACCAAAAAGACGCCAAGGTGTTCAGCCTGCCGCCGGGGCTTTCGCCCGAGGCGGCGTTCGAGCTCTGCAAGAGGGCGGTGCAGGGCCACGACATACGGCTGGTCAGGGAGTTTTCTGACCGCTCGCCGTTCGTCGGAGAGGCCTGGTACTTCGGCAAGGTCAGGGGCCGGGAGGACGACCGGCTGGTGGTCAAGACCGGCGTGCGCGCCGACACCGAGAGCGCCGAGTTCTACGTCGCCTCCAACAGCCGGCTGGTGGTGACCGGGCTTTTGGCGGAGCTCAAAAACGACCTGAACAAGGAGTACAGGAAGGAGAAGGGGGCCGAGAGGCCCGTGGAGGCGATGGCCGACGAGGAGCGGCGCCGGAGGGTGAGGGCGGCCGGCTCCCTCATGGACAAGTACGCCCAGGGCGAGGCGGCGCCGGGGACCACCCGGCCGCCCGATGACCGCCGCTAGGGCTCAAGAGGGGTATGACAGATGCCTGAGGTCTCGGAGGAGGACACCGGGTCGGCCGGGGAAGGTAGGACCGAGCCCCGCACGATAGAGAAGGAGATGGAGAGCTCCTACATAGACTACGCCATGAGCGTCATCGTTGGCCGGGCTCTGCCCGACGTGCGCGACGGGCTCAAGCCCGTCCACCGCCGGATACTGCACGCGATGAACGAGCTGGGGCTGACCGCCGACAAGCCCTACAAGAAGTCGGCCCGCGTGGTCGGCGAGGTGCTGGGCAAGTACCACCCCCACGGCGACGTCGCCGTCTACGACACCATGGTGCGCATGGCCCAGCCGTTCTCCCTGCGCTACCCGCTCGTCGACGGGCAGGGCAACTTCGGCTCGGTGGACGGGGACTCGGCGGCGGCGATGAGGTACACCGAGGCCCGGATGTCGAAGATCGCCTCCGAGATGCTGCGCGACATCGACAGGGAGACCGTTGAGTTCTCGGACAACTTCGACGCCTCCCTCAAGGAGCCCTCGGTGCTGCCGGCGCTCCTGCCCAACCTGCTGGTCAACGGCTCTTCGGGCATCGCGGTGGGCATGGCGACCAACATGCCCCCCCACAACCTGGGCGAGGTGGTGGACGCCCTCTGCCTGCTCATCGGCAATCCCGAGGTCCAGACCGCCGACATCCTGCAGGTGCTCAGGGGGCCCGACTTCCCCACGGCGGGCATGATCTTCGGCATCGGCGGCATCGTCGAGGCCTACCAGACCGGCCGCGGGTCGATAAAGGTGCGGGCCCGGACCGTCGTGGAGGAGCGCAAGGACGGCCGCGGCCGCATAGTCGTGACGCAGATACCCTACATGGTCAACAAGGCCTCGCTCGTCGAGAACATCGCCCAGCTCGTCAAGGACCGGCGCATCGACGGCATATCGGACATACGCGACGAGTCCGACCGGGAAGGCATGCGCATCGTGCTGGAGCTCAAGAGGGACGTCATACCCGACGTCGTGCTCAACCAGCTCTTCAAGCACACCGCCATGGAATCCACCTTCGGCGTGGTCAACCTGGCGCTCGTGGACGGCAAGCCCCAGATACTGACCGTGAAGCAGCTCCTCCAGGCCTATCTGGACCACCGCCGCACCGTGGTGGTGCGCCGCACGACCTTCGACCTTCGCAAGGCGGAGGAGAGGTCCCACGTCCTCGAGGGTCTGCTCCTGGCGCTGGACCACCTCGACGAGGTGATAGCGCTCATCCGGGGGTCGCGCACCCCCGAGGAGGCCCGGGCCGCGCTCATCGCCCGCTTCGGGTTCTCCGAGCGCCAGGCCAGGGAGATTTTGGACACGCGGCTGCAGAAGCTCACCGGGATGGAGCGCGAGGCCGTCGGGGCCGAGCACGCCGGGCTTCAGCGGGCCATCGCCGGGTACAGGGAGCTTTTGGCCGACCCGGCCAAGGTGATGGGCGTCATCGAGTGCGAGCTGCGAAAGCTCAAGGAGGACTTCGGCGACCCGCGGCGCACCGAGATAGTCTACGAGACGGCGGACCTGGACATCGAGGACCTGATACCCAACAACGAGGTCATAATAACGATGAGCCAGAACGACTACATCAAGCGCCAGCCGCTGGACGTGTACCGCCAGCAGAGGCGGGGGGGCAAGGGCCTCGTGGGCATGCAGACCAAGGAGGAGGACGCAGTGGTGGACGTGTTCACCACCCGGGCCCACAACTACCTTTTGTTCTTCACGAGCCTGGGCCGGGTGCACTGGCTCAAGGCCTACAAGATACCCGAGAGCGTGCGCCACTCGCGCGGGCGCCCGGTGGTCAACCTGCTCCCGGGGCTCGAGCCCGGGGAGGCCATCGAGTTCGTGGTCCCGGTGGACGAGTTCGACGACCGCCACTGGGTGGTTTTCGCCACAAGGCGCGGCGTGATAAAGAAGACGGAGCTTGCGGCCTACGGAAACCCGCGCACGGCAGGCATCATCGCGCTATTGCTCGACGAGGGGGATTCGGTGGTTGCCGCCGGGCTCTCCGACGGCGCCAAGGAGGTCGTGCTGGCCACCCGCAGCGGGAACGCGGTCCGCTTCGACGAGCGGGACGCGCGGCCGACCGGGCGGGCCACGCGCGGCGTGCGCGGCATCACCCTAGAGGAGGGCGACGAGGTGGTGAGCATGGCGCTGGTCCGGGAGGACAGCGTGCTCCTCACCGCCACTGAGAACGGCTACGGCAAGCGCACCCCGGTCGAGGAGTACCGCAAGGTCCGCCGGGGCGGCAAGGGCGTCATCACGATAAGGACCGACGAGCGCAACGGGCCGGTGGTGGCGGTCATGGAGGTGGAGCAGCCCGACGAGCTCATAGCCACCAGCCAAAACGGCATGGTCATCCGCATACCCGTGGAGGGCATCTCCGTCCAGGGCCGCAACACGATGGGCGTGCGCGTCATGAAGCTCGAGGAGGGCGACCGGGTGCGCGGCGCGGACCGGATACGCTTCCAGCAGCAGAACGGGGAGGCGGCGAGGCCGGGCGCCCCACCCCCGACGCCACCGGCGCCGCCCGAAGGCTGCCGCGCCCTGCCCGCGCAACCGGGGGCCTCGGACGGAGGAACGGCCGACGGAGGCAAGACCGGCTGAGCCCGGGCGGCCCTCTTCGGAAAGCGGCTCGCCGTCGGGTTGCCCGCCGCGCCGGAGGTACCGGTCCCCGTTGCGAATCGACAGGATGACCCGGGGAGAGGCATGGAAACCGGCCTTCTCCCAAAACGAGATATGGAAAAGGCCGTCCTTGTAGTGACCGGCAAGCCCGACGTGCGATATCACCGGGCCACACGCCAGGAGCAGGACGAACAGGGATGCCAGGCACTGGACAATCCTTGGATAAAGGATTGGCCGGTTCTTCTTGATCAACCCATCCGGCTCATCCAACACTGCGCGCATTCGGGGCTCCCTGAGTGGCTACCTTACAATCCTGCCAGCGCGGAACGGACGATCGGGATCAGTGGCGGTAGCTCCTCTCTCACAACGGCCCAGACGATTTCGATGTCCACGCCGGTGTACTCGTTTATCAGCTTGTCCCGGGCGCCGGCCATCCGTTTCCAGGGTATTGCGGGATGCTTCTTGCGGATTCCCTCCGGGATGCGTTTCGCCGCTTCGCCCATCACCTCCAGGCTCCGGACCACGGCGTTGATGGTCTTGCGGTCCTTCCGGAAGGTTTCGAGGTCCATGCCTTTGGTGAATTCCCCAATCTCCTGGACGGAATCCGGAATGTCCTGAAGGTAATCGCCGTAATCCCGCCCCTTCATGCGTACACGGCCTCCGCCAGGATGCGCCTGCCGATTCTCGGCTTGAGCGCCTTCTTGGACACGAGGTCCACCTTCCCGCCGAGAAGCTCGCCGAGGTGCTCCTCCATCTTTAGGAACTTGAACAGGTTTATCGGCTCCCGGAACTCGACCAGGATATCGAGGCCGGAACCCTTCTTCTGCTCCCCGCGGACGTAAGAGCCGAACAGGCCGATGACCTTGACATTGTATTTCTTTCTCAGGCTCGCAAGCTCCCGCCTGAGTATCTCAAGTATCCGGTCGGCCGATTTCATCCTTGGAGCCCCCGTTGGCCCGCTTCCCGATGCTATTATGGGGCTCGGGATTGAAAATTCTTTCGGATGCGCTATCTCTCGACCGGCACGACCCTCGACGCCCCGTTCTCCTTGACCACGCGGAAAAGGTGGTCGGCGAAGCCCTCGAGCTCCCGCTCGTGGGAGACCATTATGAGCTGGGGGGCCCCGACCTCGCGCAGAACGTCGCGCACCTTGGAGAGCTGCTCCGCGCTGAAGCCGTCCGTGGGCTCGTCGAGGATGAGCAGGTTGCTTTGGTCCACGCCGGATTCGTCTTTGACGATGTGGTTCAGGGCGAGGCGAAAGGCCAGCGCGACGGACGTCTTCTCCCCCCCGCTCAGGGAGAGCATGTCTAGCTCGTAGCCCCCCTGGTTGACCACGGGGGTGAAGTTCTCGTCGATGGTGACGTCCAGCTCGGTCCCCTCGACGAGCATCGAGAACCACTTCCGGAAAAGCTCGTCGAACCGGAGGTTTATGTTCCCGAGAACGTGCCTCTCGATGGATTCCAGCGCCGGGCCGAAGAACTCGGAGAGCCAGGCGGCGGCCTCCCGAGAGCGGGAAAGCTCCGCCACCCGCGCCTGCTTCTCCCTGACCGAGGCGTCGAGCCGGGCAAGCTCTTCGGCGTTGTCCCGCAGGCGCCGCCCCAGCTCGTCCACGGCGCACCGGAGGAAGCCCAGCGACGAGAACGCGGCGTCCCGCTCCTCGCGCTTTGCCCGGTGGGCCGCCGCGTCGTAGGCCGAGCCGGCGCGCGAGAGGTCCGTCTCGGCCCTCCCGAGCGCCTCCCGGGCGGCCCGAAGCTCGGCGCGCCGCTGGGCCATCTGCCTCTCGTTCTGGCGCAGAAGCTCGGAGCGCTCCTCGAGCCGCAGTAGCTCGGCGCGGCGCCGCTCCCACTCCGGCCCAAGGGCGCGCAATCGCCCGGCCTCCTCCTCTTCGCTCTGGTCCCGGAGCCTCCCGTCCAGGTTGCCGATCTCGCGGTGCAGGTCCCCGACGGCCCTCTCCAGCCCGGGCGCCTCAGAGAGCTCCCGCTCGAGGTGCCTGAGCTCGCCCTCGGACTTGCGCTGCTCCACCTCGCAGGAGCGGAGCCCGGCGAGCTTTCTTTCGCATTCCCGGACCGAGGATTGGCGCTCCTTGAGCTTGCGGGCGAGGCCCCCGCCCTCCTCCCGGTGCTTCTCAAGCCTCCTGTCGAGGTCGCCCAGCACCCTCTCGAGGTGGGCGGAAGACAGCTCCTGGCCGCACTTGGGGCACCTTCGGTCCCTCTCCAGCGTCCGAAGGTCGCGCCGCTCCTGCTCGAGCTCGCCGATTCCGGACCGGTTGGCCTCCAGCCGCTCGCCCAGCCTGGTCTCCTCCTTCCGGTAGCGCTCCAGGGTGCCCTCGACCGACGGGATCTCCTCGACCCCGGGCCTAAGTTCGCCCAGGCGCGCCCGGGCGGCCTCCGCCCTCTTCCGGATGCCCCCGAGGCGGTCGAGCTTCTCCTGCGCGCCCTCGAGCTTCTGCCGCAGGACGGCGAGCCTCCCCGAGAGGGCGCGGCGCTCCTCTAGCGCCCTCTCGAGCCCGTCCAGCCGCTTCCCGAGGGCCCGGTCCTCCTCCACGGCGGGACGCAGCCCGGAGAGCCTCTTTTCGTCCACGCGCATGGCCGCCGCCTGCTCCTCGGCGTCGGCGAGCCACCCGGACAGGCGCCGGACGGTGTCCCGCTGCAGTCCCGCCTCCGACGAGAGCCGCTCGAAGAGCTCTCGCGCGAGCTCCATCAGGGCCACCTCCCCCTCGCGCGCCCGGAGGGCGGAGGCGGCGTTCGCTAGCTCGCCCCCCTTGCGGTCGAGCTCCCCGGACAGCCGCTCGCCGGCCTGCCGGCGCTCGTCGAGGGCCGACCGGAGCCCCTCGAGCTCCCGGAGGGCGTCGTCCAGCAATGACGCCCGGCCCCGGAAGTGGCGCGCCGCAAGCTCGGCGTTCTCGCGCGCGGTCTTGTACTCCTCGATGCGGAAGGCCTTGCGCAGGGTCTGGATGCGGTCGTCCTCCTTCATGCGAAGGATCTCTTTCATCTCCTCCTGCGGGGTGAACACTGCGTACCGGTAGATGACCGACGAGGCGCGGGCGCCGGGGGGCTCGTTATAGCCCAGTATCTCGAGCGCCCTCCTGCGCATCTCGGTCGGGGCGTACTCGGTGAACCCGCCGTCCATCATTATCTTGCACCGGCCGGAGCCCGTCCTGGTCAGCTCCCGGTGGAAGGAGATCTCCTTGCCGTCGAGCTCGAGGTCGAGGCGGACCCAGCCCTCCCTCTCGTTGCCCCGGAGGTAGAAATCCTTCTTCTTCCTGGTCTCGCCCTCGGCCGGGCCGAAGAGCGCCAGCTCGATGGCGTAGAGTATGGTGGACTTGCCGGTCCCGATGTCCCCCGAGAACAGGCTGATGCCGTCCGGGAACTGTATCTCTGCGTCCTTGTACGACCGGATGTTCCTGAGGGCGAGGCGCCTGAGCTTCATGGGCTCACTCCAGCCTCGCCTGGCGGCCGCGGCCGGCCCTTCCGGCCCTTCCCCTGGCCCCGGCCGCCTCATCTCCCGCTCCTTGGGCCGATCGCCCTTCCGGCTCCTCGCCGGCCGGGGCGGGCCCGGGCGACTGGACCAGCGCCGCATCCTCGGCGCCCCCGAAGAGCACCTCCTCGGCCGTCCGGATGACCGCCGCCTCCTGGTCGGCCCTCGTCCCTCCCTTCGGCTCCTCGCTCAGCTCCCGGAGCAGCCGGCGCGCCCGGAGCAGCCCCTCCTCCCCCTTCAGGGCCGGGATTCTCGACGGGTGGCCGGCCAGGTTCTCGCGCAAAAGCTTCGTCTCGATCTCGGAGCGCCCCTCATCGCCCTCGATACGTATCCTGGCCCTTTCCCGGGTGGACAGGCCGCCGCGGTTGATGTAGACGGAGAAGGCCCCCTCCTGCGCGAGCGCCTTGCGGGCCTCGTCGGTGTCGACCTCGGAGACCTTCCCCGTGGACAGTTCGCCACTCACCTTCACGAGGACTATCGCCTCGTCGGCCTTCGCCTCCTCGGCCCTCTGCCTGAGCTCCCGGTTCACCTCGTCGGGGCTCCGGCCGCCGGCGTCGACCTCGATGACCTGCGTCCTCCGGGCCGGGATTCCCCTGAAGTCCGGATGGACGCGTTCCCCGGGGGCCTTGCCGGGGTCCAGCGTGACGATGAAAAAACCGCGCTCCTCCGTCGACTCGAGGTCCCGGTACCCGTCCCCGAAGAGCGGCCCCGGGTAGGCGATCGTCCCCACGCCCGGCAGGTCGGCCGAGGTCCGGTCGTGGACGTGCCCGCCGGCGTAGTAGTCGAAGCCCTTCGGCAGGAGCGAGGCGGGCATGGACTCGGCCATCCGGGCGAGCTCTTCGGGCTTGAGCTCGGTTATTGCCCCGTGGAAGCAGAAGACCTTGGGCCCCGGCAGGCCGGCGACGCCGGAGGCGTCCAGCCTCTCGTAGTAGCTGCGGTCGAGGCCGAGCTTGCGCCCGGAGAGGCCGGCCAGCACGGTCCCCGTGCGGCCGTCCACGGTCCGCTCGAGCGCCACTGTCCCGTCCTCGGAGACGGAGGCGCGGGCGACCTTGCAGAACACGCCGGCGCTGTGCAGCACGTCGACGATGGAGCGCTCGGCGGCGGAGAAGTCGTGGCTCCCGTAGATGACGTAGATGGGGACGCCCGAGTCGACGAGCTCCCTCATCCGGGCGGTCGCCCTCTCGACGATGCCCATGTCCGGAAGGCTCGTGTGGAAGAGGTCCCCGCAGATGAGGACGAAGTCCACCCTCTCGTCGCGACACATGTCCAAGGCCCGGAGGAACGCCTCGAGGTTGGCCTCGCGCAGGCGGGGCTCGCGGAATGCCCCGAGGTGGACGTCTGCCATGTGGGCGAATCGGACCATCGTTCCCGTCAACGCTAATGCCGTTGGGAATATTTAGACTTGGAGGGGGGCGGTGAAAGTGGACGTTTTGGGGCCACCGCCATAGGCCGAAATCGTCTTATCCGGCGCCGGACATTAATGAGACCATCCGAATAGGCAGCTTGGGGGAGACCGTTTGGATATCCCGGATTACCAGGCATTGAGGACGGCTCTCAAAGGCCGGGCGATCCGCCAATCGATGGGGTTGTTCGCGCTATCGATGTCCGGTTTCGTTCTTATCATCGTTTCCACGGCCTTGCCGGCGGAAGACCTTCGGTACTGGCTGACCATCATATCGATAATAATCATAATGCTGGGCCTTGTGCTGGGAGCGAGCATCGGCCTTTATCTGGGAGGGATCCACAAAGCGGAATCACTGCAGCAGATCTCCGAATCCAGCTATTATTCGCCGGGCAGCCGAGAATCCATCACCGAACTCCGGATCGAGCCGGACGGGATCTATCTCAAGCTCTACGACACCGATGCGTCCGGTGTCGGTTCCGGGATATCCCACGCGTTCAGCAAGATTCCCTACGACCGGGTCTCGGCCATTTTTCCCGTGTATATCGAATATCCGTTCTACAGCAACCGGAAGCAGCTCGCGATGCTCAATATCGAGACCGATGACAGGAAGCTTGGCCACATAGACCTCATCTTCCATCGCGGCGATATCGTGCTTGCCCGGCTGCAAAGACATCTCGGGGACCGATGGGGGGAGGTCTTCCACGAGAATGAGGCCGTCGCCCCTTTTGAGATGAACAGGCTCAGGCCCGAGCGGTGAGGCCGGTCCCGCAAGTCTTTTGTCAGGCGGCATTCAGCGACCCTTGAACTCCCTGAGCCTCCTGACCTTCACTTTCCGGAACTTGCTCGCAAGGACCTCCCGGTCACCGCTCACGACCTCGCAGCCTAGCACCGCGGCGCACGCGAGCAGGGAGGCGTCGGCCGGGTCGGCCAGGATGCGGGTGGCCTCGGCGAGCTCCTCCTCGTAGATGCCGCGCCCGATCCAATCCACCGGGAGCGCGGCGACCAGGCCACCGAGCTCGTCTTTGGAATACCCGAGTTTGGAGGCGAGGATTCTTTCCATCTCCTCCTTGACGTGCTCCGTGGACACCAGCCGGACCTCTCCATCGATGGCCAGTAGGAGCAGCCTTCCGGCGGTGGAATCCATGTCGTAGAGCGCCGAGAACAGGATGTTGGCGTCCAGGACGAGCCTCATTCGACCAGGTCCTCGAGCGAGAGCTTCCGCTCCTGCATCCTCCGGCGGAGCCGGCCGCTCTCCTCGAGGAGCCGCTGCCTCTTGTAGCCCGTGATCAGGTGGGCCAGGAGCGCCTCCAGGCTGGAGTAGCCCTCCTTGATCTTGAGGAGGAGAAGCTCGTTGCGCGTGCCCTCCGTCACCGATATCGAGGTCGCCATTTCAATACCTATAATTCTATAGATTTATAGATATATATAATTTTCCCCTCCCCGGGCGTCCAATGTAGAATCCTGAATTATGTTCCTCTCGGTGTTTCAGGTAAGACATCCAGAACCCCCTACTTCACTATTTCCTCTCCGAGATTTAAATACTCTGGCGCATGTTGAGCAACGAGAGCTCCATTGGCC
>VGTL01000034.1 GCA_016874675.1 Methanobacteriota archaeon | reverse complement strand
TGTCCGAGACAGTACCTGGGACGCAATGTCTATGTAATCATCCGTCGTCCGAAGAAGGAATAGACGGCGGTAGGGGTTGTTACCGCATCGGGCAGGGTGGGGGATCAGCTAATTGTGTCCCACAGCCATGGGGAAGGGCAGGAAGGGAGAAAGGGAGAAAGGCAGAGGAAGGGGAGCGGGGAGCAGGGAGCGGTGACGAAACGGTCCCAGTCGTCCACCGCTCCCCGATGCCCGCTGCCCTTCCCGTGCCCCTTGCCCCCTTGCCCCCTTGCGCCCTTACAACCATTAACCGATAGCAAAAGCGGCCTCGCCCATTGCATAGGGCCGCCCACTTTCACCCACCCCCCCGCCAGGCTTATCTCTGGGCCGCCTCATGGTCCGGTGTGGCCTACGACGACCTCAAGGCGCACGATGGCCGGCTCTACACCGGCATGGCGGTGGGGGGCCGGCACGTCTGGGAGTACACAGGTGGCCTTTGGGACGAGCGCAAGGCCGCGCCCGACCGCTGGGACTTCACCTTCTCCTGCACGAAGCGCCGGACTCGCGGCGCACCCGAGGGCTCGGGCGCGCCGGCCGGGACTCAGTACCACTGGTACATACTGGCCCACCAGAGGGTGCGCAAGCTGGACGCCGACGCCTACGAGACGTTCATGCAGGGCGTGAAGCACAAGGTGGCGCACAAGCGGCCGCACTGGCGCCTCTGGAGCACGGAGTACCCGGACCACGAGCCCGAGCGGGACCTCCTCGTCCGGGCTCTCGGGGAGGAGCTGGCAAGGATCTCGGACGGGAGGACGTCGCACGCGCCCGCCCCCGGCCCGCAGTTGTCCGACGGCGGCCCGGAACCCGCCGGCACCGTCGGGAGATTGCCGCCCCACAAGGTATATTAAGGGCCACTGGATTGGGCTCCCCCGTCGATGGAAAAACGCGCCATCCAGGGTGAGCCGCAATGGACCAGGGGGCGAGCGCGCCGGGCGAGCCGGGGGTGTCCGTGGACATCTCCCGGTCGGAGAACAAGAAGCAGCTGAACCTCGGAAACTTCAAAAAGCTCCTGCGCCACCCCTCGCTGCTCCTCCACGCCTTCAAGACCGAGCCCGAGCTTGCGGTGCTGCACATGAGGCTCGAGCTCCCCCGGGCCCAGGCGCTCTACCGGAAGATCGAGCACGACCCCTGGGACGTCCACCGGATGTTCAACCTCTTCCGGGGGAAGATGTGCAACCCCCAGTCCTACCTCTATCCCCTCTGCCGGCATCTGCGGCCGGACACATTCGTCGAGACGGGCGTGCACTACGGGGGGAGCACCGCCTTCATCCTCCAGGCGATGAGGGACAACGGCGAGGGACACCTGTACTCCATAGACCTCCCCAACGCGGTCAACGTCATCACCGACCGGGCCCCCGTCAAGCACGGGGTGCTCATACCGGACGGGACCACCCCGGGCTTCGTGGTGCCGCAGCACCTCCGGGACCGGTGGACGCTGATACTGGGGGACGCGAGGGTCGAGCTGCCCAGGCTCGTCGACAGGCTGGACTCGATGGACGTCTTCCTCCACGACAGCCTGCACACCGCCGAGCACATGAGGTTCGAGTACGAGACCGCCTGGCCAAAGATCAGAAAGGACGGGCTCTTGCTCAGCGACGACGTGGACTGGAACGACGCCTTCCCCCGCTTCTGCAGGGAGAAGGGCGCGGAGGCGCTGGTGGTGGGCGGGCTGGGGTTCGCGACGAAGAGGTTGTAGAAGAAGCCTTTCCTATCGGATTCTGGCGCCGGACTTCAGGGTCGCCGGCGGCCTTCGGCGACGCCGGCGACCCTTCGTCAAATCCCGACGCGGGTAATCGTCGCGACATGTATGCAAGTTCAGGCTCGCTGCGCTCCCTGAACTTGCAGCTCCGGAGGAGCGCTCGTCCTGCCGTGAAGAGCGCTCGAACTCGCACATAATCCGCGCTCTGCAACATGCTCGCTGTGAACACAAGATGCGGCTCGCCATACGCTCCCGCATCTTGTGGCTTCGGAAGAGCGTCCTCTCTGCCGTGGAGGCGGCTCTTCCTCGCACCAAAATTTCTTTGACATCATTGAAAATTTTGGTGCTCCCGTCGGGATTTGAACCCGAGTCACCAGCTCGAAAGGCTGGAATGATTGACCGGACTACACTACGGGAGCGGCCCACTCTCCAAACGCAGGTCCGCTTTTATAGGTTTCGCAGACGGGCCCGGGCCGCCCGGCGCTCAGCCGGCGGCCTTGACGATGTATCGGTCGTGGATTCCCCGCACGGTCCTTTCAAGCTCGTTTCTGGAGACCAGGAAGTTGATGGCGTTGAGGGACCCGCCCAGCGAGATCTGCTTGATGCTCACGCCGGCGTTGGCCACCGTCGTGAACACGGACCCCGGGAGCCCCTTGATGCCGCCGATGCCGTCCCCGACGACATTGACGAGCGCGACGTCCCTGTCCAGCTCGACGCGCTCGACCACGGCGCCTTTGGCCTTCTCGAGGAGCGCCGCGCCCTTCTCGCAGTCCCTCGAGTGGAGCAGGATGCTCAGGCTCAGCTGGGAGGAGACCACCGAGTAGATCCCGATGCCGGCGTCGAAGAGCTGCCGGGATATGCCCAGCACCACCCCTGGCGTGTAGGCGAACCCCGCCCCGTAGACCTTGATGAGGGCGAGCTCGCTCGAGTGGCTCACGCTCTTCATCTCGCTCCACCGGCCGGAGCCCTGGGCGGTTATCCTCGTGGCGGTGTTGTCCGGCGCGCGGGAGTTGCGCAGCGAGACGGTGATGTTCTTGGGCCTCACAGGCTCTATGGTGCGGGGGTGGAGGATCTTCGAGCCGAAGTAGGCTATCTCCCCCGCCTCGTCGTACGAGAGCGTCGGGATGGGGCGGGCGTCCGGCACCAGCGCCGGGTCGGCGGTCATGAACCCGTCGACGTCCTTCCAGACCTCGAGAACGCCGGCGTCCAGCGCGTTGGCGATCACCGCTGCGCTGTAGTCCGAGCCGTTTCGCCCAAACGTCGTGCACCGCCCGTCGGGCCCGCTGCCGAAGAAACCCGTCACGACGGGCACCGTGCCCTTCTGAATCTCGGGGACGAGGGTCCTTTTTAGGTTTTCCGCGGTCGCCGGAAGGTCGGCCGTGGCGTTGCCGTGGACGCCATCGGTGGCGATGCCGATTCTATCGGACTCGAAGCCCTTGGCCTTCACGCCCAGCGAGGCGAGCGCGCCCTCGAGCAGCGGGTTGGCCAGCCTCTCCCCGTAGCTCTGGACCAGGTCGAACGTGCGGTCAGTGAGCTCGCCGCTGTAGGCCGCCCCGTAGAGCAGGATCTCCAGCGTGAGCATCCGGGCGTCCACCTCCCTGAGCGCCCGGGCGAGCGCCTCCCTGTCGTCTATCGCGCCCTGCGCCAGCCGCTCGTGCCTCTCCCGCACCGCCCGCACGAAGCCGTCGACGTCCGACCGGCCGTTGGCCAATCGGGCGGAAAACTCGCGTATCTCGTTGGTCTGGCCGTACACGGCCGAGAGCACGACGACCCTGGGGGACTTCTCCCGGGCCACGATCGCGGCGACCTGGCGCAGGCCCTCGGCGTCCCTGATGCTTGCCCCCCCGAACTTCATCACGAGCATTCGGCGTCCGGTTCCGCTAACGTATTATATTAGGATTGAGTTTCAATTTCCGAAACAGGAACTTTATATACGGATTGGCGTCTTTTTATCGGTCGCGTGATGGGATGAGGCTCGCAAAACGCATTTCGCAGGCAGCCCTCCGCGTACGGGCGGCGGCAGTCTCGGAGGACCTGATAATCCGCCTGCGGTGGTTCCTCCTGCTCACCGGCATTCTCGGAATCTACATCGGATTCCAGGTGGGCGACGACTGGTACGTCAAGGAGTTCGCGACCTACGACTGGGCCAGGGGAATGGGCTACTGATACGGGGTGAAGGATGGCAAAGCAGGTGAGGTCGCTGGACCCCAAATTCCGGCTCCCGGCGCAGGCCATCACCTTCGGAATCCACCGGCTGGGCATCTTCCGCAAGCTCCCCGAGGGCTGGCACGCCGAGATACCCAGGACATCGGCGGTGACCCCCTGCCTGAACTGCCAGGCCTGCGAGCTCGCCTGGCTGGCCTGCCCGATGGGGATGACGCAGCGCTACGTCATCGACAAGCGCTTCCCGTTCTACGTCCTGGGCTTTCTGGTCCTCGTGGGCGTTACCGTGGGCCGCTGGGCCTGCGGCTGGCTCTGCCCGATGGGCCTCGTGCTCGACATCGTCAACCGGGGCTCCAAGCACAAGTACGAGCCCCCCGACTGGCTCCGGCTGGTCAAGTACTTCTACCTTGCCGGGCTGGTGGTGCTGGCGCTCGGTAGCGGGATAATATTCTTCTGCCGGTACCTGTGCTTCGGCGCGATACTGGGCATCATCCCTTACTGGCTGACCTGGGAGACCATCTCCTACACCTGGTTGTTCTACCACCTGGGCGTGTTCTCGTTCTACCTCACCGTGAGCTACTACGTCCACGGGCGCGCCTGGTGCCGCTACTTCTGCCCCCTGGGCGCGATGCTCTCCCTGCCCGGCGTCTTCTCGATGGTGAAGCTCCACTACAACTGGATGTGGTGCACCAACTGCGGGCTCTGCAAGAAGGTCTGCCCCATGGGCATAGACCCCATACGCACCGCCACCCTCAAGAACCGCCTGGAGTGCATCAAGTGCGGCCGGTGCGTGAACGCCTGCCCCAACAACTGCCTCGCCATCGGCATGGCCCCCCTGCTCACCCCCGGCAAGGAAGAGAAGATGACCCGCCGGGTCCCGGTGAACGGCGCCCCGAAGCTGCCCAAGGAGGTCCTCACCGAGGCGCGAATCAACGGAAAGAAGTGAGGGGAAAGGGAGCAGGGAGCGGGCAGCGGTGGGGGAATGGGCAGCGGGCAACGGGCAGCGGTGACGAAACGGCGTCCGCCGTCCCCTGCTGCCCATTCCCCGCCGCCAGTTGCCCCCCTGCTGCCCGCTGCCCCACCGCTGCCCGCTCCCTTTAACCAATATATCCCAGTTTCTTTGCGTATTCGGCGTTCAGCACCGACGCGCCGGCGGCGCCGCGGACGGTGTTGTGGGAGAGCAGGTAGAAGCGGAGCCGGCGGCCCGCCTTGCGCAACCGGCCCACGGTCACGGCCATGCCGCGGGCCCGCTCGGGGGAGCCGGCGTCGCAGTCCAGGCGGGGCTGGGGCCGGTCGGGCTCGTCGCGGACGATGACCGGCCGCCTCGGCGCGGTCGGCAGCCGGCCGCTGAGCTCCCAGCGGAAGCCCCCGAGCGCCTCCCGGGCCCGCCCCTCGTCGAAGTCCTTTCCGAGGCCGACGAGCACGGTCTCAAGGTGGCCGTACCGCACGGCCACCCGGCAGCAGCTCGCCACGACATCGAACGCGGCCGGGCGGACGGCCCCTCCGGGGGCCAGCACGCCCAGGATCTTTTTTGTCTCGAGCTCGACCTTCTCCTCCTCCTTCTGGATGTGGGGGAGCACGTTGCCGGTGATGTCCATGGAGGCCACGCCCGGGTAGCCGGCGCCGGAGAGCGCCTGGTAGCTGGACATCACGACGCTCCGGATGCCGAAAAGGTCCTGCAGGGGCCGCAGGGCCACCGCCAGGCCGGTGGTGGTGCAGTTGGCGTTGGTGACTATGAAACCGCCCGAGGCCTTCCGGGAAGGCTGGCGCTCGACGAGCCGGATGTGACCGGCGTTCACCTCGGGTATGAGTATGGGGGTGAGCCGGTCCATCCTGAACGCCGCGGCGTTCGAGAACACCCAAAACCCCTTGTCGGCCAGGGCCCTCTCGGCCACCAGCGCCTGGTCCGCCGGCAGGGCGCTGAAGAGCACCCGGACGCCCAGGTCGGAGAACACCCCCGGGTCCACGGGATGGACGGGCAGGCGCCTCACCGCCGCCGGCATCTCGCCGTCGGCGTTCCACCTCACGAGCTCGCCGTAGACCCTGCCGGCGGAGCGCTCCGAGGCCGCCAGGGCCCGGATCTCGAACCAGGGGTGGTCCTCCAGGCACCTGGCGAACCACTGCCCCACCATGCCCGTCGCGCCCAGTATCCCGACCGGAACCTTCGCCATCCGAACCCTCCCTCCTTGCCTCCGCCCGGCGCCTCAGCGCGCCTTTTCGGAGCTGACCTTGGTGCGTATCA
Source organism: Methanobacteriota archaeon (assembly GCA_016874675.1). GTDB lineage: Archaea > Thermoplasmatota > DTKX01 > VGTL01 > VGTL01 > VGTL01. The sequence continues at coordinate 23,406 of VGTL01000034.1, read as the reverse complement.
TCCAGGAATCGTCCCCGCCGCAGGACTGGAGGGCGGCCATCACGTCGCCCACCCGGTCGGGAGGCACGAGCGCCACGGTGGCCGGCCCGGTCCCGGAGACGCCCGCCGTGGCGGCGCCGGCCTCGAGGGCCCTCACGGTCACCTCCGTGGGGAAGCCCATCGCCGCCGAGTAGGCCAGCCCGTTGACCAGCATGCCCCCGAGGTAGTCGCCCTCCAGCGTGAGGCGCGCCGCGAGCTCCGCCGGGAGCCTTATCGCCTTCAGGCGCGCCGTGTCCACGTCGCGCTTGCGGATCTTGCGCAGGGGGACGTGCACGACGACCTCGTAGCCCTCCTTCATGAGGTACCGGGCCAGTATCTTCTTTCTGAAGTTGTCGGCGACCACCACGCCCCCGAAGAAGGTGGCGCAGGCGTCGTCGAAGGCCCCGGTGATCGTGACGCCGGCGGAGAACGAGGCCTGTATGCCGAGCTCTATGGCCTCGAGGTCGTCCACCGTCCTGCCCAGGGCCTTGCAGGTCGCAAGCACCACAGCGTTGGCGGCCGCCGAGGAGCTCTTGAGCCCCCGGGACATCGGAATCTGCGACCGGGTGGAGATTTGGGCCCCGTGCTCGCCCTCCAGGCCATGCCTCGAGAGGACCGCCCGCACGCAGTGCTCGCAGAGCGCGGTCTCCTCCCCCGGGTCGTCCTCGATGGTCACCTCGAACCTGCCCGGCTCGCCCGTAAGCTCCACCGTGGCCGTGGTCTTTAGGGCGATGCCGAAGGCGGCCCCCTTGCCGCAGGCTATGCCGTTCACGATGGACGCCGCCCCGTGGGCGGTGGCCGTGCCCTTCATCAGCGGTACCATCCCTTCCGGGCCGGCCTCCGGCCGGCCGTCATTTCTCCACGATGTTCTCGTCTATGCTCTTGCCGAAGTGCCTTCCCTTCCCCCCGGCCGCCCAGAGGGCGACGGGGTCCCCGACCTTGAGGTCGACTATGGAGACGGCCGAGCCGCCCGAAACCAGGCACACCGTCTCGGCGTTCTGCAAGACGACGTTGAACCGGCGGGATTCCAATTCCGCCTCCACGAGCACCAGGGGGCGCTTCTCTATCTTGACCCTCCCCACCACGACGTTCTGGGTCCGCTCCGCCGTGCCCACCGCCAGCACCTCGTCGCCGGCCTGGAGCTCCGACAGGTACTTCGTCGACCGGTCCGCCATGAGGATGTAGGAGTGGACCGCGCCGGCGTTCACGCGGAACGGCCGGGGCGCGGCGTACTGGTTCGCCTTGGACTCGGAGTGCACCAGGAACATCCCCGAAGACTGCGAGCCGATGAGCATGCCCTCGCCCTCGCCCAGCATGGTGCAGGTGTCCACGCACACCCGGTCGCCGGAGCCCAGGGAGGCTATGCCGATGATTCGCCCCTCCGTGAGCGGGAGCTCCACCTTCGCCGACTGGGCCACGGTCTTCACCGCCTCGGCGAGCTCGTGCCCGCCGCGCACGTCGAACACCACCCCGTCCACGCCCTTCTCGAGCGTCCCCAGGAAGAGCCGGGCGTCCTCGGCCGAGGACACCTGCGCCAGGAGCTTCGTCCTCATCCCCTGGTACTCGGCGATGAGGCTCTCCAGCGGGATGACCTTCCAGTCCCGGGCCGCCACGACGACGTAGTCGGCCTTTCCCGCCAGGGCCAGCGCCCGGTCGACGTCGAACTTGCTCTCGATGGCGATGAACCTCCCGGACGCCCCCTCCAGGTCGACCTCGTCGCCCCGGATGGTGATCTGGTCGTACTTGCCCAGCGTCCGGAGCCGCTTGCAGTCGTCGGCCGGGAGGACTATCTGGCGGAAGCCCTGCTCCAGCGCCGTCCGGGTGAGGTCCTTGCGGTGCTGGTGGGGCGCGTTGTCCAGCCGGATCCAGACCAGCTTGCCCATGCCCCCTCACCCGCCCAGCGCGCGCCGGGCCTCCTCGGCGGAGGCGCCGCGCAGCACCACGGCCGCCACGGCGCGGGTCATGCCGGCCACGTCGGCGTGCTGGAAGACGTTGCGGCCGATGGACACGCCGGAGCCCCCGGCGTCGATGGAGTCCTTGACCATCCGCAGGACGTCGAGGTCGGAGCCCATCCTGGGCCCGCCGGCGATGACCACCGGCACGGGGCAGCCCCGGACCACCTCGCGGAAGCTCTCGGCGGACCCGGTGTAGTTGGTCTTGACGAGGTCGGCGCCCAGCTCGGATGCGGCCCGCGCCGCGTGCTTCACCACCTCCACGTCGAACTGGCTCTTTATGTTGGGGCCGCGCGGGTAGGCCATGACCAGAAGGGGCACCCCCCACTCCTGGCAGTCGCGCGCGACGGCCCCGAGGTCGTGGAGCATCTCCTTTTCGGTCTCGGCGCCGAAGTTGACATGGACCGACACCGCGTCGGCACCCAGCCTCAGTGCCTCGACGACCGTGCACACCAGCGTCTTGGCGTCGGGTGTCCGGCCCAGGCCGGTGGATGCGGAAAGGTGGATTATGAGGCCCGTTCCCGGCGAGGCGCCGGCCGGAAGGCTCTGGACCACCCCTTTATGCACCACGACCGCGGTGCCCCCTCCCTCGGCCACCTGGCCGATGGTCCGGTATATCCCGGCGATGCCGGCGATGGGGCCGGCCGAGACGCCGTGGTCCATGGGGATTATGACGGCGCGGCGGGTGCTGGGGTCGAGGATCCTTCCCAGCCTTAGAGACTTGCCGGGTCCGTGCAGGGGCGTCACCGGGATTGTCATTGAGGCACTATGTATTTAATGTCTGCTTGTCGAAAACCGAGAGTTGCACAGGACGGCCCGGGCCGCCGCGTCCGGGAAGCGCTTCCCCGTCCAGAGCCGAAAGGACTCCTCGGCCTGCCCGAGGAACATCTCCACTCCGGGGATGCCGAGCGCGCCCCTGCGGCGCGCGGCCCCAAGCAGCGGCGTCCGGACCGGGTTGTAGACCATGTCCAGCACCGCCATCCCGCGGTGGAGCGAGCGGGGCGGCACCGGGCTTTCCGCCGGAAAGCCCCTCATCCCGACCGGCGTGCAGTTCACCAGGATGTCGGACCGCCCGGCGAGCTCGCCGATGTCGCGCAGGTTCGCCACCGTGATGCCCGTTCCACCCAGCCGCCCGGCCAGCCCCTCCGCCCGCCTGCGGTGGCGGTTGACGACCGTGACGGCGGCGCCCCTCATCAGCAGCCCGTGCACCGCGGCGCGCGCTGCCCCTCCGGCGCCCACCACGAGCGCCCGCGCGCCCCGCAGCACCACGCCCCGGCCCTCCAGCGCGCCCACGAACCCGGCGACGTCGGTGTTGTAGCCGCAGAGCCTGCCGTTGGAGCGCACTATCGTGTTGACGGCGCCGACCCCCGCGGCGGCGCCGTCGAGGCTGTCGAGGAGCTCCATCACCGCGGTCTTGTGGGGTATCGTGACGTTGGCGCCGCGCAGCCCGGCGGCCCGGAGGGCCCCCAGGGTGTCCGCCAGCGCCCTCGGGGGGACGTCGAAAGGCAGGTAGGCGGCGTCCAGGCCCAGCCCCCGGAAGGCGGCGTTCTGCAGGGCCGGCGACAGGGAGTGCCCCAGAGGGTGGCCCAGTATGCCGTAGAGCCCGGTGGAGGCGCCGACGCGGCCCGGGCCGCCGGCGACCTTCCAGTACTCCATCAGGGCCCCGATGTCCGGCTGGCCGGGGGCCGTGAGCCTGCGGCGGTCCAATCCGGCGTACACGAAGGCGGCACCCAGGAAGGGCGAGAGCGTCCGGGTGATGGTGCCCGCGGGGCCCATCCCGACGACGATGGCCCCGGGCGCCCGCCCGCGGGCCCTGCGGGCGGCCCCGAGTATCCGGGCGCAATCGCCCGGGCGCAGTACCGTGAAGGCCGCCTTCGCGAGGCCGCCGGCCCGGACGCACTGCCGGAGCCTTTGGACGATTCCCGCGACCGGGGGGGTGCGCCGAAAGTCGTGGTGGGAGACGATTGCGCGCACGCCCCGCCGGCGCGCCAGGCCCGTCAGGCGGCAAAGCTCCCGCCGACCGATGGAGAGCTCCAAATCGACATGCTCGAACCCGCACCGGATGGCCCGCTCCAGCAGGTCCAGCCTCGGCCGCTCGCCGCCGCGGTACCGGCCCCCCTCGCGCTCCGGGCGCAAAGTGGCCACCGCCGGAACGGAGCGGAGGCGCTCCGCCAGGCTCTCGATATCCTTCGGCCCGCAACGGGCCAGGTAGTCGAGCCGGAGCTCGACGAGGTCCGCGCCGCGCCGGCGCGCGGCGCGGGCCGCCCGCACCATCCCGCCGGCCGTCCTCTCACGGATGGGAACGCACACCAGCGCCATGGGGGCCACGGTTACCTTTAAGTAGAACCTCTATTGACCGGAAACCTATTTAACACTTGCATCCCGGATATATATTTTGCCCGCTCTTTTCGGGACCAATCACAGTTTTCGACAAACAAACTTCATATATCCTCTTAGACCTCGTAATAGGGCAAAACCGAATAAATCATGCAAACCGGGCCAGGTGGCCCGGACGGGGAAAAGGAGGCATCGGGGATGAAGATGTCTGGAAGGAAGCTGGCAGGGGCGACGGGCTTTGTCGGGACCTACCTGAAGGCGCTGGCGCTGGTCGTGGTCTTTCTGGGCCTGACCATGCTGCCCGCCACGAAGATAACCGGTACCGGCACCGCGCTCATCGACGGCGATCCGGGGAAGCAGCTCAACGACAAGACCCCCTTCGTGAACAACCTCTTCACGTTCTACTGGAGGCCCATCGACGGCGTGTACGACCAGACCGACGAGCAGCAGGACAACGAGTGGGGCCTGGTCTTCGACGAGAACTACGACGGGGAGCAGGACGAGGACAACTGCGCCTGCGTCAACGGGACCGACTTCTACGGCACATCGTTTCTGAGCGACAAGGGGGCGATACTGCTCGGAAGCTACGACCCCGACAACGAGATAACGATAACGCTCAAGCACGGCCACCGGCTCACAGACCTGTTCTTCAAGGGGGACGAGGAGGCATGCGTCGACGCCTATCCGTACTGCAACATGGACCTCACGCTCCAGCAGCCCACCCCGGATGTCGTGGAGTGCTACTGGAAGACGAGGACCTGCGGCGACTGCTTCCAGTGCTGGGGAAGCGTCATCAAGGGGTCGGCGGGCGAGATAAAGCTCTTCCTGCCCGGCGAGGTCATGGGCATCGAGCGCCTGGAGGACGACGGCACCCACGGCCCGTGCTCCCTGCTCCAGAAATACGAAAGCTACGGCGCCATCCCGGCGGGCTCCGACGGCTGGGCGCAGGAGGGCGACTTCGCCCGCATCCACCTGACCGCCCAGGGCGGGAACCTGTCCCAAAACCGCGTGGAGGTGCACTTCAAGGAGGTCGTGTTCTCCGTCTGCGGCGACAACAACAACGACGAGGAGTGGCGGTGCGTGGGGCCCTACCCCGAGCGCGAGCCGTTCTCGCCCTGGATACGCCGGGCCCAGAACGAGGTGCTCTGGCAGGGCACGCTGGGCGCGCTCCAGGGCCGCATCCTCTACACCACGACCGACCTGGCGCTCTACGACGGGGCGGTCGAGGTCAGGAGCACCGGCAGGGTCACGGTGCAGACCACGACGATGACTGACGGCTACCGGGACCTCAACCAGAACGGCCTGGCCGACCCGGGCGACGACTGGGACGGGCAGGACTGGGACCAGCCGGCCCACGGCATCGACACCATGTGGTTCACCACCGAGCTCTCCTGCGACGCGGTGTGGTCCTTCTACGGGACGGAGTTCTTCGGGTTCGTCCACCGCGATCTCTTCATCGCGAGCTACGAGGACGACAACCACATAACGATACGGGACATGACCGCCAAGTCCCTCACGATGGACTCCGACGGCGACGGCATCCTCGACAACGACGGCCGCGGCGGGACGCCCACCCACGGCGCGATACCGATACAGGGCATGAAGGTCCCCTACAAGGGCAGCTACTACCCGATAGACCGCGACCGCTACAACGGCGACGATTCATTTGATATAGTGCTGGACGCCTGGGAGAACTGGGCGCACGTGCCCAACTTCATCAACTACGCCTACGGCGAGGACGACGGCGGGTACTCCACGAACGGGAACATGTACGGGGAGTTCTTCAGGGGGGCGCCCTGGAACGGATATTACTGCGGCGAGTTCTTCAACGACCCGGAGTACTACGGCGAGGTCTACGACGAGAACGTGCTGGGCTGGAAGAACGTGCCCAAGACGATAGAGGTCCTCAAGAGCGACCGGGTCCACAATTACATCGACTGCAACAACTTCGAGTCCGACTGGGTCCACATCAAGGCGGACCGCCCCGTCACGCTCTACGGCGGCATCTGGGACAACAACCACCATACCCAGTGCTACGGCCAGCTGGGCATGCGCTACTACATCCCGGTCCAGCGGGCCATCACGATCTCGCCCGTGGACAGGACCGCCCACGTGGACATCAGGTGGGACGACACCCCGCAGGAGAACGCCTACGTCACGATCGAGAAGGGCAAGCAGTTCACCACCAAGACCTGGAGGACCCAGTCCCACTCCCACAACAATGTCGCCAACGTCCGCTGGGTGCGGGTTATCTCCGACGCGCCCATCAAGGTCGATATGTGGACCGCCAACGACGACAACGCGTTCGACGGGACGACCGTGGCGTCGTTCAAGCACGGCAACGACTACTACCCGGCCGACAACCGGTGGACCGTCCCGATACACCACTGCGCCATCATCTACATCACCGCGCTTGAGGACGACACGACCGTCGGCTGGACCGGCGACTGGCTCGAGGGCCAGACCAAGGGCTGCAAGATGAGGGCCTACGAGACCTACCGCGTCGTCTACGACGAGAACGAGTGCTACAACGACATGGGCGAGGACGACGTCTGCATGGACAACCGCGACGAGATGTTCGCCACCGTCCGGGTCATGCACATTTCCGCAAGCCGCGACGTCCTCGTGAGGGTCGAGTACGCCTCCGACTACTCCTGCGAGCCCCAGGACGTGGACCTGATACTGAGCAACGCGCCCACGTTCTCGACGGCCAACTCGCAGGGGCCCTGGATGCTGCCCTCCGTCATGGCGGGCGTGCTGGCCATAGACATCGGCGTGGTCGCCGCCGGGGGCACGGGGCTGATGGCGGCCCAGTGGCCCAGGCTCTTCAAGAAAAGGTGAGAAATACATAGAGACCAATATACGGATCACGGGAGGCAACGAGAGATGGCCCGGGCACTGGACGCGATATCGCTGTTCCTGATAGTGGCTAGCCTGTTCTTCCTGCCCGTCTCGGCGGTGGCGTTCTCGCAGGAGCCCGCCCTCGACGGGATACGGGACTTCAAGGACTACAACGACGCCCGGGAGGAGGACAAGCCCTTCCGCTCCAGCACGGACATCTCCACCTTCACCAACACCAAGTACGTGTTCTTCATGCCTCCCGCCACGATGGGGGCCTGGGGCTACGCGCGGGACAAATCCTGGACCCACGGGCATTTCTCGTACTCCTACGGGTACGGCCAGTCGGAGCCCCGCATCAACCAAAGCTACCTGCAGCTCTTCTCCTACGAGAAGGACACCACGGTGAGGATCGAGCTCGTCAACGGCAAGGCGTTCGACGCCACCTTCAATCATCAGGCCAGGGCCTGGAACTTCAACCAGAGCACCAAGGTGGTCGACTTCAGCTCCAAGAACACCGGCCCGGAGGACACCGTGAAAACGATCGAGATGATGGCCTACGAGTCGGTGCGCATCCAGACCATCGGGTGGACCCTCAAGATAGACAACCGCATCCACCACTACCTCGGGGGCGTCCTCCGCATAACCTCCGACTACCCGATAACGCTGATGCACCACACGATGAACGGCAAGTGCTCGAACAACGACGAGGCCCGCGAGCACGGCGTCACCTGGCTGGGCCAGGACGGCGTCTACTCCTTCTACGGCAAGAAGCTCTTCACCTGGATACCGGCCGACGTCTGGATATCCGCCCTGGAGGGCGAGACCAGGGTGCAGGTCATAGACGTCACCGACCACAGCGGCGACGCCACCTTCACCCTGGGGACGTTCGAGACCTGGTGCTCCAACCGCGACAGCATCTTCGGCCAGTGGGGGTTCGACAACAGCCTGGTGCTCATCACCGCCGACAAACCGGTGTCCGTCGTCGCCGGCATCGAGGACGACAACGCCTGCACGCAGGTCTTCGGCAAGGACCAGACCGACTTCCTGTTCCCGTGCTTCGGCAAGGTCATGGTCCAGGCGCCCGAGAAGACCCACATCAAGCTCGAGGACCGCGAGGGCAACGAGGGCTCCTTCGAGGGGGACCTCGATGCGGGCGAGATACGGATGTTCGACCTTCGGGTGGTCTACACCTGCATGGAGACCCCCTCCTACCAGTGGGCCCGGATCCGCTCCACCGCCCCCATCTACGTCTACACGATAGCGGACTCGTGCTGGGACGACCGCTACCCCCAGTACAAGGGCAACATCGCCACCGAGGAGATAGTGCAGATATACAACAAGGTCAGCGTGCCCTACCCGTCCGGCTCGGTCCCCTACCCGCTCTCCACAAGCTTCCAGATACCGATAAAGAGCCGGGCCTACGTCGTGCTCACCAACATGGGCGAGGACAACAACGTCCGGGTGGACTTCTCCCTCGTGAACTCGGTCTATTTCCAGGGCGAGGTGGAGCCCTACGGCACCCGCGTGTGGGACATATCCGAGAGCACCTCGGACGAGAGACAGGGCCTGGACATCAACCTGGACGGCCGCGCGGAAGGGGGAATAACGGTGAACGACATCCGCAACGGCACGGTCCTGAAGGTCACGGCCGACAAGCCGGTGATGGTCCTTCTCAAGTACAACCGCGACGAGATGTACGAGACGGAGGCGATGGACCTCATCCCGGGCATTGCCCCGCCCTCGCCGAGGGGCCTGCCCACGCCGCAGGCGACCATCGTGGCGATGGCCAGCATACTCATGGCGGCGGACGTGACCCTCGTGGTCGGGGGCAGAAGGGCGTTCGTGGATCTGTTCTAGGGAGAAGGCGCAGGGCGCAGGGCGCAAGGCTGAAGGCGCATGGCATAAGGCGCAAGGGAGCAAGGCAGCAAGGCAGCAAGGGAGCAAGGGAGCAAGGGATTGCCGTCGTCCCTTGCTGCCTTTCTGCCTTTCTGCCTTCCTGCCTTTCCCCCTTGCGCCTCGCGCCATGCGCCTTGCGCCTTACACAGATCACAACAACAGATTCCCGTTCAACGCCAGCATGAACGCCGGCATCCAGATGCCCCAGTTCAGGATGTAGCCGAAGGCGAGGAACTTTTGGCGGACGGGGACCCTGTGGAAGTGGTTCTTGTCGCGGGAGACCTCGTCTATCCAGCCGTTCATCTCGCGGTAGAGGTAGAAGTAGGTCACGAGGCCGGCGTAGGTGAACAGGAACCACCACCGGAGCCAGCCCAGCACCACGAGGAGCACCCCGGTCACGGCGGTCGCCACCAGGAAGATGGCGCTGATCTTCAGGGCCGGCCGAAGCCCCATGACCAGCGGGACCGTGCGCGCCCCGCCCCGGTCGTCGGCCCAGAAGTCCCCGATGTCCTTGAGCGATATCGAGGTTATGGAGTGGTCAAGGTAGAGGAAGAGGCATATCCCGAAGATGTAGCCGGAGTTGAGCACCAGGTAGTCCAGGCCGCCGAAGACGAGGCAGAACTTCAAAAAGCCCATGACGAAGACGAAGAGCAGCGTCCAGGCCGCGCCCAGGAAGCGCCGCTTGGCGTGCACCGGGGGCATCGAGTACATGGTGGCCATGACTATCCCGATGGCCAGGAACACGGCGTACACGAGGGCGTCGATGAACGGCTTGGGGTGGACGAGCGCGATGTAGGCGAGGAGCCCCGCCTCGCAGAGCGCCGCCGCCGCCGCCCAGGCCCACACCACCCGGCGCTTCTCCCCGTCGGTGAAGTAGCCCCCGGTGAAGGGCGTCGTGCCGAACGGGTGGTGGCGGTCGATGTCTTGGTCGAAGTAGTCGTTGAGGACGGTGCCGTAGCAGAACCAGAATATATGGGCGGCCGTGGAGAGCGCCACCACGCCTAGGACCAGGGGGGTCCAGTCGAGGTGGAGGCTCGCCAGGACCGGCACGGCCATCAGGCCGAAGACGAGGACCATCACCGGCAGGAAGGCGATGCGGAAGAGCCTCCCCCAGGTCCCCCAATTGCGCGGCTTGGTCCCCGCCGTGTTCACGAGAGCAGCCCCCCGCGGAACGCCAGCATGAGCATCGGTATCCAGACGCCCCAGTTGACCAGGTACCCGAGGACGTGGTAGGTCCTCCTCATGGGGACCCGGTACCACTGCCCCGGGTCGGCCGAGATGAGGTCTATCCAGCGGCCCATGTCCCTGTAAAGGTAAATGTAGACCAGCGCCCCGGCGTAGGAGACCAGGAACCACCACTGCACCCAGCCGGCCCACACCATGAGCGCCCCGACCACCATCGTCAGGCCAAGGAAGAGCACGCTTACGCGCAGTGCGGGCCGGAAGCCGCACACCAGCGGCACGCTGCGCACGCCCCCCCGGGCGTCAGAGAAGGCGTCCGGGATGTCCTTGAGCGAGACGCTCGTTATCCCGTGGCTGAGGTAGATGAAGAGCGAGATGCCCGCGACGTAGGTCCAGTTGGAGGCCAGGAGGTCCCAGCCGCCGACCAGCACGCAGAACCGCAGGAACGCTATCACGAACACGAGCATGAGGGTGTAGGTGGCGCCCAGGAACCTGCTCCGGGTACGCGCCGGCGGGGCCGAGTAGGCCGTGGCCAGGACGAACCCCACCAGTATTATCGCCGAGAACGCCGCGGCGTCCACCGCCCCGTCGGGGTGGAACGCCAGGATGTAGGCCACCTGGGGCAGCTCCAGCAGGGCGGCGGCGCACCCGAACGCCGCCACCAGGCGCCGCTGCTCCCGGTCCGAGAAGAGGCCGCGGGTGAACATCTTCTCCCCGAAGGGGTGGTGGCGGTCCATCTCCCGGTCGTGGTAGTCGTTGAGCAGCGTCCCGTAGGCCCACCAGAGGAGGTGGGCCGCCACGCCGGCCAGGAGGGCCAGGAGGAGGGGCGCCTGGAGCGGGAGCCCGAGACCGGCCAGGATGGGCACGGGCATGGTGGCGAAGATGGCGGCCCCCACGGGCAAGAACCCCAGCCGGAGGGTCTTGGCCCACACGAGAGCGGTCCTTCGGGCGGTCACCGGAACATCTCCCTCCCCCGCCTACGCTCCCTCTATCAGTTCCTTGCCGTCGCTCCCGGCCAGTACGCGGGAGACCGCCTTGCCCATGCGCAGTTCCCTGTAGTTGTAGAGCTCCCCCTGGTGGACCATCCTCACGTTGACCGCCACACCCGGGAACTCGGACTCGAAGTTGGACTTTATCTGCCCGGAAAGCCGCGACCAGTCGGACTCGTCGCGGTGCTCGGCCGTGATGTCGACATGGTCGGGCCAGGCGTGGATCTGGTACCACACCCCGTTGAGGTCCGCCTTGTAGAGGGTGTTCTCGAGCTCTATCGGGAACCTCGAGACCGGCCCGAGGCGGACGTCGGTCCCCTTGCGGCCCAGGATGCGCATCGCCGGCAGCGGCAGGCCGCAGGCGCAGGGCTCCTTGAGAAGCTCGATGTAGTCCCCCGTCAGGTAGCGGAGCATCGGCATCGCCTCCCTCGTCGTGGGCGTGACGACCGACAGGGCCCGCTCCCCCCTGGCCGCCGGCGTCCCGTCGTCGTGGATGATCTCGGTGAACATGGCGAAGGAGGGTATGTGCATCATGTACTCCTCGCACGGGACGCCCAGGAACCCCGACTCGTTTTGGCCCAAAAGCGAAAAAACCCTCGCCCCGCCCCAGACCTTCCCCAGCGCCCGGGCCCGGTTCTCGGAGCAGGGTTCGGCGCCCGACATGATGTACTTGACGCCCACCTCCTCGGGCCGCAATCCCCTGTCCAGCAGTATGTTGGCGTAGGCGAAGGCGTCCGTGGCGGCCGCGCCCAAAACGTCCACCCTGAGCTTGCGGATGGTCTCGGCGGCCACCTCGGGCGGGTACATGTTGTTGCGCGTGCCTATCGGGATGAGCGTGGCGCCGGCATGCTGTATGATGAGGTCGCCGCCTCGGCCGGCCAGCGTCCTCGTGTACGGGTAGCAGATGGCGCACTTCATGTCCTTGCGAAGGTGCTTGCGGATTATCGGCAGGCACAGCGCCAGCTCTGTTTGCCTTTCGAACTCCCGCTTGGTCACCCACACGGGCACGGGGCGCCCGGTGGTGGTGCCGCTGGTCTGGGCGTATATCAGGCACTCCCGGCCGGGCTGGATGGCCAAGACGTCGTAGGGGTCGGCCGCCTCGAGCTCCGGCCGTGTGGTCAGGGGGACCTTCCGGGTGAAATCGTCGATGGTCCGGATGTCCGACGGTCTCACGCCTGCCTTCGTCAGTTTCTCGCGGTAGAACTTGGAGCTGAAGGCGCGCCTCACGCAGGATCGCAGCCTCCGGGTGATCATGCCCCGGTTCTCCGACAGCTTGATGATCCCCGGGAAGTGCTTCAGAAGAAAGCTCAGGGTGCTCATGTCGCCATCCTCCCTCACCGCCTCGGCAGCGTCTGCAGCCTCTGCTGCTGGGGCACCAGCGAGTCGTGGGGCAGGTAGCCCGAGAGCATGAGGTGGTCGGTCGTCACTATGGCGGCCACGGCCTCGGCGATGACCAGGGAGCGGGGCGCGTAGTTGGCGTCGTGGTTCCCCTCGGTGGAGACGCTGGCGGCCGCCCGCGTGCGCAGGTCGATGCTCTGCTGCGGTATGGGTATCGACGGGGTGGGCTTCACGGTGAAGCGGAACACCACGGGCGTCCCGACGGTGATGCCGCCCAGGACCCCGCCGGCGTTGTTTGTCTGCAGGGTCGGCCGGCCGCCCGCCATCACTATCGGGTCGTTGAACTGGGAGGCCTTCGCCTGGGCGGCCCGGAGGCCGGCCCCGAGCTCGAATGACTTGACGCCGGGTATGCTCAGTATGGCCTGGGCCAGGTCGGCGTGGAAGCGGTGGAACGCCGGCGCCCCCAGTCCCGCGGGGAGGTTGCGTATCGTGACCGAGATTATCCCTCCGGTGGCGTCCCGGTCCTGCTCGGCCTGGGCCGCCAGCGAGCGGACGCGCTGCTCCAGGTTGGACTCGTCGACCGCCAGGCCGCCGAGCTCCGTCAGGGCCGACCGGACCTCTATTCCGCAAAGCTCGGTCAGCCTCCGGGCGACGCCGCCGGCGGCGACGACCGAGATCCAGGTGCGGCCGCTCGCGCGGGAGCCTCCCCGCCAGTCCACGTGCCCGTACTTGAGCCGGTAGGAGAGGTCGGCGTGGCCCGGCCGGGGCGTAAACATTATCTTGCGGTACCGGTCCGACTCGTGCTTGCTGTTCTTGATGACTATCGCGATGGGGGTGCCGATCGTCCGGTCCTCGAAGACCCCGCTCATTATCTGGAAGTCGTTGGGCTCGATGCGCTTGGTCAGAAGATGGAAGGGGACGTCGCGGGAAAGCTCCCGGCGGATGTGCTCCGGCGCAAGCTCGAGCCCCGCCGGGCAGCCGTCGATGACGCAGCCGAGGGCCGGGCCGTGGGACTCGCCCCAGGTGGTCACCCGGAAGATGCCGCCAAGAGTGTTCCCGGCCATCTCATGCACCAGCCAGCCGACCGACGGTTCAGGTCCGGAACACCAGCGTCCTGGTCAGCCGGTCGTCGACCTCCTCCTCCTGCACGAAGAACTTGCCGTGTGACGCCGCCTCGTAGGCCATTACCACGAACGGCGAGATTATCGCCGAGAAGAAGTAGCCGATGCTGAACTTCCAGGCCAGCGACAGGTTGACCAGCACCATGAGGTAGAGATAGGGGATCATGAAGGCGAGGACTATCAGCACGCCGTTGCGCAGTCGGGTCGTGTAGGAGCCGTCCCGCCGGGCGAGCCGCATGTTGGCGACCAGGAAGCCGGTGGTGACCACCAACCCTATCGCGAAACCGGAGAGGATGTAGTCCGGGTCGTAGGTGAAGTAGGGCTCGTAGCCGGTGACGTAATTGTACAGCATGTAGAATGACATCGCGCTGAAAAGGATGGGCAGGATCGCCGCCTTGATGATGCGGGTCCGGTAGCGGTACTCGCGTACCCTCTTCTCGGCGGCCTGGGGAGGCTCGGGCGGCGCGGCATTGGCGGGCGCCGGCTCCGTCGCCGGCCGGACCTCGGGGCTTCCCGGGGGCGGCGGTATGGCCGGCCCCGTGACCTGGGGCAGGACCGAAACCGGGCCGCCGGCGCCCTCTCCCTGCGTGGGCTGAGGGGGCGGCGGGGCGGCCCGCGGGGCCGGCGGCGGCGCCGCGGCCGCCGGGCCGGCGGACGCCGGCGTGTACACCTCGATCGGGCGGGCGATCGGAGGTCGCGCCGCCGGAACCTGGGCGGGTGGAGGCGGCGGCGGAGGCGGGGGTGGAGGCGGCTGAAGGCCTTCGGGGACCGGTCGCGCGGTGGTGCCCTTTCCCTGCTCCATAACGCATTCCTTCCTTTACGTATTATTAAACAAAGCCTGTCGCCTTTAAATACATTTACTCTCCGATTCTGAGAGTGCCGACGGTGCGCACTGGCGGCAGGGTGCAGGGTGCTGGGTGCGGTGCGAAACCTTATGCGCCGGAAGGGCGATTCGCATGCGGTGGCTGAATGTCCCGACCCTGCATCCAGGACAAGAACATACGGAAGTGCACCTGCACCTACCATCATTGCGCCCGCAAGGGGCTGTGCTGCGAGTGCATCTCCTACCACAGGGCCAGCGGCGAGCTCCCCGGTTGCCTCTTCCCCCCCGAGGTCGAGAGGACCTACGACCGGAGCATCGAGGCTTTCGTAAGGGCGTATTCGGGCAAGCTGTGAAAAGGCGCAAGGCGCAAGGCGCAAGGCGCGAGGCTTGAGGCGCAAGGGGGATGGCGCAAGGGACAAGGGAAGAATCCACGATTGGTCCGTTGATCCTTCCGCCTTGCGCCCTGCGTCTTGCGCCTTCGCCCCTTGCGCCCCGTGCCTTGGTCCTTGCGCCTTCGCCCCTTGCGCCCTGCGCCCTGCGCCTTATTCCTTCTGCGCTTCCCTGACGGATTCGTCCAGGATGCCCATCGCCTGGTCTATCTGGTCGCGGGAGACGAGCAGGGGCGGGATGTAGCGGATGGTGCTGCGGCCGCAGCCCAGAAGCAGCAGGCCCTTGCGCCAGGCCAGCTCCTCGATGGCGTCCCGCAGCTTCGGGGCCGGCTCCTTGGTCCGCCGGTCCAAGACGAACTCGGTGGCCTGCATCAACCCGATGCCGCGAACGTCGCCTATGCACTCGTGGCTCTCCTGCAGCTCGAGGAGGCGCTTGTGCAGGTAGTCGCCCATCCCGGCCGCGTTCTCCCGCAGCCTCTCCTTCTCTATCACATCGATGGTGGCGAGGGAGGCGGCGCAGCCCACCGGGTTGCCGCCGTAGGTGTTGGAGTGGGCGCCCGCCACCTTCCAGTCCAGCTCCCTGCGGAAAACGATTGCCCCCAGGGGGAAGCCGGAGGCGATGCCCTTGGCCAGCGCCACGACGTCCGGTTCGACGCCGTAGTGCTGGGCGCAGAACCACTTCCCGGTGCGGCCGAACCCGGATTGGACCTCGTCGTCGACGAGCAGGATGCCGTGCTTTAAGGTCAGGTCACGCAGCGCCCCCATCCAGTCCCTCGGGGGCACGATGTACCCGCCCTCGCCCTGGACGGGCTCGGCGAACACCGCCGCCACCTCGCCCGGGGGGAGGTAGGAGCCGAAGTACACCTCGTCGAGTATCTTGACGCACCAGAGCCCGCAGCCGGGGTGCTCGAGCTTGTAGGGGCACCGGTAGCAGTAGGCATAGGGGATGTGCTCCACGCCGGGCACCGTGGGGAAGTACCGGTCGCGGTGGACGGGCTTGCTGGCCGTGAGCGACAGCGCCCCCATAGTCCGTCCGTGGAAGGCCCCGATGAATGCTATGTACTGCCGGCGCCCGGAGGACCAGCGGGCGAGCTTGAGCGCCGCCTCGATGGACTCCGTGCCGCTGTTTGTGAAAAAGACCCTCTTTTCGAACTTCCCCGGCGTGATTTCGGTGAGCCGCTCGGCCAGCCGGGCCTGGACGTCGTAGTAGTAGTCCGTCCCGGCGAAGTGGATGAGCTCGGCCGCCTGCTTCTGGATGGCCTCGACCACCCTGGGGTGGCAGTGGCCGGTGTTGATCACCCCGGCGCCGCTCGTGAAGTCCAGGTAGGTGTTCCCGTCGGCGTCCTCGACCAGGACGCCGCGCCCCCGGACCGCCGCGATGGGCGCCGCCTTGGTGGCGGTCGCCAGGAACCGGGTGTCCCGGTCGACGATCTTTTTGCCCTTCGGCCCCGGCGGGGCCACCCTGATGCTCGCCTTCCTGTCCAACCCTCTACCCCCGCGGCTGGTATCGCCGGGAGCAGTTAATGTGATTTGCGGTGGGGAAGGGGAAGGGCAGCGGGCAGTGGGCAGCGGGCAGCGGGGGGGCAGCGGGCAACGGGCAGCAGGAACCGGCGTTCCCGCTGCCGACCGCCTGATGCCCGATACCCCACTGCTGCCCGCTGCCCCTCTTTCCCTATTTCTTCGCCTGCCCCTGCCCGGCCTCAGCAGGCGCCTGGTCCCTTTTGGGCAGTATCGTGCCCGTCAGGGCCTCGTGGACGGCACGAAGCTCCCGGGAGGAGAAGTTTATGTTGCGCAAAAGCTCGGTCTCGTCCAGCCTCCGCTCGAGCAGCCGGCCGAGCTCCGCCGCCCACATCCGGAAGTCGGAGACGTCGGCCCCGCCCAAGAGCAGGAGCACCTTCTTGTCGTCGGGCCGGCGGTACCAGGTGCACTCCAGGAAGTTGGGCGCAAACACGCGGTTGACCGCCGAAGCCAGCGCGTCCGCGGCGGTGCCGTTGGCGAACGTCTCGTCGCCGCTTACCAGGCCCAGCACATTGGAGGCCGAGGGCCGCTCCGAGAGCCCGGCGAGCGTGCCGCGCAGGAAGGGCCGGCCGTTCTCGTCGAGGGTGTAGGAGAGCTCCGAGATGGCATGCCGGAGGCACTCCTCGAACTTGGACTCGAGCTTGCCCGCGTCGCCGCGTGACTGGAGGATGTCCAGGTCCTCCTCGGAGAAGCCCTCGAGCACCAGCGGCACGACAAAGTGCATGAGGCGGGATATGTCGGTAAGATCGCTCATCTTGCCCATCTTGGTGAGGTCCATCCCGGCCTCGCGGGACCACTCGTCGAGCCGGTTGCGGCCCAAGACCTCCGAGGCCATGCCCGCCAGAAGCAGCGGGAAGAGCAGCGAATCGATGAGGGACACGCCGATGAGGTTGAAGTTGTCTATTATCGCCTCGTCGCTCGTGTTGACGTTGCAGAGCGGCCCCTCGCACCTGCCCTTGCGCAGGCGCAGGTTGCTCACCATTATGGGCGTTATCTTGCACTCCTGCAGCTCGTCCTCGCAGGATCTGGGGTCGCCCTTGCCGGGGGCCGGCCGGTCCCGACGGACGTTGAGGCCGCGCTCGGCGATGAGCCGGTCCATCTCCACCAGGTAGTGGGGGACGTGGACCTTGCCCTTGCCGTGCAGCTCGTGGGGCAGGAACGCCAGGTTCCAGATGAAGCTTTCGGGATAGAGCTCCCGGAGCTTCTCGATGACGAAGGGCGCGCCGCCGCTGCCCGTGCCGCCGCCCACGCTGTTCACCACGATGAAGAGGTTGGGCGGGGGGGAGCCGTCGCGCGGAAGGAGCGTCTGGATGGAGGCCTCTATCTTGGACCAGTTGTCCCGGTGCACGAGGCGGCCCTTCTTCACGAAGCTCGAGCCCCGCTCGTCGCCTATCGCCACGGAGTGGTCCCTCGAGCCGTCCGCGCGGGGCTTGAAGAGGTTCATGGGAAGGAACTTGAGCTCCGGGCCGGAGTTGATGGCCAAATATCGGTCGCCTATCGCGTCCTTCATCATCGAGTTGATGTAAGAATCCGGGATCTCGTGGAGCCATTTCATCATCCGGGCGACGACGTTGCCCCCGCACTGGCCGATGCCTATCAGGAACATCGTTCGCAGGAACTTCTTTGCCTCCGCGCAGGGCTGCGGCTCCGCCTTCCTGTCGGCCATCCCATCAGCTCTCCTTCAGAACGAGAAGCATCCTCTTGGGGTCGTAGACGAACTGCACCGTCCGCTCGCCCCAGGTCACGGTGCACCTTGAGGACTCCGACGGGTCGCCCGCCGGGGCCACGGACAGGCGGTACTCCGGGTGCTCGCCGCAGGTGAGCAGGAACCTGTCGGAGAAGTCCTTCCAGCGCACCTCCCCCTCCTTCTGGAGGGCGGTCAGCACGCGGTGGAACTCCCGGGAACTGATCTTTCGGTCGCGGAGCCGGCACCGGACGATGGCCCGCTCGAGGTCCTCTATGAGGGCCTGGTCGTGGAACCGGGCCTTGTTCCTGGAGAGGGCGTACTCCCGGAGCCGGCGGTCCTCGAAGTCGCGCAGCGCCTCTATGAGGGGCACCTCCCCGGGGGCGTACCGACGGGCGGCGATCTCGCCGAGCCGCCGGCGCAGCTCCCGCCACCTTCTCTCTGCGTCCGAGAGCGCGGGCAGGTTGGACACCTTGAGGGCCAGCTCGATGTCCCGGTGGACGGTCTCCATGGCGGCGTCGGCGTCGAAGAGCAGGAAGGCGATGTCCCTCATGCAAGACGAGTCCGAGGCGCGCAGGAGCTCCCGCAGGGCGAACTTGCCTATCGTCTTCCGCCGGAGCCGGTTCGCCTCCTCGGAGCCGGAGAGCTTCTCACGCAGGTCGGCCACCTCGTCCAGCGTGGCCCGGGCATGGGCGGTCACCATCTCCAGGAACTCGGCCCATACCGAAAGCCAGGCGCGCATCGTCGCCCCGGCGGGGAGCTCCCACTTCCCGGAGTCGGGCATCTCGAGCCCCGCCAGGGTCTCCCTGATGGTCGAGGTCAGGAAGGCCCGCACCGCCGGCCGGAGCGAGGCGAATCCCACCACCGCCTCGTCCAGCTCCGCCTGGCCCAGGGCCTTCAACCGGGAGGCGAACTCGTCGGGGAGGCGCATCGCCAGGGAGGAGCGGTGCAGGTCCCCGACCTCCCTTGAAGCCCTCTCGCGGGCGGCGTGGATGGCCGCGTAGGCGTTCTCGAGGTGCTGGAGCCGAAGGCGCGGCAGCGCCCTCCAGTCGCCCGTCCAGCCCTTCAGGCCCGGCAGCGGCCCCAGGGACAGCCGCAGGTCGTTGAGCTCGGGCACACGGGAGAGGTTCTGGTCTATCTCCGAAAGGCGGGCCGCGAGCGCCGCCGCCAACGACTCGAAGCGGGCGTCCAGCCGGTCCAGCACCGCTTCCGGGCCGGCGCTGCCGCCCTCCCAGTCTATCATCGAGAGGTCCAGGTTCACCCGTATGGAGGCCTCCAGGCGCTCGCCCAGCTCCCGGACCCGCATCCAGTACTGCTGGGCGTCCGAAAGCAGGTCCTGGGAGAAGAGCTCCCTCCGGTACCTCTCGAGGGTGGCGAGCTCCTCGCCCAGGTTCACCGGGCGCTTGGGCGAAAGGCCGGCTATCTGGTCGAGCCGGCGGAACATCTCGCCCAGCATCACCGTGCGCTCGGTCCGCTCGATGCGCTCCTTGATGCTCTCGAGCAGGATCCGCTTCCTTGAGGTCAGGCAATCCTCGGCGTCCTTCTGGAGCAGCCCGTAGGCCTCGCCTCCCCCGGTGGCCAGCTCCTCCAGCCTCTCCCCGCCGTACGCCGCGGGCAGGCCGGCCCTCTTCGTCAGGACGGCCAGGTGGCCGGCGAACCGCCTGTCCACGCTCTCGAAGTCCCGGCAGCGCGCCGAGAGGTCCGCGACGAGGAGCCGGAGGCAGAGCTCCCCCAGCGCCCGTTGGGCGTTCGAGAGCGCCCTGTAGTGCTCGACGGTGGCGCGGTAGCGGTCGCTGAAGTGCAGGCTCCCCGCCGGCGCGTGGATGTTCCCGACCTCGCCGGCCGCGTCCAGGAGCGCCCGCCGGGTGGGCTCCGGCAGCGGGGAGACCTCGACCGCGGCCCGGAACCGGAGCACCTCGTCGCGGATGGCGCGGCACAGCGAGCCGAACTCATCCGTCCGGGCGTTGACGCAGCGCCGGAAGCCGGAGAGCGCCTCTGCCAGCGCCGCGTCCGGGGCGGCGGTGTCGATCTCGGAGGGGAGCTTGAGTATCGCAAGGTCGTTGTCCCGGTCGAAGCCCTCGAGACGCCGGAGCTCCTCCGGGTGGTCCCGGCGGTGCTGCTTGAGCAGCCGGATGGTCTCCGTCATCCCGGCGCGCAGCGCCGTCTCCTCCCTGCGGAAGCCGTCCCCCTCGGCGGCCACCGCCGCCCGGGCGCGGGCGAGCTGCGCCGGCGGCATCCTCCAGAGCCTGCCCAGGAAGTAGGCCTTCTGGGCGTCGAGCCGCCAGCTCCTCTCGGAGAGGTGGCGGTAGAGGTGGGCGGTGCCCGGTTCGGACCTCCCGGGGGCGGTCAGGTAGCCGACGTAGGCGTCCAGCTGCGCGTGGGGGAACGAGAGATCGACATTGAAGAAATCGCGGTACATCGCCCCGCGCCGGAGGATGGCCTCGAGCTCCGACTGTACCCACAAGACGGCGTCCGAGCAGGCGGCGAAGGCGTCCGCCTCCTCCAGGTACCGGACGAGCACCGCCTCGGACGCCGGGAGCGCCATCGCCTCGAAGATGTGACGCTGGCGGTCCACGCGGGCGGGCTCGTTGTAGCCGGCGTACTCGGGCGGGATGGGGGCGTTGGCCCGGGCGAGCCGGTCCATCCGCTCGGCCACGGTGGCGAAGATGAGCTCGAACTCGGCCTTGAAGGCCTCCTTCATCACGTAGACGATCGAGAACAGCCCCAGCATCGCCTTGGAGATGCCCTCCGCGAGCCCCAGGAACCATTCGTCGTCCTCCAGGTACTTGGGAAGCGACTGGGCGTCCGGGACCCAGACATCCCGGCCCAGCTGCTTGCGGTAGGACTCGGAGGTGAGCCGGCGGTGCTGCTCCCGGGCGATGGGCCTGGCCCGGAGAAACCTCTCCCGGCGGCAGGTGCTGTCGCAGAGGGCCACCAGGTTCCCGTGGAGGTCCCCGCAGAGCGCCGAGAGCCGGACCATCTCCTTGCCCATGCGGGAGCGCCCGCCCAGGACCTTCCACTTGATGCCCCCCTCGGGGAGCACGGACATCCGGAAGTTCTCGTGGAGCCTCGCAAGCTCCACCAGGTGGCGGTTCATCGCGGTCACGGTGTCGAATGCGGCCATCCCCCGGGCCGCCAGGAAGTCGCGGTTCTTCTGCACGGCCTCGAACACCGAGAAGACCTTCTCCTCCAGGACGCCTATCTTCAAAGGCGGTTTCGATAACCGGTCCTCGTCGGCCATGCCCGTCACCCAGAATGCCGGTGTGAAAGCGCTCGAACCGGTTAAAAACCTTTCCCCGCGCCGACAAACCCCCCGGACTGAAGTCCGGGGCTCCAGCGCTCTCCTATGGTGACGAACCCCGGAATGAGCTCCGGGGGTTCTAGCTTTCAGGCGCCTTGCACCCTCGTGCACCCCGCCCCCTGCCCGCTGCCCCACTGCTGCCTTGCTGCCCGCTGCCCATCATTTCCTTACAGGCTTCCCCCAGATGTCCCGGGCCTCCCGCTCCTTGCGCGCCTTCTGGTCCCGGGCGCCCTGGCCGGTCTTGCGGTGCTTGTAGGAGAACGCCTGGGCGCCGCCCTCCTTCGGATGCGCCTGGGACTCCGCCGCCTCCACGGAGACGCAGGAGCCGGCGCCGACCGTCTCGCGCCCGACGCGCAGGGCAAAGCGCGCCATCCCCGGCAGCCTGCCCGTGGGCTCCAGGACCAGCGGCTTGAGCGGACGGAACCTGACGAGCGCGGCATCCCCGTCGCCCAGGACCGCCCGGTCCGCCTCCGATGAGGCCTCCCCGCTCTCCGGCCGAAACTTCATCTCTATGGACTCGAGCCTCACCGGCACCGCGGCGGTGTGGCAGTGGACGTGGGCCGACCAGCCCGGCCTCACTGTGCCCGCGCCCGGAAACAGCACGATCTTGGCCGAGAACTCCTCGGCCGGGCGGGGCGGGTCCTCGGGCGTGCCCAGCACGTCGCCGCGGGAGAGCTCCTGGCGGCCGATGTCGCGCAGCCCGATTCCTACGGTGTCGCCGGCCCGGGCCGCCCGCACGGCCTTGCCGTAGGCCTCGATGGACCGAACGACGCCGGCCTTGTTGGCGGGCACGGCGAACACCCCGTCGCCCTCGCTCACCTCGCCCCGCTCGATCCGACCCAGCGCCACCGTGCCCACCCCGCCTATCTGGAGCACCTGCATGACGGGCATCCGGAACGAGCCCCCGGCCGGCGCCCCGCGATGCTCGATCTCGTCGAGGGCCTCCTCCAGCGTCCGGCCCCTGTACCACCCCATCCGCTCCCCTCGAGCCGTGAGGTTTTGGCCCTCCCAGGCCGAGACCGGTATGATGTCGATTTTGGAGAACCCGGCCTCCCCCAGCATCGCCTTTAGCTCGGAGGCGGCATTCGCTATCGCGCCCGGCTCGAATCCGACCTTGTCTATCTTGTTGAGCGCGACGAGGACGTGCTCCAGGCCCATGAGCCGGGCCAGCCGGGCGTGCTCCCGCGTCTGGGGCATGATGCCCTCTTGCGCGTCCACGACCAGCAGGGCGGCGTCCGCGGCCGTCGTCCCGGTTATCATGCTGCGCAGGAAGTCCCGGTGGCCCGGGGCGTCTATGATGTGCAGCTCGGAGCGGCGGGTCTCGAGGTCGGCGAAGTTCAGGTCCAGAGTGAGGCCGCGCCGGCGGGACTCGTCGGTCCGGTCCATCACCCAGGCGTACTTGAAGCTCTCCTTGCCTATGCCCGCGCCCAGCGCCGCGTAGCGCTCTATCTCCTCGGGGTGGACCTGCCCCTTCTCCACGAGCAGCCGCCCGACCAGCGTCGACTTGCCGTGGTCGACATGCCCCAGCACCACGACCGCGAGCCTCTTCTTCTCCACGACCGTCCATTTCACTGGGCTATGATAAAAGCTTGGAAAGGCGGCAAGGAGCACGGGAAGGGAGCAAGGGAGCAAGGCAGCAAGGCAGCAAGGGAGCAAGGCAGCAAGGGAGCAAGGCAGGAAGGGAGCAAGGGACGACGGCCGTACCCTTGTTCCCTTGCTGCCTTGCTCCCTTGCTGCCTTCCCTTGCTGCCTTGCTGCCTTGCTCCCTTGCTGCCCTCTCACCGCGTCCTGTGCCCGCACACGGGGCAGGAGAGCTTGCCCAGGGCGGCGGGGCCGACCGAAGCCGCAGCGGCGGCCTTGAGCGCCCTCTCCGCATCACGGGCGTATTTTTCGGCCTCGACGTAGTCGCCGGCCTTGAAGAAGTCGCGCCCGAGGTCCAGGTCGTCCGACGGCCCGGACACCTCCGCCCCGGCCTCCAGGGCGTCGGCCATCGCGTCCTGCGCGGCGTTGAGCGCCC
>VGTL01000033.1 GCA_016874675.1 Methanobacteriota archaeon | reverse complement strand
ATCTGGATTGATGGGACAGCAGACTTTGTTCGGACAGGATGAGAAACTATTATCCCGTAGAGTGAATATCAAGATTAGGGAATCTACAAAAGGGAAAGTCATATTTAGAAATGATACTCCAATCACGATTGAACCGGGAGGAACTCCTGTTGTCGTGCAACTCAGCAGACCGGAGACGGATATTATACCAAAATTTGGTGATATGCTTAATGTTGAGGTAGTCGATGCCGATGATGAAGAGCTACTGCTCAAACAAGAAGTAACACTGAAGGTGGATATGGATGAATGGCAATAATAGTACTGTTATGCTGGACAACCTCGACCAGAAGCTTATTGAATTATTTCCTGGCCGAGTGGTTCGAAAGGATCTAGTTTATAAATTAAAAGTCGGTTTCAGCATACCTGTTTATGTTTTAGAATATCTACTTGGTAAATATTGTTCGACTACAGACGAGGAGGAAATAACGCAAGGGCTGCAATTAGTCAAGCAAGCGATAGCGGATCGAGTTGTGCGGGCAGATCAGGGAGAATTAATCAAAGCGCGATTAAAGCGCTCGGGCTGCATGAAAGCAATCGATCTGGTCACAGTCAATTTCGACGAAAAAGACCAAGGCGGAAAATATTGGGCAAAGCTCGCGACAGCCGGTTTGGATAAAGTCAATATAGATGATAAAATCGTTGAAAAGAATGAACGAGTCCTCACAGGCGGTGTGTGGGCCAATATAGAACTGACTTATGACGAAACAATCGTACATGGTGGTGTGACCCGTCCATTTGTGATTCAACGCATGCAACCCATACAAGTAGCGAGTGCACGGATAGATGAATGGATAAATGCACGAAAACATTTCACGAGAGAAGAATGGGTTGATGTTCTTCTGAGGGCGATAGGTTATGAGGCCAAGCATCCAGATTTCACATGGCGTCGGAAGCTATTGGTATTATTAAGACTCATCCCCATGGCTGAAAAAAATTATAATATGATTGAACTTGGTCCCAGAGAAACCGGCAAATCCTTCGTATACCGAGAAGTTTCACCGTATGTTATTCTATTGTCGGGTGGTCAGGGTTCGGTTGCTGATCTATTCGGTTGGAAGCATCGTAAGGATAAACCTGGCCTTGTGGTCCGTTATGATGCTGTAGCGTTCGATGAAGTTACGGGGGATAATTTCAAAAGAGAGGCAGATAAACAGATGTATAAAGGATATATGGAACAAGGATCGTTCTCTCGAGGTGACGATAAAGGAACCATCTCCTCAGAAGCGGGGATTGTCTTCAATGGGAACATTGATGGAGACATTCAATCTATAGCACGGACCACCCATCTTCTCACAGCGTTGCCAGAATATATCCGAAACGATACTGCTTTTCATGACAGATGGCATAGCTATTTGCCTGGTTGGGAACTGCCGAAACTCAAACCTGAGCATTTTACAACCCATCTCGGTTTCGTAGCAGATTATCTTGCGGAAATATTCCACAATGAATTAAGGCCATTGAACTTTACCGACATCTATGATAAGTTTTTCGCTTTCGGAAATCATGTTGGCCAACGGGATAGGAAAGCTGCTGTACGGACAATCTCCGGTTTACTGAAACTGGTACACCCGGATGGAAATTGTAGCAAAGAAGAAATGGCAGAATATGTAAGATTCGCACTCGAAATGCGGCGCAGGGTAAAAGAACAGCTCAAACGGATAAATCCAATAAGAATTCTCTCGAGTGAATTTATCCTATCTAGATAAAGAATCGGGAGATGAATTCATTGCTGAGTGTGCCGAGCTTGGAGCAACAAAACTTATTCCGGAAGGACCATTGTCACCCGGGGATATTTTCTGCATTGGACTTGAACCAGAAACCTCACGGATGGTCCTATACCGTGTTCAAGCGGCTGCAATTCCCGGGTCCGGTAAATTTCAAGTTGTTGGAATAGCATCGAAATCTATAAGGGAATCTGCTAAAATGGCTTTCGATTATCTGAGGACGAATAGTCGGCGCATTGGATTGGACCATGATATTGGAAATTACGATTTCAGCATTCAAGTAATGAGCCCTATGCATGGAAAAGATACAGAAGATCTCGGCGTTGCACTGTATGTAGCAATACTTTCTGCACTTATTAATAAATCCATTGCGGGAGGCCTTGTTATCCTAGGCCAAATGTCTATCCATGGAGTATTATCTCGAGTAGAGCAATTGGGTGACCGATTACGAGTTGCTATGGATGCAGGTGCGAGACAAATTTTGATACCGACAGTAAATGCCGCTGATTTTGCTGCTGTACCAGCCGAATTATTGGATAAACTACGTGTGGATTTTTATTCTGATGTAGCACAGGCGGCATTCAAGGCCATTGCTGAAGTGTAAATCCGGGCTTATTTACATATACCATTTGAATTCCGGTCGTGGACTTACTTCATCTGATAGTTCGACCATTACTTCACCAACCCGATCAGAAAAATCTAATGTTATTGGCAAAGCACATGAGAAGTCTGCTGTATTCCAATTCATTTTTGTCAGTAAAAAAATCTCTTTACAAATGGTCTCATTACTTGATGGCCCGTGGTGCTCTAATATCTCAATCGGACGAGGAATTCTAGGGCCAGGATAGCAGCCAAGAAAAGGAACATACCCTTTTGTATATAATAAATAATTACCCGATTGCAATCTAGCTATTGTCCCCCGCAGGGGGGAATGTATACCAAGTCGAAACAAACGAATTCCGTGACTACCGAAGGCCACATAGTCAACAAGCCCAATATTCTCAGATGCACGGTTAAAACCTGACAGTTCATCATCCCAATAACGAGATGATTTATGCACAACAAGTCTGCGAGGTGGGGTGCGCATCTGATTTGTGTATAGTTTAATGGCATCGGAAAGAAGGGTATTTGCATCTTTCTCGGTCAAATGGGGTGTTTTATCTTTGGATTCATCCCAGTCTAGCTTGGACCCTCGGATAACGAGACTTTCTCCAGTATATGTAAAAACCTGTGCAAGAGAGGTACGTAAATTCTTTTTCTTGTCCTTATAAAATGTTATTCCAATATAACAGGTTCCAGGTTCGATATCAATAGGTCGCCAAGGATAGCCGCCAGCTTTGTAATACAGAGCAACACAAAAATTCCAAGCTCGTGTAGCATCATCTTGGGTATTATCAGATCCGACAAAGGTCGGTATTTTAGCGATCTGGATGGGAAGTGTATATTCCATGGCTCCAATTTTTAGTCTCCTATAAAACTCTCCAGTGCCTTCTGAATCAAGCAGGACCGCAAGAAAATCCTCATCAAATGGAATAAGAGTTTGTTGACCAACACTAAGATGTGTTCTAATTTCCTTCCTCAACTCTTTTTCTTCCCTTGAAAGTTGAATCCCTTTTTCTTCGCGTCTTTCAATACCACATGGACGGAGAATTAATTTCGGAAGGGCACAGATCACCACATCTGGTTGAGGGGTCTTTTCTGACAAATTCATTAAGGCATTCGTGAACATTTTTACAGCGGAATTCACACGTTGCTGAAATGCTGGATAATTAATAATGGCATCTATTTGTTTTGGAGTGAGCAGCTCCTCCCATTCTCTTGAGATTTCAATACGGCATCGAAATGTCTTTTCGAAACCTGGAAAAGGAGGGAACAGTCGTGGTCGTTTATCCTTTCCGTTAATGAATCCTATGCATCGAGTTATCCAGGATTTACACATGTCAAGACTATCTCTGTCTCCGATAATCCCTAATCGAATAACAGTTGGAGAGGGGCCCCTTTGATCGGGAAGGAAACACGGTCCAAATAATGATAATCCGTGTTTTGGATCTGAATGTGTTCCTCGTTCACCAAATAATAACAAGGGTTCAGGAATAAATAACGCATTAAGCTTCTGAGGTGGTGTATTGATAATTGAAGGTAAATCTCTTTTAGAT
The DNA here is from genome assembly GCA_016874675.1 of Methanobacteriota archaeon. Classification (GTDB taxonomy): domain Archaea; phylum Thermoplasmatota; class DTKX01; order VGTL01; family VGTL01; genus VGTL01. The sequence continues at coordinate 25,719 of VGTL01000033.1, read as the reverse complement.
GATTTATCTCTGGGATGATATGTCATTCTTCTTCACCCTTTGAAGTCTCATTATCCTTATATTCAAGGTTATCCCAATCTGATGGTGGATTTGATACTACATCGGGAACAATTTGGTCCCATTCGAGTCCAACCGCTAGTTCTGCGATGTACGGGGTGGTGCTAATCCGTATTGGTTGTCCGGATGTGGGAAGACGAAGCTCATTTCTATTCTCCGAAATATAAGCAATCCAAAAACGAGTGTCATTTAAGACCACAGCATTGTTTCCTCGATACATCTTTCGGATTGCAAGACGCGTGATTCTCTTGAATTCGAGCGATCTCTTTCCGTCCTTTGTAAATGTCCATGTCGGTTCAATTAATAACACGAATCGATTTTCGAAATTAATAAATTGCATGTACGCGGCTTGATGTTCCCATCTTAAAAGAATATCATCTTGAATAACCGCTCGGGCCACTGTCCGTTGAGACCATTTTTTTGGAGATTTCCAACGTTCTTTACGTTCATTCGATTCCCGAGGGGCAATAAAGTAGTATCGAAAATGATCATTATCAAAAGCAATTCCTTTCTTAAACAGGCTTATCATTAAACATTTGTTAAGAAGCTCTATTAACCAAGGTTTGCGCAGAGAATCAGTAAAAATATCTTGGATTGCCTCTTCTCGAATTAAACCGGGATCAATTAATTGTGAGAGTGGATTCTGTGCATCATGCAAGTCATTTAGACATATTATATCATGTTCCTTGATAATAAAGGCGGGTAATCGACTGTTCCTTTTTTCAATGTTCTGCAATATTTCGGATACTGAATTAAAGTGAGTCTGAGCACGGAACCAGGACATTGGCAATCCAATTACTGGATAACAATTTGATTCGAGCTGTTCTTGAACAATGTCAGGAGATATCGGTTCAATCAAAGCCGAGGCAAGTATTGAGAACGGAGAGGTTGCTGATTCTAGTTCGGGGTTAATTACCCCTCGGGGTTTATTCTCACCTTTTATTCGACGAATAAGTTCATTATACGCTCTATCATAATCCAACTGATTTCTGAAATCTACCCAAGCTAATACTCGTAGAAAAAGCGGTATATTACAATTCCGCCGCAATACTGGAATTATTCGACCAGCATTGCCAGAAATATCTTTTAAAAGTGCAGAAGTCCATTCTCGTTGAACCCAATCAGAAATTACAGCCTCTGGACTTAAAATAATAGCCGCAAAACGGGAATTCGTTAGCGCATTATTCAAGGTCAATACGAAATTCTGGCCTGTCTCGATGTCCCATTTGGAGAAAAATACTTTCAGGTTCCGTCCTTGATATTGCTCTTTTTCAATACGAGTTGCGAGGTCGGTAACCCAACCTTCGTCGATTTTATTGTGGATTAGATATAAATCGTATGTTATTTTATCAGCCATATATGCTCCATTTTATCCGGTATCCCTTGTCTTATGTCCTAGTTCTAATCTCACTATAGAATACATCGTTTATAAATATAATGGGGGGGTAGGTGAAAGTAATGTTCGATAGATCCACATATGGGTAGTGGATTATTGAGGATTCTATTGGGAAAATGCGAGATGGACCCCGTTGGCATTATATGGTACCGATAATACTTGCGGGGTGGCTGCTTGCCAAGCCCAGTTCCGCATGTGTTCACTCCAAACCCCGAGCTACACTTTAAGCTCCCTTGGTCCTGTGTCAACCGATATAGGCATTTAAATGTGAAAGGGGATATCATGCTCGGGAGGGTCGGATTAGACCATCACAAGTGTCGATTTATCATGCCTCCGGAAGAAGGGCATGGCGCGGGAGTTGGCGCTGAGCCGAGCGTGCCCTTCTGGCTAACCTCATAGCCAGCAACAGGAGCGCGTTCAGCCGTGGTCCGAATCCCAACATGGAAGCGGCCGAGCGCGACGCCCTCATTATATACATCGAGGTGCTGGAGAGATGGGAGGCCCAACTCGGGCGCGCTGGCCCCCCGCCGGTGGCCGATGAGCTCGACTGGATGGTCGATGTTCTGGACGACGAAATAACATCATGGATAGATGTGCTCCTGAACGAGCCGACGCTGTCCTCCAGAGAACGGTCCGACCTCCTCAAGACAGTAAATTATTTCGAACGCTGGAAGGCCTAGCTGATGGTGCAGGCTGGAGCCGGGGTAAGGTCCCGGGGGCCAATTATGTGGGGCCGCCGGAGGAGCCTCAGGTACTAAAAACAGGGCAAAATATTTCCATCGGCCGGGCTGACGAAGCTGGAAACGAGATTCCGCTCACAAGTCTACGGCGACTGTTCGATGGGAACAGGGACAGGACCATCTGGCTACTCTCCACACCCGATTGGAGATTCGGTGCTTCGAGGGTTTGAAACGGCTTGTGGAGCAGAGGCGGGCGGAGCCGTTCGACCTGACGCCGGTGGTCAATCTGGATCTCTGCGCGCCCCTGGATGCACCGGGGTCCGGAGATGGCAATGGGTTCGAAGTGAAAATCGCCGGGATGAAAGACGGCAAGCACATCGAGGACCTGTTCTATCATATCAGGACCGGCAGGTTCCCATACATGAAAGGGCGGTGCTCGCCGGAGAGCTGTAAGTATAGGGAGGACGGAATGAAGCGATGCCCGGTCCATTCCGGGGATAGGGCCTGTGACCCTGAGGCAAGCGGGCCATATTGGAATTTCGACCATTGTTCCCACAATAATCAGCATGCCGCCTTCCCCCCCATGAACCTCAAAACATACATAACAATTTTATACTCCCAGCAATATCCAAATTCGGGTGCTTCTTCCTTGGCTGGTCGCAGGTCATGCCCTCAATTAAAAATCCTATCCGAAAATGAGAGGAAGATCCTTTCGGCTATTATCAATTATATAGATGCGACCGACCGCCGGCTCGGGGAGATTACAGGATTGGGCGCCAAAACCGTCACCTATCTGCGGACGCGCCTGCACAAGCGGGGCTACTTTCGATATGTGAGGATACCGGCGTTCGGCCGGCTGGGCGCAGAGGTGTTCTGCGCCGCGGTCTTCGGATTGGATTCGGCTTCTGAGCGGCAAACAACCGTATCCGCTCTCAGGAATTCCTTGGAATCCGCTACTGGAGTGGTCTGGGCTGTTACGGAAGGGAATACAGCGGTCGTCCTAGGCGTATACAGGTCCCATGCGGAGATGAGGGCCGAGATGGCCCGGCTGGCCGCCATTCGCGGTGTATCGGGAATGGAGACTGTGACCTTGCCCATGCCTGCGATGGAATGCGGGAGGTTCATGGATTTCCGGGAACCTCCCGCTGGACTTGGAATTGACGGTGAGGCTGGGGCTCAAGTTCCTACTTCTAACAGATTCCGGCTACTGCTCGGTTTCGAGAAGAAGGTGTTCCAGGCCCTGATTGGCTATCCGGAAGAGGGGCCTACGGCGCTCGCCCGCCGGCTTGGGATTTCCCGGTCCGCATTCATAACCCGCACCGAGGAAGTAGAGCGGGGACGGTTATACCGGACGGTCGTAGTCCCGGACATCAAGCACATCGGCTTAGAGACGTTGGCGGTCTGGAGCTTCGGTGGGAAGCAAGGAAAGGCGGAAGATATTGAAGCGGGTGAAGTGGCTTTTGGCCATTTTCAGGAGGATCCATCCTTATCCAACGCAGGCGAAAATGTCGAGTGGGATGAAGCAAAGGTAACGGACGAGCCTGTCCCTTGCAGGCCAGAAGGCACCATGGGGAGCGAGTCGGTCCTCCCAGAGGGAATGCTAGCCGGCTTTACGGATTCTCGGGACAAGGAGGCGCGGGGCGGCGGACTGGAGCAGCGGAGCCCTGGTGCATCGACGGTTGCCCGTGCAGAGAAGGAGCCAGCTACTATTGTACAAGTATCAACAGCAAAGGTCATCGAGCCGAAGGAAGAAGGGATTCTGGGGATAAAGGAATGCGATGGTCCTGTAGCAAAACCGTCGGTGGAATCGTCGGGAACCCGGTTGAATCTTGACGATGAGAAAATGCCCTGGGATATTTCGCCGTTAGCGAAGCCTGCCCGTGCCGCATTGGAGGCATCGCCGCAGCTCGATTCTAAAGGAACATGGGGTTCAAAGGGAATTGAGGCCCTGCCCAAGGACCTGAGGACTCTGCTCATCGGCCGGCCCACAAAGGAGGCCGTCGATCACGTCAAGGCCGAGCTTGAGCGCCGGCACATCCGGGACATAGACATGAACCAGATACTCCAGGACGCCGGTTTCCTGCCGGCAAGGCGGCCGGCGGCGGTGACGCAGGCGCAGGGGCATGTGCATGTTCCTGGGACCTCCGGACTAAAAAGCGGGCAAACCCATTACATAAATGTGGTTCCCGCCCAATGTACGATGGAGAAGCCCTCAGCAGACAGGCAGGCTTTGCCGAATGGTCCATTGACCGAACCGATGAGCACAAGGACCAACTCAGCTTCCCAGTCTTCTCAACGTTGGCGGATGACGGACAATTCCGCGTTTCCGTCTCCAGAATCGGTCTCCTCTCCCCGCCGCCGCGGACGCCCGCCGAAGAACAAGATAAAAGCGACACCGGAGATTGGAACATCTCTCCGACAAACAACCATTACGGAAGCCTCTTTTGGGAATGCTGAAGGGAATCCCCCCGAGGTTCCTCGCCGGAGGGGCAGGCCCCGAAAGAACCCGCCTGTAACTGGACCAGCACCGGAAGGTTACATAGATACCTCGCTCGGACGGCTCCCAAGGGACATCATCGGGCTCTTGGCCGGTCTACGGTCCATGGCCGACTTGGAGCGGGTAAAGGCCGTGATGGCAAGCCGGGGAATAAAAATCGATCTCGAGCGGGTTTCCGCCAACGGGAAAATGAGGGACGGGGCAGGAGCGGATCCGGCCTCTCATGCGATTCGCTCAATCGATAGCGAGCGGTCGGCGGCGAAGGTTAAAGAGAATAAGAGATGCAGGACCATGGCGATGGAGGAATTTATCCTCCGCCCAGAAAGAACGAAGCACGATGATAAAACCGACAGTAAGTGCCCATCCGAACGGAATAAACCAGGCCTCGGGAATCAGGTTGAAAATAAAAATGTGGTTGAAACCTCTAACCTGAGTTTGGACAAAACGGGCGAATCACCGTCATAAAAAGTGTAGTCCCAAAACGGCCTAATTAGGCACGAATCGCTGTAAATCCAATGCCTTTACTATGTCGTTTCCAACGCCGCGTCTCTTTTCGAGGACGAACCTTACATCATTCTTCGGTCCCATCGTGACAGCTGCAACCCGCAGGCGATCCAATTCTTCGACCATCCGTTCTATCGGTAACTTGACCTTTGTCTTCTCCTCAAGCCTCAACTGGATGAACCTATAGAAAAGGAGCCCTATGACACATAGGAAGGTGTGCACACGTATCCTGTCGTCGATCCGGTGAAATATCGGCATCACCGGGAACAAGAGCACATCCTTCAGGACATGATAGTCTTCTTCCATTCCGCTCCTGGCAAGATACGTACGGACTATCCGTTCGTCGGTCCATCCTGATTTATCGGTGAAGATAATGGTCTTGCCGAACCCGGACTTCAATGATTTCTCTTTCTTCTTGTCGACCCAAGCCCTGACGGTGAATTTGGTAAAACCGTCATCAAGCGTCGCGCCGACGTGATATTTGAATACGCCACGCCATTTCTTCGGTAAAAGATCCTCGATTCGTTCAGTCACGCTCTGTACTGTCGATTTTCGTCCCCTATGCTTCTTTGACATATTGGTCGCTATTTCCTTACCGCCGTTCAGGAACCTTTTCCGTGCCCGCCGATAATCGATTCTTTGCCGGCGTCGCGCTGCGTCATTGTACGAGACCACGATCACGCCATCTATTCCCATGACCTTCCGGTTCACTCGGAATCCGAGGATCTCTTCGCCGTTTGCCGTTACATAGAGCTTCTTGAAGCTTGATAATGGCCTTTCGACCAGGTCTGATACTTGGACGCGCTTGAGTGAGCTTACGAAATGGACCTTCTTATCGGCGAGTTCTGCCAGATTGTCCTCGGAATTCACGCCCTTGTCAAAGACAAAGATGAGGTCGTCTGCGACGGTTCCAAGCTTCAGGAGCTGGTTTATCATCGATTCGATGACTTGGCTGAAAAGTGTAACGTCTGCCATGTTTCCGGGATATACTTCGTGGAATACCGGGAGGTGCTGGTCTGTGCTGGCCGTCGCGAGCCCGACGAGCTTGGCCTGGAAATCGCCGTTCTTCGGATGACCGCACCGTGATAATGTTCTTTGTGAATCATCAAGGTCAGGTTGTTGCTCCGTCGAGAAATTAGTCAAATCGAAAAATACTAAAGAGGGTTTGTATCCCATTGAAACCATTTTCATCGCTAGTTTCAGCTTGATGTCGGCGACGCATTCCGGTGTTAGGCGGTCCATGTACCGCAGATAGCTCCTTGTCGAGAGGTCCGGCATATCTGGGATGATCATTTTCAACAACGATTCTTCGTACCATTCGTCCATCCCGTTCTTGGAGACGGGTTTTTCCGATCTGCCGGCGATGAAAGCCAGGAGCGCAAGAGCCGTCGAACGACTGCCGGCGGACTCGGATACTATGTCAGAAAAACCGAGTTCCTTGTCCGCCGCCAGTACCGCTGCGGATGTGCCGAAACTGTAACTGCTCAGTTCGAGTTCGTCGGGAATCCTGCTACGGGACTTGAAATGGTTGAGAATCTGGTCCGCCGTGCCCAGGTAAATGTTGATGACCGTCCGGGATTCACCGTCGACACGGGCTGTCTTCCTTATGTACCAGTAGTCCTGCCCGCTCTGGTGCTTCCGGTACAGGAATGTCATCGAGATGTATATGGGTACCACTATATTTAAGACTATTGCTTATTGCTCCCTCGGATATTCACACAATAACGAATTAATCCAATTTGGGTACCACACTTTCACCGAGAGAAAAATGACTTATTGTCCAAAGTCAGGTCTAATAACTGGTTGTTCTTGGATATCCGGAATGAGGGAATAGGCATTATGATCGGGTTATTCCGGAACCGGGACTTGGTAAATGATATCGATAGACGGATCCGCAAGGAATTTAATCATACTGTCAGGCTTCACACGTTATCCACAGATCATATGGAGGTCCTCAAAGAATTGGATTTCGTTCCGCCTTGAGACTGATAATGGGAACATGTCGATAATGCTCACATTATTTTCCAACTAAGGGCCATGGCGCAAATCGAAAAGGAGAATTGGTTTTTCGTTTAATAATGCAGAACTTAAATATCTGTGCAACCCCTGTCTCCTGTACTCTTCCTCTGCAACCCGCACCTGTAATAGCTGTCGTTGCACATCGCCTACTGTGTCCGTCTCCAATTGCCTTCGTGCATCATCCAAGGTCAGGTGTTTAACGAAATCACACTCCACTCTTCGAACATCATTGAAATCATTGATCATGCTTTTCATTTCTTTCTTTATCCGTTCATTTTTTACCATACATTCTATTTTATCAAATGCATAATGAAAATCTTCTTCGTGTAAACCGTTGGCTTTGATGAAGAAGCTCAACATGTTATAGCAATAACCTAGTAAAAGTCCATTGTTTTTTATGGTTCTAATTGTCACGAGTTTTTCAAGGTACATTCCTATTTTCTGGGCTACCCATGCCCTTTTTACTACCGTTGCTAAGCTCCGTATATTGTCTAATATCGTATGGTTGATTTTCAGATTCACTACCAATTGTTTGGGTGTCCTTCGAATTACAAATGTCCATGTCTTGTCTATAATTACCCATTCTTCTATGGTTTCGGGCAAATTGGAGATATTATCGTTTGCAGGTGTGCGTTTTGCCATTATAGAAGGTGGAACATACGGAATTCCTATTGCGCCTATTTCGATGGTCGCCTCCCCAGATAATGGAAAACCGTGCTTCGAAAAAATCCCATTTAATTCAGAATGCACATTGCCAGGTTTAAGATATTCCAAAAAAGTCAGCGAGAGATGGAATAATGAAGAAACATAATATAAAAATATCCCCTCTGACACTCTATTAATGTCCTTGACAGGGCATTGTAGTATCCTGCCTTCCGCCTCTGGACGGATATCTAAGGGTGGGATAAGATTGTATCGTTCACCTTTTCGTCCAAGCAGCCTTACGTTCCGTTGCTGCATTCTTTGTAATAGACGATTCAAACCATTGATTGTCATCGGTTTGTCCTTAGCTGGTGGGGTTGTATTTTTAAGATATCTATTCTCGGTCATCAGTATCTTTCGTATCCCGGCTAGTGTCTTCAATTCGCTCCTAAATATAAGATCACGGCGATTCGAAGGCACATGCTGGAAGCCGGGGTCCTTCAACAAGAGAATTCGTATTTCCTGGAATGTTAAAGGCTCATTGTTGATCTCTTCAAACAATCGCACTATAGTAGAATAGGGAGGCCTATTGGCCATGTCCTGCTTATCCTTTACCACTCTGCCTCGACCCATATCCATGCACCTATCCGGGCGATAGGTATATTGAAATATATTATATATTTATCTTTCTTCCAATGAGAGAGATAAAGTCAACGGCCAGCACCCTGTCTGTCAGGTATTGTCTAGGGGAAAATGACCGGCAAGCGGCTCCGACCGAATGGCGGACATGCCACCAGCTTCAGTCGGTGATGCTGCGAGCTAGTCATTTGACAAACGGGGACGGAACGGTGATTGTGCCACGACCTCAGGAATCACCAAGAAAGTCATTTAAAAATTTACCGCACCTCCCTTTTTATTACATGAATGGGGAAGATGTTCGGACCGAGGGGAACCGAGGCCCGGACCGAGGGGCCCCTCGAGGCCCAGACCAAGGCTCGGTTGTAGGATTGCTTGGCAATTTGTCTAAGGTGATTGGCTCCATCATCCTATTGTTCATTGTTTTGTGGCTTGGCATGTTCAGGCGCAGGAAGGTCAAAGGTCCTGAAACCGGAACGTCCGTCGAAGCCTTGTCGCAATTACCAAACCAACGTTTCCTAATTCGACGTAGGGATATAAGAGGGCGGCTCAAATTTATAACGGCCTTCGACCACCCTCCCACCATTCCCGAGTTACAAGCCCTTGGTGCAGGACAATACGATATAGTCATGACGAAGCCTTCACTTCGAGCATGGGGGAAAGAGATAATTCCCCCGTCAACCCTGGCTAGCAATGCTTCGCAAGCCCCTACTCCACCATTACTACCAAACCCCCAGCCCGCGTCTGCCCCAGCACCATTAAGACCCACAAACGGTTCCGGAATGACCTCCCCAACTCCAATGCCAATGGCCCTTGCACCTATTGCCATAACCCAGATGTCACGGGTTCCAGTGAATAATATTCCTTCAACTAGCACAAGTCAATCTCAATCCCAACGCGAATATACACATTTATCCTCATTAAAAAATGGCGTTCCATTTCAAGTCAGAACAAATGGTCCGAATAGAAAAGGCAAGGGGGACGAGAACATGCGATCAAAGAATAGATTCCATAAAACGAAGCGCCATAAGCACAGGCAAAACAGAAACAGGACCGACCGTATAAATCCATTGGATTGCAGAAAAAAGGCAAGCCACCAGGAATGCGAAACGCCGCATCCCCAACGTAACCCTAATCAGAGGACAAGGAAAGGCCACGGACATGGATCACCTTCTATTCATGGAGAGATGAGCACTGCAGTCCAGCCACCGCAGCGAGTACCTACTAAGAGAATACAGGCGCCAGAGAAACAGAAGCAATGTGACCGTTGTGGGATTGAAACGAGTTCTTATCAGCGCTGTGATTTTTGCCACGGAATATATTGCGTCGAGAACGAGCATCCATGCTATGACGTACACGACTGTGAAGAGTCATGTCGCTGCGCTCAATGCGGCAGGAGAGTCCCCAAAGGATTGACCGAAATCAGCGCCAAATGTCATAGAACCTATTGTAGCCCACAATGCTTGGACATTTGCTGGCAGAACCATCAAACCGAAGCGATTTGCGCGGGCTGCAAGGGAAAGCCAATCGACGATATCGACGAAGAAACGATGGCCCCTAACCCGGGAACTGTTGCAGAAAAACCAGCCAAATCCTCACAGGTTCTTCCCGATTTCGATTGCGCTGGTTTGTGCAATATTTGTGAGGAAGATGATTGCGATATCCGCTGCGACGACGGAAAATGCCGGAAGTGTCCTCTTTCTGTTTTCGAGACCTGTTCGATCCGATGTGTCTATGCAAATGATCCATGCAAACGCTGGAGGTGCAAAGGGTTTCGATGCAAGGAAAGGTGGGTGTCTGGCAGAGGATGCGATGACGACGAGGAGGAGTGCAGGAATTGTGACGAGGAAGGTTGCTATTTCTGGCTTATAGCCCACTTGGAGGACGAAGAAGAGTAGGTGAAAAAAATAAAGGGATAAAATGCCTGATAACCGGAGGGTAAAGCTCGATATAGGGGCATCAACGGGATGCACCACGGAGGCTAACCAGCGAGAGCTTGCCCGTCCGAGAATAGTCAATAACAATCAGCAACACGAAAGGTGGAGATGGGCTGGAAACCGTCTCGGCTGCAGGCCATGGCGTACGCTGGCCAACGATTACCTGGCCAGTGCGTTCGACGGCAAGACGGAAGGCTACAAGCGCCAAGTCCGGGGTTGCCTTCTTAAGACCGAGAAATACTTGGTGCACCTCGGGATTGTACCAAGGCCGCGAAACCTGACTGAAAAGGATATCCTCGCCCTCTACATGGACGCCCCGTGGGTGAGTATTCACGAAAGGCACATTGTCCTAACGAGGTTGAGACCATTCCTCGCTTGGTGCGGGAACGACGCGTTTCGGCCCCTCGTCGGTAAGCTGGATCTCCAGCCTCCGACGCCACGGCGCCAACAATATAGTGCAGCGGAAATCGAAGCAATCCGGGCGGCGGCCACGGATCCTTACGAACAATGGCTCATCCACTTGGAGACCGACTACGGGGCCCGGAAGGTGACGGTACAGCGGTCGCGGCCCGAGGACTTCGACAGGACTAACCGGGTTGCCATCTTAAGGGTGAAAGGGAAGGGCGGAATAAAAACGATGGAAGCGCCCCTCCACCCTGACACTGCTGGGATATTGGATGGCGTGGTCCAGCGCCGTGATGCTGTTATTGCTCGCTGCCGGGCCAAAGGTTACAGGGGACCCATACCCCCGAACCTGCTTCTGCTTCCTTGGAGGCGCCGGCCTAAGCCTATATCCGGGACGGCGCTGGACAACATATTAATTCGGCTCTGCAAGCGGGCCGGGGTTGTACCAAGGGGCCACCACGCGAACCGCCGCGGCGTGGCCAAGCTGGTCTATGACAGGACTAAAGACCTGGTCGTGACCCAATGTTTCTTGGGCCATGCGGATCCCAAAACGACTGAAATGTATATTGGGACCGGACTTGACAAGCAGCAGGCAGCCCAGATCGCCCTTTCACAGGTGCTGGCAAGAAGGATTAGGCCCGACCCCCAAGCCTAAAGATCATCGGATTGAGGAGTTCCAACCGGCTGCAGGATTAGCTTAATATTCGGTGACCACGATTGAGGTCAAGGATAGAGCCCCACGGGGTAAAAATGGTGAAACAATCCAGAGGGAAGGCGCAAAGGCCCAAGGTCAGGCCCCTCTCCGGACCCGCATCTCAAGGTGGGGTGCTCCGTGCGGTGCTCGGAACATCTATCTCATCCATCCGGGAGACCGATGGCCGGGTCTCCGGGCTGAAATTCAACAAGCTGGCGATGGAGCTGTACTGGAAGCTCTCGAAGGCCGAGAACAGGGCATTCCATTTCGTCCTACCCCACCGCTGGTATCTTTATGGCGCTGTGGTCGACGACTACACGCTGAGGGATCATATCAAGTTCGACCATCCGGACAACGAGCTGGAGACGAACGTCGAGGCCGCCTTTGCAGGGCTATTTGACATGAGGTCGGCGCCTGCGGGGCTTCGGGAGGAGATCGAGCCATTTGCAACGGACTTCGCCAGGAAGCATGCCGGGCAGGCCGGAATCCCCGGGATGCTCCGCGACCATTACAGGAGGGCTCCGCTTCCTTTTCAGCGTGACTTCCTTGAATGGTCCCAGCTCACGAGGGCAATACTTTTCGGGTACGAGCCGGACGACTCCCGGACCGTGGCCCTCCATTTCAACCGGCTCGTCAAATCATATCCCCAGGAACTGGAGCCCAGGCTGACCTCCGCTTTCGGGCGGCTCGCCCTATACCTTGAGCCTATTGTCACCGGCAGGACCTCGGGGGACCTGGGAAAATTGAAAGAAGCGGTCACGGCGTTGTGGGATTTCTGGACGGCGTTCTGCCTGTTCCTGTCGGTAAGGTACAATAATGGCCTTCCCGATGCGCGTTTGGAATCCTACCGGGCGCATGCGGAGACCGAACTCACCGCCTACAAACGGAGGCTTTCCGCCTACTTGGAGAACGGCTACCTTCAGGAAGGCTTCATTGCGGCCAGGCTTGGACAGGACATAGCGTCTCTCTCGAGGTTCATGGCGGAACAGGCGAGGCTCTCGCTCGAGGAAACTAATCAATTATCCCGGGACCGGTAAACCCCGATTTTAAATTTCTCGAGTAACCAGCGATATGATCAACTGAGAGCGGCGATTAATAGGAGGGGCCGGCCGTTTTACCATCAGCTATTTAACTCTTATCGTTCATTATGGTCGATGGCGGGAGCAGTAGACGGCGGCGGACTGGACAGATACCGCCCAATCGGGTGACCGGGATGGCCAAGAAAAAGGAGCCGAAACGGGCGATGGGCCGGGCGCGCGCGCCTCGCGGCCGGCAGGGAGCGCGGGGAGACGTCCGTGACATAGTGCTGTTCCTGGCCCAGAGGAAACTGCTGGAGCACGACGGAAGGGCGGCCGGGATCAAGTTCAACAAGCTCGTCTTCTCAATATACAATGAGTTCTCCGGGGCGAGCAACCCGGAGCTCCGCTTCGACCTCCCGTACCGGTGGTACCTCTACGGGGCTGTGATAGACACCGGGGAGCTCGGCGGCATCATCGCCTTCGACCACCAAGACGAGATGAGGTCGAACGTCATCTGGACGGGCCCGCCCCCCAACTTGGACAGCGCGGCGGTGCCGGAGATCGAGCGCCTCTGCGACGCCTTCTGCTCGAGGTTCCCTGGGGACCTTTACTACGGCGACATGCTCAGGGAGCATTACAGGGCCGCAAGGGAGCCGTTCCAGAACGCCTTCCTCGAATGGAACCTGCTCGTCGGCGACATGATTCACGGGTCGCGGGACATTTCCGTGAAGGAGCTGAAGGGTCATCTGGCCGCCCTCGGGCGGGATTATCCTGACGGGCTGGAGCCGCGCCTTACGCCCTCCTTCAGGAGGCTCTCCCTCTGCCTGGACGACATCCTTTCGCGGGCGACCGTCCTCCGGTTCGAGGAGGTCAAGGTGATGGAGGCCCTGATGTGGGAGTTCTGGGCGACATTCTGCCTCTTCCTGAGCCTCAGATACAACCACGCCATCTCGAAGCCCAGGCTGGATTCCTACCGGGAACGGGCCGAGCGAGAGCTCGTCGCCTACAAGCGTCGCCTCGGGGCGGCCCTCGAGACGAGGTACCTGGATTCCCGGGCGGGAGAAGGCATCGACGAGGCCTCCATGAAGGAGCTGGCGTCGATTCTCGAGCCGCGGGTCCTCCGCCTCATGGGAAGGACGGGAAGCTCCCAGTGATCTTCGGCGACGCGGATCACCATGTCCGGTCACCGCATCTCTTGTATTTCTTTCCGCTGCTGCAGGGGCAGGGAGCGCTCTTCGCCGGGCCCGTGCTGCCGTGACGGGGGCCGGCAGGGCCCGGCCCCGAGTGCGTCCCCAATCCTCGAAAAGGCTCCCGGCGCGGCGCATGGGAAAGCCTATAATATGGACAGATTCATTATATGGCTAGGAGGAGAGGAACATTTTCGTCGTCCGGGACGCCGAGGGGAAGCTGAAGGAGATGGTCCGCCGGATCGTGGAGCGGTTCGACCCGCAGCGCATCATCCTCTTCGGCTCGCGGGCGCGGGGGAGCGCCAGGCCCGACAGCGACGCCGACCTCCTCGTGGTAATGGATGTCGAGGGCTCCCGGTTCGAGGCCACCACGAGGGTCCGGATGTGCGTCCGGGGGATGGGGCTCCCCAAGGACATCGTGGTCGTGACGCCCCGGGACATGGAGAAGTACGCCGACGCCGCCGGCAGCGTCATCCAGGCGGCGCTGAGGGAGGGGAAGGTCCTCTATGAGCGGGCGGCCGGGTGAGTCAGAGGAATGGGTCTCGGACTGGGTGGAGAAGGCCGAGCTTGATTTCAGGGCGGCCGAGTACCTGCTGACCATGGGCAGGAGGTGTCCTTTCGGGATCGTTTGCTACCATGCCCAGCAGTGCGTCGAGAAGTACATTAAGGCCCTCCTGGTCCATATGGGAGTCTCCTTCCCCTGGACCCATGACATCGGAGACCTTGTGTCGCTCCTGCCGGCCGGTACGGACATCCCCCTCGACGAGCGGGAGCAGGAACTGCTGACGGCGTATGCTGCACTAAGCCGCTATCCGGGACCGCTGGAGGCGCCCGGACCGGAACGGGCGGAGGAGGCCGTCAAGCTGGCCCGCCGGGTAAGGAGAGCCATCCGCAAGGCCCTGTCAACGCGCAAAACCGCAAAGGGCGCCTGAAGGACCGCGATTCGGAGGTGGGATGCCAGCCCCCTTCGCACCCGCCCCGCAAAGGCACATAAAGCGGGAAGCGGATGCCCCTAGCGGGAGGCCCGGGACCGACATGACCGGCGAATGACGGGGGACGCATGAAGGCCCGCCGCACCGACGATTCCAGCCTTCCGGGGGACTGGCGCATCACCGGCACGGAGTACTCGAACGAGGACTTCGCCGAGCTGTTCCTCGATTCGTTCATCCGGATCGGAAAGCGAGGGGACGGGCGCTTCCAGATCGGGCTCGTGTGGGGGGACATCAGGGGGAAGTTCGTGAAGGACGGCGGCGAAGAGAGGTTCGAGTTCGAATGGGAGAAGGACGACGAGGACGGGTACGCCTGCGGGGACGGTTGGGCGAAGGCGGGCGCGAAGGGGGTCCTGAGAGGCGAGATCCTGGACGCCAGCGGGGACTGGGTGAAGTTCAGGGCGAGGAGGGTGAAGGCGAGGGGGCGGGGCGGGAGATGATACGGGCACCCCTGGAGGGCGAAATCGTCTTCCATGGCGGTGACAGCTCGACGTTCCTGGCCCGGAGGGCGGGGAAGGGCAGATCGGCCCGGAGGATGATGCCGTGAAAAAGGAGCCAGGGGAGGACCCGGAGGAGCTGGCGGACCTCATCGAGGAAGGGACCGACATCGACTGGGAACGGACCCGCCGCCTTCTCCCGGAAATGAGCACGCAGCAGCTTGTGGAGCTCATGGTGGAACTGGACACCGACGTCAACCGCAGGCTCGCCAATGAACTGGCCGGCCGGAAGGACGCCCTGTTCCACCTGAAGAAGCTCCTCCAGGACGGGAGGAACTGGGAGGGCGGCCCGGACACGAGCCACTGGGCCCCGTGCCATGCGGTCCACATCCTGGGGCTCGTCAAGGGGGAGGAGGCCCTGCGGCTGCTGCTCGACATCGTCCGCTTCCGCAACGAGGAGCTGGGCGATTGCCTGACGGAGGAGGTCCCGGCGGTCCTCCATTCCTTCGGCCCGGGGGCGCTCCCGTCCCTCAAAGAGCTCACCGGGGACGAGACCCAGAGGGATTCCGCCCGGGTCGCGGGAATCGACGCCATGTTCGCTCTCGCCGCGACGGCGCCGGACCAGAAGGAGGAGGTCATCGCCCATCTCAGGGGCATTCTCGGCAATGCGGAGGACCCGTTCGTCGCGCTCATGGCCGCCAGGGCGCTGGTGCTCCTGGACGGGTCCTTCGTGGGGGAGGTCATGGCCGCTTACAAGGACGGCCGCCTCGACGAGCTTTACATGAATCGCGAGGAGATGAGGGAGCTGGCGGAGGGGGCCTCCGGTGACGAGCGGGAGGAGGATCTGGCCCGCGTCACTAGAAACCCGCTGGACCACTTCTCCAGGAAGAACGCACTCGAGCTCAGGGAGATCGACCGCCGGTGGGAAGGGGCGGAGGACGACGGGGAAACGGTGGATGAGGTGCCGCACGAGGAAGGTGCGCGTGAGGAAGAACCCGATGGAAAGGAAGCGGACAGGGTCAGGCCGGGGGAGGAAGAAAAGGAAGAGCCCGGTGCGGGGCTGGGCGCTGCCGATGCCCACCCCGACAGGAAGGTTCCAGCGAAAAACGCCCCCTGCCCATGCGGTTCCGGGAAGAAATACAAGAGGTGCTGCATGCCCCGGCCCGGCCGCGGCTGAAACGGCCGGGCGCCCAGGACGTTTACCCACCCGGTGGTTAGGTATAAATATCCACAAGACGGTTTTAATTGCGTGGAGTGCGTGGAAGTGGACCGGGAACTGGCCCTCTGGGCCGTGGCCAACGAGAAGGGCCGCTGGAAGCCCGGCGACATCGAGAGGGTGCGGCGGGACCCTTCCATGGTCAGCCGGCTCGTGAACGGGAAAGGGGGCGTCCAGGCCCGCCTGACCGGCGAGACCGGGCCCGACCGGGGCCTGGAGCGGGCGCTCCGGACGCTCAACGAGATGGCGGCCTGCGGAATAAACGCCTTCACGCTGGCGAGCCCCGACTATCCCGGGCGCCTGGCCTCGATCCCGGACCCGCCGCTCGTCCTGTACACGGTGGGAACCGTGTCCGTGTTCGACGGGTGCGTGGCCGTGTCGGGGACGCGGAAGCCCTCTGAATGGGGGCTGCGGACGGCCGAAAGGCTCGGCGCGGCCCTCGCCGCCGAG
Source organism: Methanobacteriota archaeon (assembly GCA_016874675.1). Taxonomy (GTDB): domain Archaea; phylum Thermoplasmatota; class DTKX01; order VGTL01; family VGTL01; genus VGTL01. The sequence continues at coordinate 8,954 of VGTL01000033.1, read as the reverse complement.
GGATGGATAGTGACCAGCGGGCTGGCGCGGGGAATCGACACCGCCGCCCACCGCGGGGCGCTCTCCGCGCCCGGGGGTCGGACCGTGGCGGTGTCGGCCCTCCCGCTGGACCGCGTCTATCCCCCGGAGAACCGGGAACTCGCCCGCATGATAGCCAGGCGGGGCGCGGTCATTACCGAGCACGCGCTGAGCAGGGACCCGGGCAAGGCCTCGTTCCTGCGCCGCAACCGGATAATAAGCGGCCTGTCCTTCGCGCATTTCATCGTGGAGACCTCCGGCGGGGGAGGGACGAGGCGGCAGGCCTCGGACGCTCTCTCGCAGGGGCGCCCGCTGTACGTAATGGAGCCGCCGGTTGCGGAGGCCGGAGCCACGGCGGGCTTCAGGGACCTCATCAGCCTCGGGGCGAGGCCCTGCCGGGATGTTGACGCGGCGGTTGCGCTCGCCCGCGAAAAGGGGCCCCACCGGTGAGGCGGGCCTATGCCGTCATCCGAGCTGTTCAAATCGCGGGACGGGACGGAGTTCCGTCTGCTGCCTGTCCCGTTCTGCGAATACTGCTCGATGCCGCTGAGCGAATCCTTTGGCGTCTGGGGCAGGTGCTGGAGATGCAACAAGAGGTTCCGCGAGATAACGCGCGGGAATCCGTTCGAGGTCCCCGATTCACCCTACAAGTTCAGGAAGGCCGCGGCGGCGGGGCTCTACATAACCGACTACCCCGAGAAGGGGTCCATCGGCCGGTTGATAAAGGCGATTAAGACTGGAGGCGGGGGCTGTGACGTCCTTTCAGAAGCCATCGCCCATGTCCTGCGGACCCGATATGCCGATATCTCATGGGACATCATCGTGCACGTTCCGGCAAGCCCCGGAAAAAAGATCTCCCCCGCGGGCAGGCTCGCGCTCGCGCTGGCGAAGGAAACCCGGACAGCGGTCGCCTCCGTGCTCGAACTCGACCCGTCTTACGAATCCGACCAGGGTTTGCCGGAGGCCCAGAAATTCGACAACATGAGGGACAAGGTGCGGGTCGCAAGTTCCGCAGAGATCGTGGGCAGGAAGATACTGCTCGTCGATGATGTCATGACCACGAGGGGATCCGCTCACTGGTGTTCCGAGGAGCTGCTCAAGGCCGGCGCGATAGGGGTGAATGTCGCAGTTGCAGGCCGGAGCGTTGACATGCGAGACCTGGAGTTCATAGGATACGCCGGACCTTTGTGATGGATGCTCAGCCATCAGGCTGGCCCGTCCCGCTTCGCACCCGCCCCGCAAAGGCACATAAAGCGGGAAGCGGATGCCCTTGGCCGGAGGCCCGGGACCGAAATGACCGGCAAGGGTCCGCCCCGTCGTGGGCGGAAGGGCAGGGCAGAGGTGCCCGGGCCGGCCGCGAAGCGGGCACTGCTCGCCGACATCATCGCCAGCAACAGGAGCGTGTTCGAACCGGGCCTGAACCCGGACATGGACCCGGCCGAGCGCGACTTCTTCCTCAAGTACATCGAGGCATTGGAGGAATGGAACGCCGACCTCGGGCGCGCTGGCCCCCTGCCGGCGGTCGACGAACTCGAATGGAGGGCAGGCGTCCTGGACAGCGAGATCAAGTCCTGGAAGGGCATAGTAAAGAGCGATCCAACACTCTCTCCCGGGGAACAGTCCGATTTCATGGACACCGTGGCGGAGCTCGAATGGTGGATGGCCGAGCTCAAGGCGCAAGCCGTAGCCGGCAAGAGATCCCGAGGGACAACGGCCAAAGGCTGCCGGAGGCGCTGAATTGCCGCATAGGATGGGAAAATTAGGAGGACGGGGCCGCAGCAAGCGCCACCGGCGGCGGGACTGGGAGTTCACCGCCAACCTCCTTGGCACGTACCTTCTCGCCGATTCGTTCGCTTTTAACCCGAAGGTCCGGCCCTCGGACTTCTACGAAACGCTCGAGTCCCTCGACACCGCCCTGAGCGTCTTCCACCGTTTGGACCGGGCGCGGGTGGAGGCCATCGAGCCCTCCCGGAGACCCCTCTTCCTGAGCAGGTACCTGGCCGCGGCGGTCACGGGGATGGCGCGGGGGGCCGGGATATTGAGGGGGCTGGAGACCACCGGATTGGTCAGGTTCCGGGAACCCGGCACATGCAGCCTTGACGAGGGCTATCTTGAGGACACCCCCGAACTCGCCCCGGTATTGTCCGAGCTCCCTTATTTCGGCAGCCACTTCCTAGGGATGCTCCAGCAGGAGCTTGAGGCATCCCTGGCCGGTGTTGGTCTCGTGGGCACAACGCGGGCCGCCGTGCGTTCCCGCGAGGAGCATTCGAGCCGGGAGCGCACGGACCCGGCGTATGGAGGCCCCGGACGGAGGGCTATTGGGTCCATGGCTCCGGAGAGACTTTTCGACGCCACCGGGAGGGCCATCGAGGCCTATTTCCTGAAGGTTTCCGGGGGCAGGGACCGGGGGACGGTGAATGTCCTGGCCGAAGCGGGCTGCCCGTTCGTGTTCCTGTGGCTGTGCACGATCGGCCTGCTTGACGACATGGTGGAGGGTCTCCTCGATGGAAAGCCTGTCCTGCGAAGAACAGTGGGAGGCGGCAAAGGCGGGCGGGAAGAGTACGTCCCGACAGGGGGCCGGCCGATGGCAAACCTCTTCCCCTTTAACGACATCAAGGAGTGAACCGCCATGGAGAAGTGCACGCTTTGCGGGCGGAAGAAGGCTCCGAGGGACTGCCCGGGGCTGGGCGGGAAGCTATGCTCCGTGTGTTGCGGCACGCAGAGGCAGAAGGCGATCAAGTGCCCGGGAGACTGCGAGATACTGAAGGCGGCGGGGAAATCCCGGCCCGAAGATGCCGTAGGCGATGTGGGGGACCCTGCCGGAGGTGAGCGGGTTCCTCGTGGCGCCGGCTTCGGGGCGGAACAGCCAGATGCCTGGAAGGCCGCCGAATGGGACTATTCCGCGCTCGTCGCCTCGGGCATGATTCCGGGATTTTCAGGAGCGCCGGGCCCGAAGGAACGGGCGCAAGAGCTCAGGCGCATACTCGCTTCCTGCCCGGAGTTCTATCCCGCCAGGCTGGAACTCGGCATCCACTTTCTATGTATCGGCAGGGAGGAGGGCGACGGGGAAGAGGGCCGGCGTACGCTCATGGGGGGCGTACGTGGTCTGCTGGAGCACGGCGACAAGGACGAGATCGCGGAGACGCTCGACAATTGCTGCACGAACCTCGAGAACAGGTTCCGGTTCGAGGAGTCCATGGAGCTGTACCGGGCGATGCTCGACGTCGGCGTCGACCCGGCAAAGGCCCACGATGGAATCGGGTACTGCCTCTCGTACATAGGGGACCTTGACGGCGCCGCCCGAGAGATCCGGCTGGCGGTCGAGGCGGAGCCGGGGAAGGCGGTCTACCTCTCGAACCTCGCCTATACGGAGATGCAGCGCGGGAACTTGGAAGCGGCCGGTGACCTGCTGGAGAAGGCTCTCGGGATAGATCCGAAGGACCCGCACGCCCGGGGGAACATGCAGTGCCTGAAGGCTATGAGGCGGAAGGGCGGCCCGAGGGATTGGAAATCCTTCCTATTAAAGAAGCCCGACCGGCGGACGGTCGAGAGGCTGGAGGCGGCTGAGGATGACGACGGCCTGGAGCGGCTGGCAAAGGAGCACAACAAGGGCCTCCTGATGGCGTTCAGGATGGACCTTGCCCGGAGGAAGGATCTCACCCCGGCCGGTAAGTTCGACCTGATGTTCTCCCTGGAGCGCTTTGCAGAGCTGGCCGAGCGCGAGGCGGACGAGGGGGCCTTCGAGCTTTCCGACATGATCACGGTATCCGTCGGCTTCAAGGACCTCATCGACGCGTTCGTGGTCGAGACCTCGGATGTCGATCGGGCGATTCTCGACGAGGTCTACGCCAGTGTGCTGGAGTTCTACGGTTTCCTGGCACGGGAGGGGGCCGTCGGGAAAGAGGATTACGACGAGCTGGTGAAGGAGATGGCCAAGGCACGGCCGGGAATCGAGAAGCGAATGGACCAATACGGTCAGGTCCGGCGGGAGCCCGGAATCACTACTGAGCGGAAGGCTCAAGCGCGACGGAAGATATATGGGGCCGGCATCGACTGGCGGTGACAGGCCGCGAGTTGTTGGAGCGCGGGGGATAAGTGTATGGAAAGGTGCGCCTCCTGCGGGAGGAAGAATGGGATGCGCGATTGCCCGGCACATCGAGGTGAGGCCGTTGGGTAAGCTCCACGCCTCGACAGTGCACACGGTACTTGGTTGGAGGCCGGCGCTGGCGGTCATAAGGCGTGAATCATTCTTTCCCGCCGAAGCTGAGAAGACAAGGATGAACTGGTTCTGCTACGAGATCTCGCTCGCAATATACGATCAAATAAGCGACCAGCTGGGCGAGCGACTGAAAGGCTTTGAGATAGACGAGAAAGCCCTGGCCGAATTCTCGGTCCGGTTGGCAAGGGACGCCAAGGTCCAGATAATCGACTGGCTGGAAGGGCGGAGCAAGACCATCAGTTACTCCGAAGAGAAGATTGGAACATACCTCCCGACCCTGGACGGCGGCACGGCGAAGGAGCTTTTCAACGCGGTGCTGGACGCATGGGATTCGCTTCTAGCTATATGCGAATCGTGTCCCAACGCCTGCATCACGAGAAGGGACGAGCCGGCGCCGGTGTTCGATGAGGAAGGGCTGGGAGGTTCATCCTTGGGGACCGCTGGTGGGCGGGACACGATCTCGATGGGGTATGGCCGGAAGAATCGGTCTGCGCGATCCAAGACGATGAGATATCCTCGGAGGAGCCATTGATGCCGCGGCGCACCACCTGGGTCTATTCACCCGATTCCGGGGGGCGAAACATCCCTGATGATGTCAAGAAGGACGTCTCGGAGCGCGTGACGCGCGTGGCCGAAGAGAAGTTCAAGGGAAGGTACATCCGGCTGGGCTTCCGCTTCAAGGGCCAGTTCTGCTACATCGACGCCTTCACCGAGCCGGAGGTCCCCAGGAACTGGCCCCCGAGAAGCTGGCCCGGGACGCGGGAAGAGCATATCGAGCGCCTCAGGAAGACCCCGACGCACCTTTGCCGCCTGCGGTATTTCGGGCCGGACCGGTGGGGATTCGCTTTCTACACCTACAGTAACGAGAGATACCAGCTGTCCGTTTACCCGGACGGCGAGTTCCTGGGAAAGCCGGAGGGCGCCTTCCTGGTATCAGCCAGGATGTACCTGTCGAGAAAATGGATAATCTAGGGAATCCTGCCAGTAGAAAGGGCCGGGGTCAGCGTTCATAGCGGCCTTGAACAACTACTTGGCGCCCATGGCGCTCCTCGCAACCGTTATAAGGCCCGGAGCCAATGTTGATACCGTGAATGCGAAGGGGAGAAACGGGAAGGTGCTCCAGAAGATACTGGCGAGGGTGCTCTCCGTCACCAGGCCCGAGAAGGTCATCGTCTTCGGCTCCGCCGCGAGGGGCGATGCCGGCCCGGAGAGCGATATAGACATCCTTGTAATCGCCAGGGTGGCCCACCGGAGGAGGACCGCACAGAAGATATACCGGCGGCTCATCGGCGTCGGGGCAGCCGTCGATGTGGTCGTTGCGACGCCCGGGGACTTGAAAAAGTACGGGGACCGCATCGGAACGATATTCCCGACCGCTCTCGAGGAGGGAAAGGTCATCTATGCAGCCTAGGACGAGATCGGCCGCCGACTCTCGGGAGTGGCTCTTAGGGTGCCCTCATCCGTAAAGGAAGCCGCCGCTCTCACCCACTATGCCGTCGAAAGCCGCTATCCGGGCGTCTCGGAGGTGGTGACGAGGGATGAATATCTCGATGCCCTCGACCTGTCCGGGAGGGTCTATCGATGGGCGGCGCTCCAAATCGAGAAGCATCCCAGGAACCGCAGTGGCAACAAAACGACAGAACCTCGCCTGTGAATGGAAGCGAGAGAAATGGGGCCTCGATACTTTTATCGCCCCATAACCCTATAGGGCTATAGCCCGCGAGGTCGGGACAACTCGCGGGCATAGGACACAGAGATAAGCCCGAGCAAGAGTAAAAGCAGGAGGGACATCATGAAGCCCGAATGCGCAACACCGGCTCGGGGACCACGGAGACTGACCGGAGGCGAAGAAGGTAGGCATAGGCGGGGAATCGCTTGGGCTGCAAGCCTTGGCGGTCCTTAGCCAACGGATACCTCGCCAGCGCTTTCGACGGGAAGACCGAGAGCTACAAACGTCAAGTCCGGCGTTACCTAGCGAAGACCGATAGGTATCTGGCCGGCCTTGGGATCGCAACTAGGCCGCGGGCGCTTTCCGACAGGGACATCTTGGCCCTGTATACGCTTGCGCCATGGGTAAGCCTGCACGAGAGGCACATGGTCCTGACCCGGCTAAGGCCGTTCCTGGATTGGTGCGGCAACCGGGTGATGAAGGATCTTGCAGGGAAATTGGACCTGCGCCCGCCAACGCCGCACAGGAACCAGTACTCAGCGGCGGAACTCGAGGCAATCCGGCGGGCGGCGAAGCACCCGTACGAGAGGTGGCTCATCCACTTGGAGACCGACTACGGAGCCCGGAAGGTGACGGTTCAGCGGTCGCGGCCCGAGGACTTCGACAGGACCAATGGGGTGGCCATCCTGAGGGTCAAAGGACGGGGTGGCACGAAGACGATGGAATCACCTCTCCACCCGGACACTCCAGGGATACTGGATGCCGTCATCCAGCGCCGGGAGAAGGTCATAGCACGATGCCGGGCCAGGGGTTTCCAAGGGCCCGTACCACCGAACCTGCTCTTGGTGCCCTGGAGGCGGAGGCCCAAGGCGATGACCGGCACGTCCTTGGACAACATCTTGATTCGGCTCTGTAAAAGGGCCGGGGTCGTGCCCAGAGGCCACCATGCCAACCGGCGCGGGGTCGCAAAGTTGGTGTACCAGAAAACCAAGGACCTGGTCGTGACGCAGTGCTTTTTAGGCCACGCAGACCCTAAAACAACCGAAATTTACATAGGGACCGGGCTTGACAAGCAGCATGCCGCGCAGGCCGTTCTGTCGAAAGTGCTGGGAAGCCTGAATCGGCCGAATTAGGGGTCTTTGGGATTATCGGTAGAGTGGACAAAATCCCAGTGCTCCCACATTTACCCGGTTCAGAAATTATTAATAAATAATAATCCGACCATCATTACCTTGCTCTCACCCAAACCCGTCTCGTTTCCCCCTCCACCCTCGACTCCACCGCTGTTTCATTCACCCTTTGCCGGGTTTTGCATATAAACTATCTCGCCGCCCCGCAATTCCCGCAGAACCTCATTCCCGCAGGCATCGGCGCCCCGCATCTTGCGCAATTCGGCGCAGCCGGCTGAGCCTCCGGCGCGGGCTGGGCCGGCTGGGGCGCCGGCAAGGGAGCCGATGCCGGCTGCGGTGGCTGAACAGGTTGCGGGGCGGGCTGGTAGGGCGCGAGAGCCGCCGCCTGCGGCGGCGGGACAGATTGCGGGGCAGGCTGGTAGGGCGCGAGAGCCGCCGCCTGCGGCGGCGGGACAGATTGCGGGGCAGGCTGGTAGGGCGCGGGAGCCGCCGCCTGCGGCGGCGGGACAGGTTGCGGCGCCTGCTGATAGGGCACGGGAGCCGGTGGCGGCGGCGGAAGAGGTTGCGGGGCGGGCTGGTAGGGCACCGGAGCCGGCGCCTGGACGGGCGGCGGGGGCTGAACCGGCTGTGCCTGCACCGGCGGCGGGGAATGCGTTGCCGGCGGTGGCGGGGCCGCCGGCGGCGCCGCATTCTTCCTGCGGGCCAGCATCATCCCGACGAGGCCGAAGACCACGCCTACCACGCCGGCCGCGATGCCGGCATAGGCCAGGCCGCTGGATGCGTCGATCTTGGCGTTCAGGTCCTTCTTCGTGTCGGCGAGGCGCTTGTCAGTTTCATTGAGCTTGCTGCCGGTCGACGAGAGCTGGTCCCTGGCGGCCTGGAGGTCGGCCCTGGCGGCGTCGAGCTCCCTGCCCGTCTCGCACAGGGCGGTCCTCGTGTCGTTGAGCTCCGCCCCCAGCTTGGCGATCTGCGACTGGAATTGGTCCTCCATTACGAGCGTGCCCGAAAGGGCAGTCGTGTTGGTCACCGAATCGGTGTATCTGGCTGTGACGACATAGCTCCCCGCGGCGGGGAAGGTGAATCCCGTCGTCACGAAGACCGGCTCGATCGTGTACTCGGTCTTTCCGTTGTATGTGTAGTAATGGTCGGCATAGAGCGTGCCGCCGACGGCCGTCCTGAAGACCGAAGGGCCGGCTTGGAGCTCGAGGGTGCCCGAGAACCGGACCATGTCCAATGCCGCGGCGTTGATGGAGAACGTCGTCGTCGCCACGAATGTGGTGCCCAGCTGCCCGGTGCCGGGGGCGACCGAGAGCGAGATGTTGAGCCTCGGCACCTCCCAGGACTTGGAGTAGACCTCCTTGCTGTAGGTATTCGACCAGAGGACGACCTTGTAGGTCCCGGCCTTCAACGGGGTGGTGTATATCGAGCCGACGTCGTTGCGCCCCGGGTCGCCCCACATGGTGCTTGCGGTTTTTTCAAGACCGTCGTTGTGATAGAGCCTGATCTCCAGGCCCTCGGAGGTCTCGTAGGTCCATTTCAGCTGCACGGTGAAAGTGTTGCCTTCTACCAGGGCTATTGCATCGGCATGGCTGACGTCCGCCAGCGCGCCTTCCGGCAACATGACCAGAGTGGCTCCCGCCAAGGTCATCATCATCGTGACCAGTACCGCCATCCGCCCTTTCAAGATCCCTTCCTCCGCCGTTCCATCGGGACGGGAATTATTAAAGCTTGTGCATACCCGGCGGCAATACCCGGTGTGTAAGGACAGGAGATATGTCCTAACGGAGGCTCGTTAGGGGAGGATAAGGAGCTCCTCCAGATTTAAACCTTTTACAAGGGCTGTATACCAATCTTCATCGCGCTTCCCGGAGTACCTCACTTCGGGGTAGTTCTTGATCCCCCGATGGTATCGTCCATT
>VGTL01000032.1 GCA_016874675.1 Methanobacteriota archaeon | reverse complement strand
ATACCCAAAATATGATCCTTCTGCCCCCCTCTCCACCTCCCCGACACGTCCCCCGGACCAACCGCACCAACACGTCCCCCGAACCAATTACCCTATTTTCGAAAATTAACCAATATCTCCGCCGCCACCGTCCACACCTTGAGCTCGGAGCCGGAGATGGACAGGACCTCGTCCGCAAGACCGTACACGGGGCTCGTGAAGTCGCCGTCGGGAAAGCCCCCGACGACGCAGGCGATGTCCCGGCCCCGGACACGGGAGAAGCGCCTGCGGAGGTCGACCCGGTCGCCCCGCGGAGAGAAGACCACGACCTTGGAGGCACCCAAGTCGCGCAGCAGGTCCCCGACCGTGCCCTCGGACATCGTCATGAGGGGCTCGCCCGCCGGCGGGACCTGGCCCTTCTGGAAGAGCTGCTCCATGAGCGACACGAAACGGGACTGGTTCTTGGGCAGCCGCGTGTCGGGCCTCACCCGGATTATCCGGCCGTTGCGGGTGTGCACCGCCACGCGGAGGCCGCCCTCGAGGTTCAGCAATGAATCGAGCGCGGTGAGCAGGAAGAAATGGACCAGGTCCGGGCGGCCCCGGCGTTGCCCGTCGGAGAGCCTCTTCAGCGCCGGGTGGTGGACGGTGCTGTCCAGCAAGGTGTCGCGGGGCGCCCTGCCCCTGCGGCGGGCGTAGGTGACGCAGCAGGGGTGGCCGGCGATCTCCCCGGGGACGGTCTCCAGCTCGGAGTCGGCAAGCACGAGCGTGAGCATGGGGCGGGCCTCACCTGGCCTTCCGGCGGTTGGCCGCCTGCTTGCGCAGCTCCGCAAGCGGTATGTCCAGCGTGAGGGTCCCGCCGATGGAGCGGATGTCCTCGAGCAGCACGAAGAGGTTGCCCCGGGGGCTCTTGACTATCAGGCCGTCGACGACGTCGCCGGTGGCGATGACGTCCGTGACCCAGCCCACGGTCCTTCCCAGCGAGTCGATGACCTCGATGTCCTGGAGCATCTCCTGCAGCGGCTCCAGGAGCCTTATCTCCTCGCCGATGTCCCCCACGTAGTTGCGCTTTATCTTCAGCCATTCCCGGAAGGGGCCCTCGCCGACCTTGAGCTCGTCCTTCGTCACCTCGTCTACGAACCCCAGCTCCAGCCCCTCGGTGTCGACGACTCGCTTTCCGAGGAGGGTCCGGTCGTCGGGCCGTTCGGGCTCCCCGGAGAGCCTCGATTCGCCAAACCCTTCCTCGTCGTGGCGCTTGTAGGGCTCGGCAGGCTCCGCCGGGAGCCAGTCCTTCTCCCTCTGGGTGATGACGCGCACGCTCCCCGGGGGCAGCCTCACCGCGCCCTCGCCCTCCTTCTCCCCTTCCTCCCGGGCTCGCCTTTCACCTTTGCGCTCGCCCCTGCCCTTCCTGGCCACCATGCTCCTCCCCCCTTGGAAGGGCTCTGGGGCGTTAAATAGATTGTTGATGGGGGAAACGATTATCGGCCCGCCGGGGCTTCCGGGTGGCGAGGCCCATGGTGCTTTCGGACTCCGACCTGAAGCGGGAGATGGCCGCGGGCGAGCTGGAGATAGAGCCGTTTTCCGAGCCCAACCTTACCCCCAACGGCTACGACCTCACGGTGGAGAGCGTGCTGGTGCCCTCGACGGGACAGAGGACCGGGGCGGGCACGGCCGCCGTCCCGCCGGGCTGCTGGTTCGTGGTGGGGACGCGGGAGAGGGTCCGGCTCGGGAGGGGCCTGGCCGCCCAGCTGTGGCTGCGCTCCTCCTTCGCCCGCAGGGGCGTGCTGGCCACCTTCGGCAAGATAGACGCCGGGTTCGACGGCACCCTGACCGTCACCGCGCTGAACGCCTCCCCGTCTGAGCTGGGCCTCCCGGTCGGCGAGCGGTTCTGCCAGATGGTCGTGGAGAGGCTGGATTCGCCGGCGGAGAAGGCCTATGCCGAGCGCTCCGGGCGGTTCCAGCACCAGAGGGGCATAACGCTCGAGGGGCGGGAGGAAGGGGCAGCGGGCAGCGGGCAGCGGGCAGCGGTGGCGAAACGGCGCCCGCCGTCCACAGCTGCACGCTGCCCGTTGCCCGCTGCCCCTCCCCCCACCGCTGCCCGCTGCCCGCTCCCCGCTCCCCTTCCCTCCGTCCAGCCGTGCCGCGATCACGGGTGCGACCTTTGCTGCCGCGCCACCGAGATGCCCCTCACGAGGGAGGATGTCGGGCGCATCCGGGAGCTCGGCTTCGATGAGAAGGAATTCGTGGAGGGCTCCGAGGGCTGGCTCCGCCTGCGCAACACCGCCGGCGGGCTCTGCGTCTTCCTCCGGGACGGCCTGTGCTCCATCTACCCGCACAGGCCCGGGGGCTGCAGGCTCTACCCGGCGGTCTTCGACATCGACGCGGGGCGGGCCGTGCTGGACCCGGAGTGCCCCCATCGGCACGGGTTCGGCCCGGCGGAGGCGTCCGGACCGGCCGTCCGGCGGCTCGTCGACCGGCTCCGGCGCGAGCGGCGCGACCGCAGGCGGCGGAGGGCGCGTTGACGGACCGGGGCCGGTCTGGCTGGGGCTGCTTGCATCAATGATGCTCAGGCAGGGGGCGGGCTGAGCTAGGCCACTTCCATGTTGGAGGGCGCCGAGCCCTTCTTCTGCTCCTGGATGTTGACCTTGGGCAGCGGTATGGGAGGCGGGAGGCCCAGGTCCTTGGCCAGGAGCACCGTCTCGGGGATGCAGGTGTGCAGGATGGCGGTGTGGATCTCGTTGGCCGTCTCCGTGGGCATGCTGTGCCGCTCGCGCCACTCGCGCGCCAGGGCCTGGGCGTCGCCCTCGAATATGAGCCGGCCCTCGATCTTGAGCATCCCGAGGCTGCCGTAGCTTATCGCGATGCGGAAGTCCACGTCGGCCTCGCGGGGGCCGACCTCGGTGACCGCGGTGACGGTGCTGTTGGTGTCTATCTTCACCTGCCCCAGCACCTCCCGGCGCTTCGTGTACCTCCGTCCCTCGATGGAGATGAACTCGAAATCGCGCACCGCCATGCCGTTCCCCCGCAGGTATCCGGCAGGTTGTAATTCAGTGTTTCGATTGGCCCGGGCCGGCGCTCCCGGCCGGGGCTCCGCCCGCCCGGGCCTCGCCCGCCAGGAACCTGCCGGCCCCCGGGGTCACCGACGGCTCCCAGTCGTCGACGACGAGCTGGCCCCGGAGGAACACCGAGCGCGGGAAGAACGCCTCCCGGCCCTCGAACGGGCTCCAGGCGCACTTGGAATTGAGCCTCCTGCCGCGCACGGTCCGGGGCCGGCGCAGGTCGTAGACCGCCAGGTGGGCGGGCGCGCCGACCTCCAGGCGGCCCCCCGGCAGGCCGAATATCGCGGCCGGCCGGCCGCAGGCGGCGTCCACGAGCCTTTCGAGCGGGAGGCGGCCGGCCTTCACCTGGGCCATCATCAGGGGCACCATCGTCTCCGTGCCCGGGACTCCCGCCGGCGCCTCGGCGAACGGCAGGTCCTTCTCCTCCTCGAGGTGCGGGGCGTGGTCCGAGGCGAGGCAGTCTATCCGGCCGTCGACGAGCGCCTCCCAGAGCGCCTGGCGGTCCGGGCGCGTGCGCAACGGCGGGTTCATCTTCCCCAGCGTTCCCAGCGCGTTGTCCTCGCGGGCGTCGAGAAGGAGGTGGTGGGGGGCGACCTCGCAGGTCACGGCCGGCGGCCGGCCGTTGGCGGCGCCGGGCGGCGGCGGGGGCTTCTCCGGCCCCGCCGGCGCGCCCGCGCCCGCCCCGGCCGCCGGGCGCAGGACCCCCAGTGAACCTGCCGTGGAAACGTGGCAGACGTGGCCGCGGGCGCCTCCCAGCGCGTCCAGGAACCGGCGCACCGCCGAGCTCTCGGCCTCCGGGGGACGGCATTCGTTGTACGATGCCAGGTCTCGGGGGACGGCCTTGACGGACCTGAGAACGGTCTCGTCCTCTGCGTGGACCGCCACGGGCCGTCCCGTGGCCGCCAGGGGCCCCAGGAGCCCATCCAGGCGGGAGTAGTCGTCCACGAGAAGGTCGCCCGTCGTGGAGCCCATGTAGAGCTTGAAGCCGGCGGCCAGGCCCGCCAGCAGCTCCGGCCGGCCCCGGCCGGCGATGCCGGCGAAGAGCCCGAAGTCCACGGCGGCGCGCTGCCTTGCGGACGAGAGCTTGCCGTTTAGGTCCGCCGGCGACACCGTTGGAGGCACCGTGTTGGGCATGTCCAGGACCGCGGTGACGCCCCCGCAGGCCGCGGCCGTCGTGCCCGAAAGGAAGTCCTCCTTGTGCGTCATACCGGGGTCCCGGAAATGGACGTGGACATCGACCGCGCCGGGGAGCACGAGCTTGTCGCCGAAATCGACAGTCCGGACCCCCTTGATGACCTTCTTGACGGCGACGATGGCGCCGTCCTCGATGCCCAGCGCCAGCTTCCGGGGCCGTCCCTCGAAGAAGACGTTGCCCTCGACGACCAGCTCCATCGCCCCGCGCATGGGCGGGGAAGCTCTTTATTCTTGCGAGGGTTCAGGGTCCACTGTTCAGGGTTCATAGGAAACGACCATGATCACCCCCACTGCATTCAACCTGAACCCTCGTCAGCCCCCTGAACCCCGTACCCTGGACCCCCGTCAGTCCCCTGCACCCTGCACCCTGCACCCCGACCCCTCGTCATGCCTTCCGGTCAAAAGCTAAATAGCGCCGAAGCCTCTTACCCGCCCGGCGATTCGATGAGGATACGATGGCACGGCCATTCCTGCTTCGAGGTGTCCGACGGCGTGACGGTGGTCACGGACCCGCACGACGGGAAATCCATCGGCATCCCGCCGCCGAGGGTCAAGGCCGACGTCGTTCTCGTGTCCCACAGCCACTTCGACTCGAGCAGCGTCCGCTCCGTCAGGGGCCAGAACACTCGGGTCTTCGACAAGGCGGGCCGGTTCGCGGAGGGCGGCCTGGAGGTCACCGGGGTTCCGTCCTTCCACGACGACGTCGGCGGCCAGAAACGCGGCGCCATCGTGCTCTTCGCGTTCAAGATGGAGGGCGTCCGCTTCTGCCACCTGGGCGACCTGGGCTCCACGCTGGTGGAGAAGGAGCTCGCCGAGCTGGGGGAGGTGGACGTCCTTTTCGTCCCGGTGGGCGACATATTCACCATAGACGCTATCAGGGCCTGGCAGGTGGTCCGCTCCGTCAATCCCCTCGTGGCCATCCCGATGCATTACCGCACCCCGGGGCTCTCGCTGTCGATAAAGACCGTGGACGCGTTCATCGAAAGCGCCGATGACCGGGTCGAGGTGGTCAACGTGGGCAACGAGATGGTCTTCGACCGGGAGGACCTGCCGGAGGAGCTCAGCGTCTGGGTGTTTTCGTTGTAGGGCGCAGGGCGCAAGCCTCCCCCCTTGCGCCATGCGCCATGCGCCTTGCGCCTTCCATCAAATTCTATCCAGCACGTCATGCGCGTCCGAGGCGCCGAGGTGGAGGCGCAGCCTCTCCCACGAGCCCCTGCCGGCCAGGGCCGACGCCAGGATCGCCTTGAGCGGCTCCGCCTCGCCGCGCCCAAGGCGCGCCATCGCGTCGGCATCCACGAGGCCGAACGGGTAGCCCGGGAAGGACAGGTCGGACGAGTTTCGGGCCAGGGCGCCGAACACCCCCGCCAGGCGTTCCCCGCCCATCGAGCGGGCCTGGTCCCGCAGTATCTCGAACCGGAAGAGGTGCCTCGCCGAGGGGTGGAGCCGGCAGGCGAATATCTCGGCCCGGTGCTCCGGGTGCTCGTTGACCACCAGCGGGTGGTAGTACCAGCGGCCGGGCGCGCCCGCCTCCCGGGCGAGCTTTCCCACGGCGGCCAGGAGGGACAGGCCCGTCGATGTGAACAGGGCCGATGTCTTGGCCAGGGCGCAGAGGGTCGCGCCCCCGTCCAGCGCGGCCTGGAAGGCGCGCGCCGCCGGCGATGACTCGTTTCTCACAGCGGTCTGCAGCGTCCCGTCGCGGACGGCGATGTCTCCCGGCCGGAGCTCCTTTTTCGTCACGCCGGCGAGGACCAGCCACTCGGAGAACCGGCGGGCGCAGGTCCCCACGGCCGATATGTCCACCCTGAAGGGCCCCTGGGCCAGCCGCTCGTCGCGGGAGCTCAGCACCAGCCACTCCGGGTCGGGCAGGAAGGGCCCCGCCCCCTTTCCGACAGGGAGGAGCTCCGCCGAGTAGAATATCTCCCCCTCCCGGGGGAAGGCCCGGGCGACGCACAAGAACTCCACGGTCTGGGGGACCTCCCGCACGGGCACCCGCTCCCCGTCCCTATATATGACGGTGGCGACGCGCACGAGCTGGACCGAGAAATCGGGCGCGTGGAGGACCTCCAGGTTGCCCCCGTCCACGAAGGCCATCGAGCCTTTGGCGCCCGGTCCCTCGATGGGACGGAACCGGGCCGGGTCGAACGGTACGGGCGCGTAGCGGGCATCCCCGAAGCGTGGCTCCCCCAGGTCCAGGTCGGCGACCTCGCGGTCCAGTATCTCCGCGGCCTTGCCCAGGGCTTCGGAAAGCATGAAAGGGAATCGGGGCGCATTGTTATAATACGTCTGATGGAAGAAAGGGAGCGGGCAGCGGGCAGCTGGGGGGCAGCGGGCAGCGGGGGACGACGGGGCGCCCGTTTCGTCATCGCTTCCCGTTGCCCGCTGCCCGCTGCCCCCCAGCTGCCCGCTGCCCGCTCCCCGCTCCCCTTCCCTCCCGCTGCCCGCTGCCCCCGAAACAATCGCACAGCGTCCAATATCACTGACGGAAAGTGCTCCGCCGCGACGACCACGCGCGCCCTTCTCTCTCTCGAAAACCTGCACAAAACATATAAATAAGAAAGCTTATGGGGACCGTACCTCGAAGAAGGGGGAATCGGGAATGGCAGAGAAACCGCACATGAACATCGTGTTCATAGGCCACGTTGACCACGGCAAGTCAACGGCGATCGGGAGGCTCTTGCTCGACACCGGGCACATCCAGCAGTATGTGATAGACAAGTTCAAGGAAGAGGCCGCCTCCAAGGGCAAGACCACGTTCGAGTTCGCCTGGGTCATGGACCAGCTGAAGGAGGAGCGCGAGAGGGGCGTCACGATCGACGTCGCCCACAAGCCCTTCAACACCGACAAGTACTACTTCACCATCATCGACTGCCCCGGCCACCGCGACTTCATCAAGAACATGATCACCGGCACCAGCCAGGGCGACGGGGCCATCCTCGTGTGCTCGGCCGCCGAGGGCGCCCAGGCCCAGACCCGCGAGCACATATTCCTGGCCCGCACCCTGGGCATCCCGCAGCTCGTGGTCGCCATCAACAAGATGGACGCGGTGGACTACAAGCAGGAGCCGTATGACAAGGTGAGGGCCGATGTGTCGGCCCTCCTGAAGAACGTCGGCTTCAAGCCGGAAACCATCGCCTTCGTGCCCGTCAGCGCCTACGTGGGCGACTTCGTCGCCAAGAAGTCCGACAGGATGCCCTGGTACAAGGGCCCGACGCTTGTCGAGGCCCTCAACGGCTTCACCGTGCCCAAGAAACTGGACGACAAGCCCCTCCGGCTGCCGGTTCAGGACGTATACACCATCACCGGTGTGGGCACCGTGCCCGTCGGACGCGTGGAGACCGGAATCCTCAAGCCCAACGACAAGATAATATTCCAGCCCTCCGGCAAGGTGGGCGAGGTCAAGAGCATCGAGATGCACCACACCGCGCTGGAAAAGGCGGAGCCGGGCGATAATGTGGGCTTCAATGTCAGGGGCATATCCAAGACCGATGTGAAGCGCGGGGACGTCGCCGGGCCGGCGGACAATCCACCGACAGTCGCAAAATCGTTCATTGCCCGCATCCAGGTGCTCAACCACCCGAGCGTCATAACTGCTGGCTATACCCCGGTCTTCCACTGCCACACGGCACAGGTTGCCTGCACCTTCGAGACGCTGCTCAAGAAGCTGGACCCGAAGACCGGTGGCGTGCTGGAGGAGAACCCCCAGACCCTGAAAACCGGGGATGCGGCAATAGTGAAGATCAGACCCACCAAGCCCATGGTGATCGAGCTGGCCAAGGATTTCGCGCCCTTGGGCAAGTTCGCCATCCGGGACATGGGCCAGACCGTGGCTGCAGGCAGATGCGAGGAAGTGGAGAAGAAGTGATTCTTCTCCACTGATTTGAGGTGTTGCGCTTGCCGGCCGGGCCCAAGGCGAAGATATCCCTGACGGGGACAGACCCAAAGAAGGTGGACGGCGTCTGCCAGCAGATAAAGACCATCTCCGAGCGCACCGGCGTCCACATGGCCGGCCCGATACCGCTGCCGACCAAGCACATGGTCGTTCCCGTCCGCAAGGCCCCCGACGGCGAGGGCTCCAACACCTGGGACCGCTGGGAGATGAGGGTGCACAAGCGGCTCATCTACCTGGACCCGGACGAGCGCGCCCTGCGGCAGCTCATGAGGATATCCGTCCCCGACGGGGTCAACATCGAGATAGTGCTGAGGACCTGAGCGGCCAGTCCGGATCAGTTTCTTCTTTTTCCGATCCCCCGAAGCTCCCTCTCCGCCCGCCCGAGCTCCTTGGCCGCCCCGAGCTCCCGGAATGTCCCGGCGGCCAGCGCAAGCTCCTTCATTGCCCCTTCCCGGTCCCCCTTCCTCTTGAGCGCCAGCCCGTGCTCGAAGCGGGCCTCGGCGAGCTCCCGCGGCATGTCCAGGCGGCCCAGGAGCTCGAGGCCCTCGCGGAAGTACTTCTCGGACCGCTCCCAGTCCCTGACCGTGCGATAGAGTATCCCCTTGGCGAGCAGGTTCGACGAGCGCATGTACTCGTCCCCGAGGCGCTCGAAGGTGGCCATGGAGGCGTCTATGTACCTCAGTGCCCGCTCCTCCTCGCCCTTGCGCGCCAGTATCTGCCCGATGTTGGAGAGCGCGTAGGCGCTCGTGGAGACCTCCCCGCAGCGCTCGGAGAGCTCCAGGCATCTCTGGTATCGGTCCAGGGCCTCGTCCCACCGGTCCTCGTAGAACAGCACCGCGCCGGTGTTGTTGTGGACGCGGGCCATCTCCCGGAGCGAGCCGCCGCCCTCCAGGGCGCGCAGGGCCTGCGAATAGAGCGAGAGGGCCCGTCCGGCGTCGCCCCGGTCGCTCTCCAGGTTGGCCATGTCCGTCAGCAGGGAGGCGGCGAGCGCGCTCCGGCCCTCCCGGCGGGCGAGCCGCAATGATTCGGAGAAGAGCCGGGCGGACTCCGCCCAGGCTCCGCGGCGCCAGGCCACGCAGGCCAGGCCGCGCAGGGACTCAGCCTTCAGGGACGGGCTGGCCTCCGCCGCCCTTCCGTACGCCCCGGCCGCGCCTTCCCAGTCCGATCTTTCGCGCAGTATCTCGCCCGTCCCGTACCACGAACGCGCCGCCGTCTCGCCGCCGTATCCGGCGGCCTCGCGATAGGTGCGCAGCGCCAGGTCCCGGTCGCCAGCGGCGGCCCGGATGTCTGCGGCGAGGACGAGCAGCCGGCCCCACCGGTCGCGGTCGCAGTCCGACGGCGAGAGCCTCTCGAGCACCTCGGCAAGCAGCGTCCGCCCCTGGCCGGCGTCCCCAAGCCGCGCTCCGTGCTCGTCGGCGGCGGCGGCGGCGCCGGCGCGGTCGCCCGCAAGCATCGTGTGGCGCAGGGCGTCCAGCGCCGCCTCCGGCCCCTCGCCCGCCAGGAAGGCCGCCGCCCGGCGGTGGTCCTCCCTCCCCTCCTCCGGGGAGAGCCTGGAGACGAAGAACTCCCGCAGCGTGTCGTGCATCGACAGGAGGCCCGAGGCGGAGCGAACGAGCAGGTTCTTGTCCACGAGCCCGTCGAGCACCTCCGGGCCCTCCCCGGGGTCCAGCAGGGCGGCGGGCGGGGCCTCGCGGCCCAATACCGCGGCCGTCCCGAGCACCCTGCGCTCCCCGGCCGAGAGGCCGGCGTAGACCTCGTTGCGCAGGTGGTCCAGGACCGCCTCCCGACCCGATGCGGCCCCCAACCTCGCGAGGAGCTCGATGTAGAGCGGGTGCCCCCCTGCGGCATCCAGCATCCCGGCACGCTCCTCCGCCGGGACCGAGTTGCCGATGAGCTCCAGTGCGCTCCGGCGGTCCAGGCCCCCCAGCGCGATCTCGCGCACAAGCCCCCGGGAGAAGGCGTCCGGGTTGGCGAGGCGCAGCCTCACGCGCGAGAGTATCAGAAGGCGCGGCCCGTTGACCTGGAGGGCGGCGTCCACCATGGCCCTCACCGCGTCCTGGACCTCGGGCGAGCCCTTCTGGAGGTCGTCCACGACCATCACGGCACCCAGGTCGAGGAACTCGGCTCTCAGGAGCTCGTGCACCGTGGGCAGGTCCGACGAGGGGTCCTGCTCCAGGAGGCGCCCCAGGCGGCCGCGCCCCGTCCGCGCCAAAAACGCCGCAAGCGGCCGGAGTATGGCCGCCGGGGTGTCCCACTCGTGGACGGGGAGCCAGAGGCGGTGCCGGTGGCCCCGGAACCCGTTGAGGACTCCCAGCGCCGTGCTGGTCTTCCCGATGCCGGAGACCCCCAGGAGGACCACCACGCGGGTGTCGCCCTGGAGCCAGGCGAGCATCTGCTCGAGCTCGGCCTTCCGTCCGAAGAACGGGCGCGGCGCCGGGGCGCTCCGGCAGTGGTCCACGAAGCCCTCCTTCCGGGGCCCGGCGCGCAGGCCCTCGGCCGAGACGGGGCCGCGGTCGGCCGCGATGGCGATGTCGAGGAGGCTGGAGCGCGCGCCCAGCAGGGAGGCGGCCTCGCCCATCCTGACGGTCCTTTGGCCGCCGGGGAGCTCCACCGTGACATCGACCCCTTCCAGCCGCGCCCGGATGTCCCTGGCCACCCGGGAGCCCTCCCAGGTCGCAAGGTAGATGCGGCGGCTCCGGCCCCCGCTCCTCACGTGGGCCCGGCTCTCCCTCACCAGCCCGTCCTTCACGAGCCTCTGGAGCGCCCTCGGAACGTGGCTGCGCAGCACCCCGGTCCGGTCGGCTATCCCGTTCTGGGTGACCGCGTGCGGCGCCTCCGCCTCCTCCGCCGCCTTGGAGAACTCGTCCAGGTGCAGCAGTACCTGCTCCACCACCATCAGAGAGCTCCGTCGGGGCACGGGGAAGGATTGGAATGGGGAATATATATGTATTGAGGGCGCAGGGCGCAAGGCGCAAGGCGCAAGGCTGATGGGGCAAGGGTAAAGGGGCAAGGGACAAGGGGGGAACGGGCGTTTCCCTTTGCGCCTTCCTCCCTGACCCTTGAGCCATGGGCCTTGTGCCTTCGTCCCTTGCGCCCTGCGCCCTGCGCCTTGCGCCTTCCTCCTTGACCCATATACCTTGCACCCTGCGCCTTGCGCCTTGCGCCATATCCTTTATATATACCGTCGCTTATGCCATCAGGCCTATCGCAAGGGGACACTTATGTACCGGATTGTCCGAAGGGAGGACACCGTGAGGATTCCGCCCGACCGGCTCGGCGAGGAGGTCGACACGGTCGTCAACGAGCTTGCCCGGACCGGCTTCGAGGGCAAGTTCGACAAGGGCCAGCTGACGGTGCTCGTGACCAACATCTCGCCCGTGGGGGTGGGCCGCATCATCCACGGCGACGGGGCGGTCTACCAGAAGGTGAACTACGAGGCGCTCGTCTTCAGGCCCGAAATCCAGGAGGTGGTGCTCGGGACGGTGTGCGAGGTCCTGAAGTTCGGGGCCTTCGTGCACATCGGGCCGCTGGACGGGCTGCTCCACATCAGCCAGATAATGGACGACCGCGTCGAGGTCAACGAGGCCTCCAACCGGCTCATCGGCAAGGACACCAAGAAGGAGCTCAAGGTGGGCGACCTGGTCCGGGCGCGCATAGTCGCCATCAGCATCAACGAGCGCACACCCCGGGAGAGCAAGATAGGCCTCACGATGAGGCAGCCCGGCCTGGGCAAGCTCGAGTGGCTCACCGCGGACCGCGACTCCAAGGAGGAGAAGCCCAAGAAGGCGCCCAAGGAGAAGAAGGGGGCGCCCAGATGAAGGCCTGCAAGCAGTGCCACCTCATAGTCGAGGAGGGGGAGGTCTGCCCCCAGTGCAAGGGGGCCCTGTCGCGGGAGTGGCAGGGCTACGCGATAATCATCGACTGCACGAGGTCCGACATCGCCCGGCAGATCGGGGTGAAGCAGAACGGGAAGTACGCGCTGAAGGTCCGATGAGCAGGCGCAACCGGAGGCCCTGATGCGGGAGCACGGGGAGATACGGCACAGCTTCGAGCTGGTACTCGAGACCGAGGAATGCACCCTTTCGGACAAGCTGCTCGTCTCCAACGCCATCGACGGCTGGCAGGTGGTGCGGGGCGTGGGGGATGTCCTCGACGTCGACATCCTCGAGTTCGTCGGGACGCGCCTTTCGGTCCGCGTCAGCCTCAAGCAGCCCCTGACCTACAAGGAGATAAACGAGTACGTCGAGGACTTTTTGGAGTTCACCGGGGAGCAGACCAACTACCACGTCACCATCAAGCCCGTGGGGATCCGCTGGGACACGAAGGGCCCGGGCCAGACGGGCGACCGTTTCGACGAGAGCCTGCTGATATCCCGCTCCCGGCGCAGCGAGATGCTGCGCAAGATGGACATCCGGCTCCAGAGGGAGGCCGAAAGCCACTCCAAGCCCAAGTACGACCTCGAGCCCGGCGCCTGCTACATCTCCCGGGAGCGCAAGTCCGAGCACGCCTTCGATATCTTCACCGACCTGGTCACCCACGGCCTCCAGGGCCTTTGCGTCTCGCGGGTGCGGCCCGGGTCGGTGCGGGAGCGCCACGGCCTGCGCAAGACCCCCATCGTCTGGCTGACCCAGAACGCCGAGGCGGGGGAGAAGTGCATCACCCCGACGGACATGCCCCGGGTCCACTTCGTCATCTCCGACTTCCTGGACAAGGCCGAAGAAAGCGTCATCCTGCTCGAGGGCATCGAGTACATCATCACCCACAACAGCTTCCCCTCGGCCCTCAAGCTCATCCAGCTCCTCAATGACCGCGTCATGATGCACCGCTCCCGGCTCATCCTGCCCGTGGACCCTCTCGCCGTCGGGGACAAGGAGCTCGCCCTCCTGGAGCGGGACATGCGGCCGCTCCCCGGGACGAGCCAGTGAGAGATAGGGCGGAAGGGGGCGGGGGCAAGGGGGGCAACATGATTTTGGCGGAAGGTCGGGTCCTCGGACACCGGGCCCTCTGCCGTCTCCATCGCGCCTTCCGTTCGTTCGCAAAGGGGGCCGTATTTTACAAATATATTTATATATAGTAGATTGCCCTGTACAGTGATGTCCGAGGTGAGCTTGTGAACCCGAAACTCAGGTTGTTCGGTGCTTTGGTACTGGCCGGAATTTTCCTTCTCCCGCCCGCCGCCGCGACCGGCGGCGACGGGAATGCGCCAGCGGATCCGGCAGTTCCGGGAGAGACCCCCGCGCCCTTTGGGCCGACCGAAGGCGCAAGACTGACCCCGATGTACCTGGCCGACCTCGAGAACGGGGCCGCCGGGCAGCTCAAGGGGCAGGGGACCGTGGCAAACGGCGTGAGGCCGGAGAACCCCAACATCATCGACCCGGAGTACTCTCCCGGGGCCTTCGCCAAGGGCCGCGGGGGCCGGGCCGCGCCCGACATCTACGTGGCGTACAGGGGTCTCGCCCTCGAGCCGCCCCAGTCCGTCAGGCAGTGGATGGGCGCCGGAGTGTACGCCCTGAAGGGCTCCCAGACCCAGATAAACGTCACGATAAACAATTCCGGGGACGGGGACGCCAGCCCGGTGACCATGACCGCCATCATCTGGGACTACTTCGGCAAGGAGGTCCTCAACCAGGTCATCGACGTCGGCGCGATAGCCGCCTACACCAACACCACGGCCTACATCTACTGGACGCCGGCCTACTGCACCTACTGGGAGCTCAACATCACCCTCAGCACCCCGGGCGACTCCAACCCTGCAAACGACCAGGTCGACGTGTGGAACAACGGCTTCGCCTGGCTCAGCGTCGCCCTCTGGGGGGACTCCTGCGGCTCCACGACCGGGTGGAGCGGCGACATCGGCGCCAACGCCTGGCACATCACCACCACCGAGCCGGCCCTCGACAACGCCTCGCAGCACAGCAGCGCGGACAGCTGCTGGTACCACGGCAACGACCTCACCAAGCGCTACCCGCCCAACCAGGACGTCAAGGGCGTGAGCCCCAACCTCGATTTGCGCAGCTTCGGGAAGTCGTGGTTCCTCCACTTCAACTACCTGTTCCACGGGAGCATGCCGGCCCTCGACAGCGGCGACTACTTCGAGCAGTCCTTCTCCAGGGACAACGGCGCCACCTGGGACGAGCCGTTCGCCAACCTGAACGGCGCGATGCTCGCCGGCAGCGGGATAGACATCAACTGGTTCAACTGGTACACCGACCTCGACGGCAACGGCCAGGCCTCCGGCAACGAGATAGGCCTGGAGGTCTCCGAGGTGGCGGGCGGGCAGGTCAAGTTCCGCAACCGCTTCGTCTCCAACGCCGCCAACCAGGACACCGGCATCTACCTGGACGACTTCTGCGTCTGGGGGATGGAGATACAGCACGACGCCGGCGTGGCCTTCTCCGGCGACATCAACCTGGGCAAGGTGGGCGAGCTCAAGACCTTCGCGGCGAAGGTCACCAACAGCCGGGCCGCCCAGCCTGCGACCTTCAACTGCACCATCAACATCACGAAGCGGGGCGAGCCCCAGAACATGCTCTACAACGACAGGAAGACGGTGAACGCGCTGGGCCCGGGCGCCTCGCAGGACATCACCTTCTCCTGGACCCCGGTGGTCAAGGGCGATTACGTGGCGGTGGTCAACATCACCGGCGCCACGGACCACGACCCGTACAACAACCGGGAGGTCCGCTGGTTCCACGTCTCCGGGAGCTCCCCGGAGCTGCTCTATGTCGATGACAACCCTTACGGCGGCGCGTTCGACACCAATGACATGTTCATCGGCAACCTGACCAACCCCGCTGTAGGCGGTTTCACCGACTACGCATTGTACTACACGGTCTACGGCTCCAGCCGCACCGGCGACGACTTCGGCGGCGACGGCCCCGCGGACACCATCCTGAAGCAGTACGACGTCGTGGTGTGGGTCACCGGTCCCGACAGCAAGAACAAGACGGTCAACGGGACGCTGACCGCCAACGACCAGACCAATATAAGGAGCTACCTGAACGCCGGCGGGGCGCTCTGGCTCATGAGCCCGGGCGCCATCAACGACCTGTACCCGGACTCCTTCACGAGGGACGTGCTCCGCGTCGCCAACGCCATCAACGACACCACCAAAAAGGGCGGAATGTACGTCGACCAGCACATCCTCCCCAACCCGATAAACGGCGTGCCGGGCAGCCTGGCCGACGGGGCGTCCTACTTCATGGCCCCGCCGGGGGGCCTCAACCGGAGCTACGATGAGGCCGACCCCATCCAGCCCGACGAGCAGGCGGCTGGGGTGCGGGGCGTCTTCTACTCGGACGCCGAGATGGGTTGGTACGTCGCCCTCCAGTTCGCCGGGACCTACAGGCTCGTCTTCCAGACATTCGACTACTCCTGGCTGCAGCTCCCCGAGGACCGCAACGACTACATAAAGCGCGCCGTCGGCTTCCTCACCGGGGGCCTGGAGATGAGGGTGATGGCGGCCGGGGCCACGGCGAACCACCTCATGGTCGACCCGGGCGGCACCGTCGAGTACACATTCACCATAACCAACGGCGGCACCAAGGTCCGCACCCTGTGGGACATAGGCATCCAGATACCGGCCCAGCAGGCGTCCACCTGGAAGGCCACGGCCTCCCCGATGGTGAAAAACGGCGACGACCCGATAGACATCCGGCCCATGGAGGAGCTGGACATCGTGGTGGCCGTCACCGCGCCCGAGAAGGCCCTCGCCGGGACCGTCGCCGACATCAACGTCTCGATGACCTTCCAGGACTACGGCCGGCCCCTCTACAACCACACGGTGACCGAGGTCCGGGCCATACTGGGCACGGAGTTTCTCGCCACCACCACCACCCAGAACCTCACCGGTCCGGGCGCCGCCTCGTACTCGTTCACCCTGCGCAACATCGGCAACCTCCAGGTCGTCGCCGAGCTCCTCAAGAGCGGCGACCGCTCCGAGTGGCTCACCCTGGGCTCGCCGACGGTGACGCTCCAGCCCTACGAGGAGAGGCTGCTGTCGGCCGTCATGACCATCCCCGAGGGCGCCTACCGGGAGGCCGGCCACTCGACCCTCCGCAACACCATCACCTCGCGCGTCACCTACCTGGGCAACGTGTCCACGGCCAACCTGAGCCTGACCACCAACATCCGCGTGGCGCAGGTGTACTCGGTCAAGATCGACGACGTCAACCTGGACCCGGGAAGCGGCGAGGTCGACATGGCCGCCGCCAGGCCCTCGGTGAAGCTCTCCGTCAGGGTGACGGCCCAGGCCGCCAACGGCTACGACAACGTCTCGGTCGAGCTCAAGCCCCTCCGCTTCACCCCCCTGGGCGGCTCCCAGAAGAACTGGGACACCTCGGGCTGGACCCTGCCCCGGACGACGGTGGCGACCACCCCGTTCATGATATCGGTCAAGGAGAGCAGCGAGCTTTCCATCCTGGTCCCGGCGAAGGCCGAGGCCGGCGACTACACCCTCGAGGTCCGGGTCATACCCGGCTCGAATCTGGTAGCCGACGGCGACACCCGGACAGTGGTGCTCCGCGTCTCCAGGCCCGACTTCTTGTTCGAGGGCGACATAAGCTTCAACTACCGCGAGGCCGAG
This sequence comes from Methanobacteriota archaeon, assembly GCA_016874675.1. GTDB lineage: Archaea > Thermoplasmatota > DTKX01 > VGTL01 > VGTL01 > VGTL01. The sequence continues at coordinate 12,967 of VGTL01000032.1, read as the reverse complement.
CTCGGGACCCCCGTCAAGATAAAGGTGACCGTGAAGAACGCCGGCGGGGTGCTGGCGCGCAACGTGCCGGTCGCGTTCTACACCGCCGGCGAGAACCTCATCGACACCAAGTATATCACCCAGCTTGCGCCCAACGGCCGGGAGAACGTGGACCTCACCTGGGAGGGCCTGCTCGAGGGGGACAACGAGGTAACGGTCAGGGTGGACCCGGACAATCTGTTCGCTGAGCTCAACGAGAACAACAACGAGCTCCTGGACAGCGTCGTCGGGCTCATCTCCGACCTGGTCTTCGGCCCCGACATGGTCTTCCTGAAGCAGGGCAAGAGCGTCACCAAGGTCACCGAGGGCGATGTCGTCACCATCGAGGTGACCGTGAAGAACACCGGCGACCACGCGCTCAACCTCACCGGCGTGAAGGTGCAGCTGGTCGACCAGAAGACCAGCCAGTCGGTGGGGGAGCAGACCGTCTCGATAGCCACCCGGGGCGAGCAGAAGGTGCAGTTCACCTGGATAGCCAAGGGGACCGGCAGCCACACCTTCGCCGCGACGGTCAACCCGGAGGGCAGCAGCGGGCCGATCAAGGAGAAGAGCCACACCAACAACAACATGACCGGGGAGCTCGGCGTGTCGGCCCCGCCCCCGGAGACCAGCCCGCTCCTGCAGGGGACGATGCTGTATGTAATCATCGCGGTGGTCGCGATAGTGGTCGTGGTGGCGCTGCTTGCGGTCATGATGCGCCGCAAGCCCGCCCGCCCGATGCCCCCGCCGGCCGAGGAGAGGGTGGACGTCGTCGAGGCCGAGACCGTCGAGCCGGAGCAGAAGTAGGCCGCCGGGCGGCCGTCGCGGGGGGCGCCCGTCACCCCCCGCTTTCCCTTCTGCGGGCAGTCTTTATATGCGATTCGACCGCGCTCCGCCGACCATCAAACATGGAACCAAACATTATTTATATATAGGTGGACCGATATCAAAGTCCGCTATCGTTGGATTGGGGGTATGGGGCGATGTCGAGGCATTCCGGTCGCGTCGTGGTCTTGAACGGCCTTCTGGCCCTGGTGATGCTGGTCTCCGCGCTGGGCCCGCTCGCCGGGGCCGACGGCGGCGAGGGCGGCGCCTCGCCGCGCGCCTCGAGCTACATGCTCAGCATCATCCCGGTCAACGCCACGAAGTGGGTGGACGCCTCCACCCCCCAGAAGTCCGCCACCTACGGGTTCCAGGTCAAAAACACCGGTGATTCGAGCCTCCCCCTGTGCGACCTGCAGCTGTACCCGTGGAACTTCCCCCCCGACAAGTGGTCCTACAACTTCATCCCCTCGACGCCCTTCGAGGTCAACTCCCTGGAGGTCAAGAACGTCCTGCTCGTCATCTATCCCGCGGCGGACGCCGAGGCGAAGCGCTACACCTTCCAGCTGCGGGGCAAGGGGACCACCCAGGTGACCAACTCCATATCGGTCAACCTGGACGTCAGGCAGTACGCCGATGTGCTGATCAAGGCGCCGGCGCCCCAGGAGGCGGTCCCGGGCGCCACCTTGGAGTTCAACTTCGAGATACAGAACATCGGGAACGGGAAGGACAAGTTCTACATCGACTCCGTGGACGCCTCCATCGCCTCCATCCAGCCGGCGCTCAAGGACGGCAACAACCTGACGCTGGATCTTGCAAGCGGCAAGAGCGTCATCAAATCGGTGCTGGTCCAGCTGCCCCACGACACCAAGACCACCGAGGGCAGCGCCGGGTACCAGCTCTCCATGACGGTGCACTCGATGTTCAACAACAGCCAAGACGACGTCAACTGGACCCTCATCGGGGTCCGCCACATCTACGACCTCAGCATGGGCGTGTCCCCGCCCAGCGTGAAGATCCTGCCGGGGGTGCTCGCCGAGTTCACGGTCACGATCCTCAACCTGGGCAACGGCAACGACGTCATCGGCCTCAATCTCACCTCCAACTTCGATTCCTCCGCCTGGACAGTCAGCATGGCGCGGAGCATCTTCCACCTGCCCGCCGGCAGGATCAACTCCACCGTGCTCAAGATAACCCCGCCCCTGAACGCCCTGCGGGGCGCCAACTACCAGTTCGAGGTCATCGCCCGCTCCTCCGGCCCGTTGTTCCCTGACACGCCGGTGGAGAGATCCGAGGTGATAAATATCGAGGTCCTCCAGGTGCCGATTATCTTCGTGCCCAGGCTGGAGTTCGTGGCGCCCCAGCCCATAGGACCGGGGCAGGTGGTGCGCTTCCCGTTCAACTTCACAAACCGGGGCAACGGCGAGGACCTGGTGAACATCACCGTCCTGGAGAGGCCCGTCGGCTGGTACACCACGCTGGATTTTTTCCAAAACATCCGCATGCAGCCGTTCACGACGCAGGATGTCAGCCTCACCGTGCAGTCATCCATCAACCGCAACGAGTCGCTCCACCAGAGCTACTTCGTCAGGCTGCAGCTCGGCAACGCCGGCCGGACATCGGTGTACAACCTGAGCTTCGAGATACCCATAGACAAGGTGTACGAGTGGGAGTTCATCGTGCAGGAACCCACCAAGGGCACGGTCAACCCCTACGCCCTCTCGAAGCAGAGCTTCACGCTCTCGTTCACCAACACCGGCAACGTCGGCGACGAGATAGAGCTCTCCCTGAGCGGCGACTACGCCGCCTGGGGAAAGCTGGACACCACGGCCCTCTCCCTGGCCTACGGGGAGCACAAGACCGTCCGGCTCGAGGTGGACGTCCCCAAGACGGCCGATGTGAGCAGGGAGTACGGCCTGAGGATCGTTGCGACCTCGCTGAACAATCCGAACCTGCAGAAGGACTTTGCGGTCTCGGTGGTGGTCATCCACCACGACCTCTCGGTGGTCCCGGCCGACAGCATCGAGATAGACGGCAACGTCTGGAAGGACTTCAAGACCACCCAGGGCACCCGCCTCAACATCACCGTGACACTGCGCAACGACGGCACCGACTCGGTGAAGCAGGTCAACGTCAAGTTCTACGACAACGACGTGCTTTTTGCCGAGAAGAACAGCACCACCGTCGGCCCGCTCAAGAACGCCAAGTTCACGGTCCAGTGGGAGGCCTCGACGCTGGGGCTGCACATCATCCGCGTCAAGCTGGACGCGAACTCCCAGTACGGGGAGGCCAACGAGGACAACAACGAGGGCGTCTGCACGGTGATAGTGAACAAGTACGTCCCGCCGCCAAAGGAGACGCAGGGCATCAACTGGCTCTATCCCCTCATCCTCATCGTGGCGGTCGTCGGGGCGGCCGGGGGCGGCTACTTCATCTACTCGCGACGCCCCAAGTACGACAAGGAGCTCTACGAGAGCATCTACGGACGGCAGGCCTCCGCCGACACCGAGAGGCAGCTCCTCGCCGAGAGGGCCGAGGTGGAGCGCCGCGCCCGGGAGAAGGGCGAGGAGGGCTACGTCCCGTCGCCTCTCTACGAATCCTCCACGCACGAGGAGGTCTACTCCCAGCCGTCGGGGGAGAGCGAGGGCGCGCCCGTCTCCGGCCCCGCGCTGGACCTCGCCGGCGCGGGGACCACGGAGCCGGCGGGGTCGCCGGCGGAGCCCGCCGCGCCCGGCGCGACACCCGTCCTCAAGCCGACGCCCAAGAAGAAGATCTCGATACGGCCGGTCGAGAAGAAGTAGGCGACGCCGGGCCGTTCGTCAAGGGGACGTATCGGTTCAATCGGTTTAGCGGACGTGTCGTTGCTGTCGGTTAGGGGGACGTGTTGGTCCTGCGGGTTAAGGGGGACGACGCTCGGAACCTGGCGCCTCCGTTCCGTTATTACCCCTTACCCAATTGTACAAGCACGTCCCCTTGCCCAATCGCAACAACACGTCCCCCGATCCGAAAGGCCGACCGCACCAATTACCCGCCCTTCTTCTCCTCGAGCACGTTCTTGACCTTGCGGGCGTAGCGGGTCGCCTTCTCGTAGCTCCCGCCGCGCAGGAAGGAGACGGCGAGCTTGAGCAGGTTCCGGGCGTGGGCCACGTTCAGGCCGTCCTTCTCCATCCTCTCGAGGGTCTTCTCGACCTCGCGTATCTCCGATTCGGCGGCGGCAGCCTCGGCCTCCGAGGTCTGGGTGGGGGAGGGAGACTCCGCGGGGGCCCTGCCGGCCGCCGCGGCGGGCCCTGCAGGCGACGGCGCCGCGCCCAGCGGAGCGGCGCAGCTCGGGCACCTCTTCCAGGAGGGCTCCACGGCCTCGCCGCAGGACGGGCAGACGCCCGGCACCCCGGGAGCTGCGGCGTCCTTGGGAACGGCCAGTATGACCGGCTTTGACGCCGCTGCGGCCTTCTGGTCGGAGACCGGGCCGGAGTCCACAGGCTTGGCCACGGCCGGCGGCAGCGGGGGCTTGTCGCCCAGGGCCTTCTCGGTCGCCTGGCGGGTCTGGGCCTCGTTGGCGGTCTTTATCGCCTTCTTGGCGTACGCCACGGCCTTCTCGTAGTTGCCGGTCTTGAGGAACGACTGGGCGAGCTGGATGAGGCTGTCGGACTGGCCGACGTCGACAGAGCGCTTCCGGAGCTCGTCGACGACCGTCTGGGCCTCGGCTATCTGGTCTTTCGCCCTCGTGAAGTTCACCGAGGTCTCCCCCAGGAGGGCCAGCGCCTTTTCGGCGGTCAGCTTGGATTCGCCGAAGTTGCCCTCGTCGAGGCTGTTTTTGGCCTGCCGGACGAGCGCCTCCACCTTGCGCACGTCGACGCCCGAGTTGGTCGCCTCCTCCATCTTCGCGTCCAGCTCGGCCAAAAGCTCCTTGGAGCGGCAGTTGGCGCACTCCCCCGAGGCGGGGATCGGCGCACCGCAGGTCCCGCACTTGTTCGGGGCCGCCCGGGTCGGCTCCCGCGCGGCTGCCCCGGAGGGGTTCGCCCCGTGGCCGGCTGCCGCGGCCGGCTTCGCCGAAGCCGTCCCGGCCTGGGCCTCCTGGGAGGCCGCGGCCGCGCCAGCGTCGCCGGCCTGGAAGCCCTCGGGGTACTTGTACTGCTGGCCGGGCTTGGGAGGGGCGTACTTCTGGCAGGGGTAGCAGTACCAGGCGTTGTAGACGCCGATGTAGGTGAGGGGCTTGCCGCAGTTGTCGCAGAGTTGCTGCTCCTCCTGCGCTGGACCGGTATCCGCCGTGTTCCGTCCTCCCGTATTTAAAGGTGCATACCAAATCCAAGTCCTAGGATTTTAACCTTGGTGTTGCGGGAATCGTCACAGGAATCGAGGCATTATAGGAACGGGAAGGCAGCAAGGCAGCAAGGCAGCAAGGCAGCGGGCAGCGGGAGGAAGGGGCAGCGGGCAGCGGGCAGCGGGCAGCGGGCAGCGGGCAGGGGGCAGCGGGCAGCGGGCAGGGGGCAGGGGGGCGGAAAGGGGGGCCTTCAGCTTCCCCGGCCAGGCAGGCCGTCGGCTATGGCCTTGGCGTCCAGGGTGTGTTTGTGGGCCTTCTCGAGATTCCCTCCCCTCAGGTGGAGGCGCGCCAGGCCGATGGCCTTCTCGAGCTCTCGCGTGTCCTCCCCGGCCTCCCTGGCGGCCTCCAGGGCCCTCTCGGCATCCCCCAGGAGGGCCGCCATGCGTTCCCCGGCCTCCTCCTTCGCCTTCCTGAGGTCGGCCTCCCTGGCGGCCTGGAGCCCGGCCGCCCGGGAGCCCACCTCCCGCTCGAGCTCCGAGGCCAGGCCCTCGGCGGTATCCAGCTTGATGCCCGACAGGAGCAGCTGGGAGGCGATGGAGAGCGTGCGCATATTGTCCTCGAGGCGGGCCCCCTCGGATGCCAGGAGGTCGCAGTCGGAGAAGCCCTTGAGCAGGCCCGCCCTGAGCCTGCGACCCCTCTCGTCGGCGGGCTCCAGGGCCTCCAGCCGCTCGCGCGTGCGTGAGGCTATCCGTGCCAGAAAGGTCGGGCCGCCGCAGGTGTGGCACACCGCCCAGCTCTCCTCCACCGGCTGCAGGCACTCGGCGCAGCGGAGCCTCTCGCGCGGGGGCTCGGGCGGCTTAATCACGAGCCTCTGGTTGTCAAGAAGCGGCGGCCCCGGCGGGGGCGCGGGCGCGGCGGCGGCGGCGGCGCGCGCCCGGCGGGACCACAGGAACCAGGCGGCCACCGCGGCGAGCGGTGCCGCCACGAGCAGGGCCAGCACGGCCGCGACGGCGAGGTCCGTCCCGGCCTGGGCCTCGCGCCGCACGAGCACGAGGAATCCGGCGCGGTTTCCGGCGACGTCGGTCACGTTGATGACCAGGATGTTCGTGCCCATCTCCAGCGGGACGGAGAGCTCGAACGTGCCGTTTTGGTCGGCGATGACGTTTTGGCCGTCGATGGAAAGGAGCGCCCCGGGCTCGCAGAGCCCTTTCAGCCTGACCGAGGCGGCCGTGGTCCTGGTGCCGTTCTCGGGAGAGGCGAGCCGGAAGGACACGAAGGTGTCCAGCGTGACCGATAAAACGGCCTTCCCGACGTTCCCGGCGAGGTCGCGCACCTCCACCGTGATGTCGTTTTGGCCGGGCCTGAGCTCGCAGACCACGCTGAAGTTCCCCCGGCCGTCCTGCGAGACATGGCCCCGGCCGCAGCTCACGACGGCCGAGGGCTCCGTGGTGCCCGTGATGTTGACGGTGGGTAGGTTGACGGTGAGGCCGTCGGGAGGGAATGCTATGACGGCCGCCGGGGCGACCGTGTCCAGCCGCACCAGCACCGAGGTGGAGTTGCGGTTCCCGGCGCGGTCGCAGGCCTCGACGACCAGGAGGTTTTGTCCCTCAGTGAGGTTGGTCCTGGCCGAGAAGTTCCCGGCCACCACATCGACCGGCTGGCCGCCCACCCACACGCCGGCTCCCGGCTCCACCTTCCCCGACAGCGTGAGAAGCGGCCGGTTGGTCCAGGCCCCTTCCTCCGGCGAGACCACCGCCACCGCGGGCGGTATGGTGTCCGACACCACGGTGCGGTTGACCCATGCGGAGTTCTTGTGCATGTCCGCCGAGAAGACCGTGACGGGGTTCTCCCCCTCGGATAGCTCCAGCATGTACTCGAAGCTGCCGTCGTCCAGGACGAGGGCCGGGATGCCGTTGACCAGGGCGTAGGCCCGGGGCTCGGTGGTGCCCCGCAGCAGGAAGTATGTCCGGTTGACGAGAAGCCCTTCAGGCGGGATGTCCACCCAAAGGTCCGGCGGGGTGCTGTCCCGGTTGACCCTCCGCTCGACCGAGAAGAGGTTGAATATCGGGTCCACCGCGGTCACGTTCACGATGTTGGGGCCCTCGGCGAGCGAGACCCTGGTGCTGAAGTTCCCGGTGAAGGGGTCGATGGTCACGTTCTCGCCGTTCACCTTCAGGGAGGCGTCCAGGTCGGTGAGCATCGTGCCCGTGACGTTGATATAGGACATCGCGATGGTGATGTTGTCCCGGGGGCTAAAGAGGGTGAAGGCGGGAGGAACGTCGTCCAAGACCAGCTCGAGGTCCAAATCGGAGACTATGGAGGTCCGGACGCTCTCGACGAATCGCCCGGAGAACACCCCGACCCTGTAGGAGCTGGTGTTGAGCTTCCCGGCCTGGGTCTGCTCGTACTCGGTCATTAGGAGCGGCGGGAGCTCCCCGGTGGCGTTGGCCGTGAAGGTGAAGGCGAGCTCGCCGGTGGAGGAGCGGAAGAACTTCACGAGGGCCGCCGCAACCGGGCCGCCGGTGCTCTCCCAGACCACCCGCGAACGGACGACCCACTGCACCCGGAGCACGCTCTGGGGGTCGCCGAAGGTCACATTCCGGATGTTGTTGTTGTACGAGTCGAACTCCGTGTGATCGGAGTGCCTGGCCAGGTGGAGCTGCACGATGTAGGTCCCGAGCATTGTGGCGTTGCTCACGTTGGCCCGGACGTCCTGAAGGTAGAAGCAGTAGCCGTTGTACTGGAGGTTGGGGGCCTCGCAGCGCAGACTCGTGCCGTTCACGTAGTAGCCCACCAGGTTCTGGAGGAGCTCGTCGCGGACGGAGACCACCGGCGCCCCGTCGGCATGCACCCCCCGCCGCTTGTTGAGCTGGAAGATGTTCGACTCGAGCCGGAGGGGCGTCTTGAAGGCGTTGAGGCCGTCCTGGAGGTTGCCCCGGAAGATGTTCCGCCGCAGTGTCGCCATCGAAGAATCAAGCTGGAGCCCGTGGGCGGCGTTGGTGTCGAAGAGGTTGTCCTCGAGCGTCATGTCGGCGTCCCGAACGTACATCCCGTGCCGGCGGTTCTGGTAGAGGGTGCTGTTGTCTATCATCGGGGAGCAGCCGTCCACCGCGAGGCCGTGGAAGTTGTCCGTGAAGGTGCTGTTGGAGATACGGCAGTCGGAGGACTGCAGGTAGGGCCCGGCCGTCTCGCCCCGCGCGCCCGGCGAGTGGCCGCAGTTGCGCACCACGCTGCTCTCGATGACGAGGGAGGCACCCGGCCGCACCCAGAAGAGGTACTGGTAGGCCGTGGAGGAGGATACCACCGTTGCGTCGTCGGGCGAGGCGGGGTTGTGGTCCCGGTCCTCCAGTACTAGCGCCCCCCCGGACTGGACCTCGATGTGGAGCTCGCCCTCGTAGCCCGGGGACAGGGAGAGCTTTACCGAGGTGAGGGTGAGGCTGCCGCCGGCCCGGACGGTGAGGTTCCCGTTCAGCTGGAACGTCCGGGAGGAGAATGTCTCGGCGGTGGTGATCGCCCACTCTCCGCTGGCGGGGGGCTGCCTCCCGGCGGGGGGCGCCTGGCCCGGCTCCGCTCCCGACGGAGCGGCGCAGAAAGGCGCCAGGGTCCCGGCGAGGAGCGGCGCCAGCGCGAGAATGGCCGCCAACGCCTGCCGGAGGGGGCTTTCTGGCATGGCATCTTAAAAAGGGCCTTCCGCAGTTAAATAGCTACCTAGTACCATAAATATATAAATTATCATATATATCGAACTGCCGGTTCTAGCAGGTGAAGACCCATGCAAAACGCTCCACAGGACCCCCGTGAGAGAGCCATCATGGAGAAGGCCCGAGTGGTCATGGAGGCCAAAAAGCAGCTGGACGCGAAGGCCCAGCAGATTGCCATGCGCGAATCCGCCCTCGTGCAGAGGGAGCAGGACCTCCAGACGCGGGAGACCTACGTCGCCCAGCAGGCGCAGTACCTCCAGGAAAGGGAGGCCGCCCTCGCCGGGCAGGCGGCCGCCGGGACGGTCGATCCCGCCTCCCAGGCCGCCTTCGACACCAGGCAGCAGGAGATCAAGGAGCGCGAGGCGGTCCTGGCGGCCCGGGAGGCGGCCGTAAAGGACGAGGAAGGGAAGCTCGAGGCCTACAGGAACGAGCTGATCACGAACGCCCAGACGCTCGTCCAGAAGGAGGAGGACCTCTCCAAGAAGGACCGGGAGCTCGCCGCCCGGTCGATACCCCTGGACGGACGGGAGCGGGGCATTGAGTCCCGGGAGAAGGCCATCGCGGCCAAGGAGCAGGAGCTCCGCAACCTGGACGACCACATGAAGGACCGGGCGATGGAGCTCCAGAAGCTCGGGGCCGACCTGTCCCGCTGGAAGAGGGAGCTCGAGGCGCTGGCCAACAGCAAGGCCGATGTGGAGCGCCGCCAGGTGGAGCAGGCCGAAAAAGACAAGGCGCAGGCCGCCCGGGACAGGACGCTGGGCGAGCGGGATCTGGCCCTCCGGACGCTCGAGAGGAAGCTCCAAGACGACGGGCGGGCCCTGGAGACCCGGCGCGCCGAGGTCGACCGGACGCTCAAGGCAGGGCAGCAGGAGCTCGTGAAGAAGGGCGAAGAGCTCGTCGGGCTCCAGAAGCACTACAGGGAGCGCATCGCGGCCCTCCACGCCGAGGCCGAGAAGCTTTCCAGCGTGCCCCACCCGGCGATGACCGAGAGCGCCGCCCTGGCCGAGATGGGATCCAAGCTCGAGCAGGAGAGGGCCCGGTCCCGGGAGCTGGAATCCCGGCTCGCCGAGGAGGCCAGAAGGTTCTCGGAGCTCAGGCGTGACTACGACGCGCACCGCCAGAAGGTCACCTCGATGGAGCAGTCCCTCCAGAAGGCCGAAGGCGACCTTGCCGACTACGAGCGGCGCGAGTCGGCGCGCGTGCAGGAGCTCGAATCCTCGCGGCAGGACCTCATGCAGAAGGCGCGGATGCTCATGGAGCAGGAGGAGGAGCTCCGCCGAAAGGAATCCGAGCTCCGGGCGGGCGCGCCCGGGGCGGCCCCGGACGCCGCTGCCCAGGAGGCGCTGGACCGCCGCTCGGCGATGCTCGACGAGCAGGCCGCCATGATCAGGAGGATGAACGAGGAGATGGAGCAGAGGTCCTCCCGGCTCAGGGAGGCGGCCCAGGCGGTGGCCGCCAAGGAGAGGGAGCTTGCCGGGCGCGAGGCGGCGCTCGGGCAGGCGGCCGGGGCGGGCGCGCCCGCCGGCCCCGAGGGCGCCCCGCCGGAGCGCCCGGCCGTGGAGGACATGGAGCTTACCCGACACCCGGGCTCGCCGGAGGGCCCGGCGCCGTCCACCGGCCCGGAGGGCGCACCGGCCCCCCGACCGTCGCCCGGGGAGGCCGACATCCGCGAGACCCTGGCCCAGGCCGGAAAGCTCATCGAGGATTGCCGCCAGGGGGGCGCCGATGTCTCGTCGCTGGCCGACCAGCTGAGGATGGCATCCGAGCTCCTCCAGGAGGGGAAGCTCGAGGACGCCGCCCTGGCGGCCAAAAAGACGATGGAGCTCGCCCGGACCTGCGGCGAAGACTACACCCGGGCGATGGAGAGGATGCAGCGGCTGGACGCCGATTACCGGGAGGTCCAGGGCGCCCGGCCGGACCACGACTACCGGGATGTGACGGCCCCCTGGACCGAGGCGTCGGCCGCCTGGGACCGGGGCGACTACTCGACCGCCGCGGAGCTCGCCCGCAGGGCCGTGGTGAAGCTCGACGAGCTCAAGAAGGCGCAGGCGGCCCAGAAGGCCGCGGCCCCTGGACCGCCGCCCCAGAAGTACCGCTGCCCGAGCTGCGCCAAGGTCTTCCAGGTGGTACCGCCGGCGTTCAAGCCCTTCGATGTTGGGTGCCCCCATTGCCACACCGTGGTGAGGATATCCAAGTGAGCGGCATGGCGCCCCGCGATCGGGGGCCCGGGCGATGACCGGGGCCCCGACGGGCGAGCCCCGGAAGGTCAGGTGCCCCTCCTGCGGCAGGGAGTTCGCAATGGCCGCCTTCTACGCCGGGAAGCTCTCCGTGGCGTGCCCCTGGTGCCTGTCGACGGTCAGGGTGGGCTGAGCCCGCATGGGGGAGCCGCCGATGCAGGAAAGCCTGATGTGGGACCTCAACCTGAAAGAGAAGATAAGAAACTTCACCTGGTGGTGGTGGTGGTGGCTGCTCTTCATCAAGGACCCGGAGAACCCCAGACGGTCGCGGCAGCTCATGATCCTTTGGTCGACGAAGAACGTCGACCGGATAATCGTCAACGACATCCCGTGGGAGCGCAATCTTCCGATAACGGAGCGGCCGCTGGGCGACGTCGAGGGCGCCTGGGCCGGCGGCAAGGAGACCCGCTTCGACGGCATGACCGCCGCCTGGTTCTTCGACGGAAGGAGGATGCACGAGCCGTTCGTTCTTGAGAAAAACGACTTCACCGTGCGCCGCGACGCCGGCGGGGAGCGGGGGGAGCTCCGGCCCGAATCGGAGCACGGCCTGACCCTGGAGGGCGACCCGAAGGGCTACCGGCTGCGCATCCGCAAGGACGGCTGGGACCTGGACTTTCTGATGACCCCCTGGAGCGACTTCATGTCCAGGCAAAGGTTCAAGGCTGCGCGCTACGTCGGGAAATACGGCTACAACATCCTGCGCATCTACGGCTCGAAGCTTGCGGGCACCATCGGGCACGACGGGGGAAATGAGGCTGTCTCGGGAAGCGCCTACTTCCAAAAGGTGATGGTGAACGCCCCCGCCACGCCCTGGTACTGGGGCACCTTCCACGTGGACGACGGCTCGTACATCGACTACTTCAACCCCCATATCGGGCCGCCCATGTGGCGCAGGACGGAGGCGCCCCGCAGCGGCTGGGACTGGGGCGAGATCAGGCTCTCCAAGCACATGCAGTTCTACCACGCCGGGGAGGACCGCGTCCACGAGATGCGCAAGCTGAAGGTCCGGAAGGAGTGGTCCGCCGACGGCCTTCCCATCTTCAACGTGCTGGGCCGCTCGAAGGACGGGAGGACGGAGCTGGAGCTTAGGCTGGCCTCATACTCGCGCGCCTACTGGCGCTTCGAGCAGAAGTACCTGCGCTGGTTTCGGTCCATCCTCTACTACAACGAGTACCCCGTCGAGGTGGAGCGGGCCGTCCTGCGCGACGCCGGCCAAAAGCTCGACATCCTGGACCTTGGGCCCGTCACCGGGAACTGCGAGCACACGTGGGGGAAATTGCTGTAGCGAGGGCAGGAGGGCAGCAAGGCAGCAAGGCAGCAAGGGAAGGCAGCAAGGCAGCAAGGGAAGGCAGCAAGGCAGCAAGGGAGAACCGGTTCGCCCCCTTGCTGCCTTCCTGCCTTGCTGCCTTGCTGCCTTCCCTTGCTGCCTTGCTGCCTTCCTGCCTTGCTGCCTTCCTGCCTTGCTGCCTTCCTGCCTTCCTGCCTTGCTGCCCCGCTTTCTCAGAACTTTATCCCCGTCAGCGTCTTCGTGTCGATGACGCCGGGGATCTTCCGGATGCGGTCGACGACTATCTCGCCGAGCCGGTTGAAGTCGGGGGCGTCGAGCTTGACTATGAGGTCGTACTCCCCGAAGAGCGGGTGGAGCTCGACGACCTCCTTGATCTTATGTATCTCCACGAAGACGTCCTTCTCCCGGCCCGGGGCGGCGCTTATCAGGACGAAGCCCATTGCCACCTTCTCACCGGCATCGTAATCGGCCGACGCGGTATTAAGAATATGCATTGGGCCTACTTGCTGAGGACTATTGCGGCAATAGCTGGTTGAATTGAGCCCCTGTAGTGTATAACGAACATGCCACCACCGGTAATAGACAGGCTTATATATGTGGTGTACAATGTATACACTACATGAGCTTCGTCCGGAAGATC
>VGTL01000031.1 GCA_016874675.1 Methanobacteriota archaeon | reverse complement strand
CGTCATTGGTGAACGAGTACGTTAAGTTGGGAGAAAAGTACAAGTGGAAAACTGGCTGAGGAGATGATAGGTTTGATTACCCCGAAAGCGATATGGAATCCTGGCAGGAAGGCAACCTTGCACTATCTGCCTTTCTGCCTTTCTGCCTTGCCCCCTTTCTGCCTTCGACCTTTCGATTATTGTCTCACAATCATTGATAAAGGGGTCGCCCATGGAATCGCCGGCAGGGGAAACCGTCCCTGCGAGAGCGTCCTGGATAATGCTCTCTATGCTCACCTCCGTCCCGAGGCCGGCCGGCGGCACGGCCCCGGCCCGCTTCCGCGGCGAGGAGGACGCGGGGCCCCTGCCGGCCGGAGAGCCAACGGCCCACCCGGTCTCTCCGGTCCTTTCTGGCCGGGGCGGGATGGCAAAGCGCCTCAATCGCACCAGCCGCCCGCGCCGGACCTTCCGACACCCCGGAGGTGGTGGTCGATCCGCCCAAAGGCCCGCTGCCCGTTGCCCGCTGCCCAATACCCCACGGCACTGCGCAATTCCCAACTTTCTCCCACCTCTCCACAAGTATTATTATAATCAGTGCTCGTAACTGATTCCATCATGCGCGCCTGGCCTGCGATGCTCGCCGCGGCCCTCCTTCTGGTGCCCGCCCAGCCGGCGCCGGGCGAGGAAGGGGCGAGGGCCCGAGACCTGGGCGTCTACCACACCTACGACGAGATGGTCTCCGGGCTCGAGAACCTGACTGCCGCCCACCCGGACATAATGGCCCTCGAGAGCATCGGCCGGACCTACGAGGACCGCGACCTCTGGGTGGTCAAGCTCTCCGACAATGTGAGCGTCGACGAGGCCGAGCCCAACATAACCATCTTCGGCGGCATCCACGCCGGGGAGCTCATCAGCGTGGAGGTGGCGCTCTACATACTCGAGTTCCTCGTCGGCAACTACTCCCTCAACTCCACCGTGGGCTGGTACGTGAACTCCACCCAGATATGGTTCATGCCGATGGTCAACCCCGACGGGCACGTCTTCGCCGAGCAGGGCAACAACTGGCGCAAGAACCGCCGGCCTACCGGGGGCGGCAACATCGGCGTGGACCTCAACCGCAACTTCGGCCACCTCTGGGGCCTGGAGGCCAGCCACAACCCGGCCGAGGACAACTACTGCGGCCCGTACGCCTTCTCCGAGAACGAGACGCGGGCGGTGGCCCGGCTCGTGACCGACCACCACCCGGAGATAACCATTTCCTACCACTCCTACGCCCCCTACATCCTCTATCCCTGGGGGAACTCGATAGACACCGAGCCCGTGGACGAGCGGCTCCCGCAGATAGCCTGGAACATGTCCCAGGCGATGCCCGAGGGCCGCCGGTACGCCCCCATCATGGCGCTCGGGATGTACCCGGCGACGGGCGACACGGACGACTGGTTCTACGCGAACCTCAGCATCCTGCCCTTCACGGTGGAGATAGGCACGTCGAACCGGCCGGTCGATTCGGCCGTGCCGGGCATCTGCGCCGACAACCTGGGGCCGGCGATGTACGTTCTCAATTACACCGTCGGCTCGCCCCCGCCACCGCCCCCCAGGCGGTCGATCGCCCTGGAGGGCCCATCCACGTTCGGCTGCGTCCCGCTCCAGGAGCTCCGGTTCGATTTCACGCTGGAGAACACCGGGGAGGCGGCCGAGAACGTCTCCGTCGGGATCGAGTCCTCCCCCGAGGGCTGGGCCGCCCAGCTTTCGCCGGGGAGCGTAGAGCTTCCCCCAGGTGAAAGTGTCAATGTGATCCTCTGGTGCACCGTGCCGGAGCTGATTCCGGCCGGGACCGGGGCCTCGTTCTCCCTCCGGGCCGCCTCGGTTTCGGGGGCCAACGCCAGCGCCCGGCTCGACGGGCGGGTGGGCACGGGCCGGGCTGTGAGCATAGTCTGGGGGAACCCGGGGACATTGGCGCCGGGCCAGAGCGCCTCCATCCCCTTCACCGTCAGAAACAACGGGAACGCATTCGACAACATCTCGCTCTCGGCGAGCGCCGATACCGGCTGGGCGGTCTCCCAGGTCGCCTCGCCCTTCGGGCTCGCCCCCTGGACCGCCACCAACACGTTCGTCAGGCTGCAGGTACCGGAGCGCCTCCCCCCGGGCGTCACCCGGGTCAACCTCACACTGGAGTGCCGGAACGGGGACGGCGACGTCCGGCTGAACAGCACCTGCCTACTGTCGGTCGAGACCCTCCTGCGACTGGAATGGTCCGTGGCCCCCTCCTCAGTCGTGCTCTACGAGGGCTCGAAGGAGGAGGTCTCCATCACGCTCGTCAACGCCGGCAATGTGCGGGAGAGGGGCAACCTCACTCTGGGGGGCGACAGCCGGTACGCCTCCCTGGACAGGAAGGCGGTCGACCTCCCGCCCGGGGAGAGCGCGATGTACGTCCTGACCATCCAGGGCAAACCGGGCCGCTGGAGGGTCAACATCAGCCTGGCCTCGGCGGACGGCTACCCGCCAAGGCAGATAGGGGTGGACTGCACGATAAAGGCCAGGCCGGAGGCGCCGCGCAACACCCTCCAGGACGCCATCATAGTCATGGACATCGTGTTCATCGCCATCGTCATCGGATACATCGTCTACCGGGTGAAGCGGAAGCGCCGGAAGGGGCGGGTGCCCCCATGAGGGAGGGCCTCTTCTCCGGCGACACCGGCAACCGCTGCGTGGTGTGCAAGGGCTCCAAGATGCTCTGCGGCAAGGACCGCTGCCCCATACTCGTCAAGCACTTCGCCCAGCTTCGGGCGCGCACGCTGGTCGACCGGCTGGACATCGAGGGCTCGTCCCCGCCGGGAGTGTTCGTCGGCCAGTACGGCTACCCGAAGGTGTTCGTCGGGCCGCTCATACCGCCCGTGACCGGTGACACGGAGGTCATGGACACGCCGGAGATGTGGCTGGGGCGGTCCATCGACGAGATAGTGGACTTCCGGACCCAGCTCGTCCGGGGCATGCACGCGGTCGACGTCTTCGACGTCGAGACCGGCGGACGGACCGTGGATCTTGTGCGCGAGATGGCCCTTGCGGCCTCTCCCGCCGAGGCCGAGGCCGAGTTCCAGAGAAAGCCCCGCGGGCGGCTCGTGCTCGACGACGAGGTCCAGCCCTTCGGGCCCTCGGCGCCACTCAAGAGCCTGGACGTGGGGAGCATCAAGGTGGACCACCGCATCGAGAAACCGTTCTACGACACGGACCTTCGGGCCCGGGAGGCGGTGCTGGACCTGTACGGGGACGGGGTCTTCCTCTCGCGCATCCAGAAGGCGTTCAGCGTGGGCGCATTCGGCCTTGGGAGGAACCGCAGATTCGTCCCGACGCGCTGGTCCATCACCGCGGTCGACGACACGATAGGCAAGCAGCTTCGGGAGAAGGTCAAGCGCCTGCCCCTCATCGACGAGTACCGCATATACGAGTCGTGGACGCTGGACAACCGGTTCATCGTGCTCCTCATGCCGACGAGCTGGCGCTACGAGCTCGTGGAGGCCTGGTACCCCAACACGGTTTGGAACCCGGACGGCACCGACATAATGATGATATCGAGCCACGAGTTCTACGGCGGGCGGAAGGACTACGCCGAAATAGGCGGCTGCTACTACGCGGCGCGCCTGGCCACCTGCGAGCACCTGCTCAGGCTGCAGAGGCAGGCCGGCTGCGTCATACTCCGGGAGGCCCACTCGGGATACATAATGCCCGTCGGGGTGTGGAACGTGCGCGAGAACGTGCGCAACGCCTACAAGGGGCCGCATCTCTCGTTCCCGACGCTTGCGGCGGCCCTGGAGCACATCCGGACGCGCCTCGACATCCGCATGAAGAAGTGGCTGCGGACGAGCCGGATACTCGCGGACATCCGCACCCAGCGGACCATCGAGGACTACCTGCCGGTGGAGCCGCAGGCGAAAGAGGCGGAGGGCGTGGGATGACGGCAGGGTGCAGGGTGCAGGGTGCCGGGGGCCGGGGGCGCGAACGATGAAGCGGGGCACCGGGAGGATGGCCCGGGCCGGCGGGCCGGCTCCGGACAGGCCCGGGTTCTCGATCATCGTGCCAGGCGGCGACACTTTGGAAGCACTCGCCGCCGAGATTCGCGCCTGCCGGGCCTGCCCGCTCGCCGGGAAAAGGAAGAACGCGGTACCGGGAGAGGGGAGCGCCCGCAGCGGGATCGTGTTCGTCGGCGAGGCGCCCGGGGCCAAGGAGGACGCCCGGGGGCGGCCCTTCGTCGGCTCGGCCGGGAAGCTCCTGGCCAGGCTGCTCAAGAAGAACGGCCTGGCGCGGGAGGAGGTGTTCATCACCAACACGGTCAAGTGCCGGCCGCCGGGCAACCGGCCGCCCAAGAGCTCCGAGATGGAGGCCTGCCGGCCGTTCCTCGCAAAGCAGCTCGGGCTCCTGAGGCCAAAGCTGGTGTGCACCCTGGGCAACTCGCCCCTCCACGCGCTCGTCGACCGGAAGCTCAACATCACCCGGGAGCACGGCAGGCCCAGGGAGGCCGGGGGCTTTTGGTTCCTACCGCTCTATCACCCGGCGGCGATACTGTACCGGCGCAGGCTGATGGCGGACCTGGAGCGGGATTTCGAAATGATCGGCCGGATGGGGCGGTCCGGGAAGGGCACGATCGATCGGTGGGGGGGCGAGGAGGAGTGAAGGAAGAAGGCGCAGGGCGCAAGGCGCGAGGCGCAAGGATTAAGGCGCAAGGGGCAAGGGGCAAGGGAGAAGGCAGGAAGGCAGGAAGGCAGGAAGGCGGAAAGGGTGCAAGGCAGCAAGGGAGCAAGGCAGCAAGGGAGCAAGGCAGAAAGGCAGGAAGGGGGCATGGGGGCCTTGGAGCCGGATGCCCCCCGGAATTCCTTCCGGCGTATCGATTCTCCGTCGCCCCTTTCTGCCTTTCTGCCTTTCTGCCTTTCTGCCTTCCACCCTTTCGCCTTGCGCCTTGCCCCTTGCGCCTCAAGCCTTGCGCCATGCGCCATGCGCCTTGAGCCTTGATATATCAAAGGGATACCAATGGACAAAGTGCAAAGAACAAGGTTCCGCGAGATCGTCGCGAAGAGCGCGCTGTCGCGGTCGAGGCTTACGGGGCTGGACTGGGCCCTCAATCCCTACCGGGGATGCGGGCACGGGTGCCTCTACTGCTACTCGCCGGCGGTGATCCATTACGACGGCCGGGAGGCCTGGGGGGACCTCGTCGAGGCGCGCACCAACCTGCCGGTCCTCCTCGCGCGGGAGCTGCGGCGGCTGCCGCGGGGCACGGTGGGCATAGGCACGGTGACGGACCCCTACCAGCCGGCGGAGCGGCGCTACCGGGTGACGCGGCACTGCCTGGAGCAGCTCCTGCGCAGGCAGTGGCCGATATGCATCCAGACCAAGTCGGCGACCGTGGTCGAGGACATCGATCTGATCGGGCGTTTCAGCGAAAAGGAGGTGGGGCTCACGTTCACCTCGGCCGACGACACGCTGCGCGAGTGGATGGAGCCGGGGGCCTCCCCCATCGGCGAAAGGCTCCGGGCGCTGGGACGGCTCAGGGACGCCGACATCCCGACCTTCGTCTTCTTCGGGCCGGTGCTGCCGGGATTGGTGGAGTCCGGCCTCGAGGACCTCTTCGGCTACATGGCGCAGATGTCCGTGGGGCGGGTCCTCGTGGACCGGCTGAGGATGCACCCGGGCGTCTGGGAGCGGGTGCGGCCCCGCCTCGTGCAGAAGCGCCCGGAGCTCGTTCCCGCCTACGAGGCCGTGCTCTTCGGGAGCCCCGAGGACTACGAGCAGCTGCTCGTCGAGATCGCCGACACGGCGCGCCGGGCGGGGATAAGCAGCGTGGTCGTGGAGAGGCCGTGAAGGAAGAAGGCGCAGGGCGCGAGGCGCGAGGCGCAAGGGGCGAAGGCGCAAGGGCCAAGGCGCAAGGTGGAAGGGGAGGAGATCCGGCTCCTTCCTGCGCCCTGCGCCTTGAACCTTGCGCCTTCGGCCTTGCGCCCTGCGCCTTGAACCTTGCGCCTTCGGCCTTGCGCCCTGCGCCTTGAACCTTGCGCCTTCGGCCTTGCGCCCTGCGCCCTGCGCCTTGCGCCTTTGCATCGCGTCCTTATCCATTAAATAGCATCGCGCCGATTATCCCGCGTGGACGCCGGCACGTTCCTGGGACAGCTGCTGCTCCTCGTCGGGCAGTCGTTTTGGATAATGTTCCCCGCCTACGTGTCGGGCTCCGCGGCGGTGCTCTTCAAGGGCAAGGTCCCCATGGACTTCGGCCGGAGCTGGCGGGGCAGGAGGCTTCTGGGCGACGGGAAGACCTGGGAGGGCTTCATCATGGGCGGCCTGACGGGCGTCTTCGCAGGGTCGATGCAGCAGCTCTACTGCACCTACATGAACCAGCCCTCGTTCACGGCCTTCGACCTATTGGTCGTCGGCACGTTCGACCCCGCCTTCTTCGCCAGCATGAGCCTGGGGGCGCTCGCGGTGACGGCCTGCCTCTCCTACGGCGGCCTCGTCGGAGACCTCATGAAGAGCTTCATCAAGCGCCGGATGGGCATGGAGCGGGGCACGAAATCCCCACTCCTCATGGACCAGCTCGACTTCGTGCTGGGGGCCTGGCTGGTCACCATCCCGCTCTTCCCGGGCTGGTTCTTCAGGGTCTTCGGCATCTTCAATTTCATCATAATACTGGTGATGGCGCCCCTGCTCCACCGGGCGGTGAACATCGTCGGGTACAGGCTGGGGGCGAAGAAGGAGCCGTGGTGAGTACGGTACGTGCGGGCAGCGGGCAGCGGGCAGCGGGGAGCAGTGGACGCCGGGCGCAGTTCCGTCCCTGCTCCCCGCTGCCCGCTGCCCGCTCCCCCGTTGCGACAATGGCAAGGAGGTATATCGATGGCTGAGCTCTTCGAGATGCTGACGGAGTGCGGGGCGATCAAGTTCGGAAGGTTCGTGCTGACCTCGGGGAAGGAGAGCAGCTACTACGTCGACATAAAGGCGGCCTCCACGAGACCCCGGATACTCCGGCGGATAGCCGAGGAGATGGCCGCCCGGGTGGACGGGACGCGCGTCGCCGGGATGGAGCTGGGCGCGGTGCCGATAGCGACGGCGGTGGCCCTCCAGGCCGACCTGCCCTTCTGCATCCTGCGAAAGAAGCCCCGGGAGCACGGGACCGGCTCGCAGATAGAGGGCGAGGTGAGGCCCGGCGAGACGGTCACGGTCGTCGAGGACGTCGCCACCACGGGCGGCTCGATAGTGCAGTCGGTCAGGCTGCTCCGTGCCGCGGGGGCCGTGGTGAACCGGGCGATCGTGGTCGTCGACCGCGAGGAGGGCGCGGCCGAGGCGCTGAGAGCGGAGAACGTGGAGCTGGTGGCGCTGGTCAAGCGGAGCCGGTTGATGGAGGGGAAAGCGTAGGGCGCAAGGCGCAGGGCGCGAGGCGCAAGGCTTGAGGCGCAAGGGACAAGGCGCAAGGTGGAAGGCAGGGAAATCGCGCTTCTCCCTTGCGCCTTGCGCCTTGACCCTTGCGCCTCAAGCCTTGCGCCCTGCGCCCTGCGCCCTGTGCCCTGCGCCTTTGCGAAAACAGGAGGGATGGCATGGCAACGAAGGTACTGCTCGTCGGAGGGGGAGCGAGGGAGCACGCCATGGCGAGGGCGCTCGCCGAGGGAGGGGCGGAGCTCTACTCCGTGATGAAGAACCGGAACCCGGGCATCCGCAGGCTCTCCAAGGACGTGCTCGCCGCCTCCGAGACCGACATCGAGAAGGTGACCATGTACGCGAGGCTCAGGGGCGTCGAGCTCGCCTGCGTCGGGCCGGAGGCGCCGCTCGAGGCCGGATTGGTGGACGCGCTCGAGAAGGAGGGCGTCCGGTGCGCCGCCCCGACAGGCGCGGCGGCCCGGCTGGAGACCTCCAAGGAGTTCATGCGCGCGCTCATGGCCCGACGCGGCATCCCGGGCCGCATAGAGCACTGGGTGTTCTCCGACATCGCCGAGGTCAAGAGATTCATCTCCGGCTACGACAAGGGCGTGGCCGTCAAGCCCGTCGGCCTCACCGGGGGCAAGGGCGTGAAGATCTCCGGCGACCAGCTCCTGAGCAAGGACGAGGTCGTCAGGTACGCCGCCGAGGTGCTCGAAAAGAAGGTCGGGGGCCAGTCGAGGGTGATAATCGAGGAGAGGGCCGAGGGCGAGGAGTTCACGCTCCAGGCGTTCTCAGACGGGAAGAGGGTGTCCCCGATGCCCGCCGTACAGGACCATAAACGCGCCTGGGAGGGGGATTCGGGCCCCAACACCGGGGGGATGGGCTCGTACTCCCAGCAGGACCACCTCCTGCCGTTCCTCAGGAGGCAGGAGTACGAGGAAGGCGTGCAAGTGATCCAGCGGACGGTGGACGCGCTGGCGGCGGAGGGCACGCCCTTCAAGGGCCCCATCTACGGCCAGTTCATGCTCACCCGCGAGGGCCCCAAGGTCATCGAGTTCAACGCCCGCTTCGGCGACCCGGAGGCGATGAACGTGCTCAGCCTCCTCGAGGGCGACTTCCTGGAAATCTGCAACGACATGGCCGACGGGAGCCTGGGCGGGGAAAGCGCCGCGTTCGGGAGGCTCGCCACGGTGTGCAAGTACGTCGTCCCGGTGGGCTACGGCGTCTCCTCCCGCGTCGGCTCCGAGATAACGGTCGACGAGAAGGGGGTCGAATCCGAGGGGGCCCGGCTCTACTTCGCCGCGGTCAACGAGAAGGGGCCGGGGACCGTGCTGACCACGACCTCGCGCGCGCTGGGCGTGGTGGGGGTGGCCCAGGACATCGAGGCCGCAGAGAGGCGCTGCGAGGCGGCCCTTTCGCACCTTGGGGGCGACTTCTTCGTCCGCCACGACATCGGCCGGCCCGAGGCGATAAAAAAGAAGATGGAGCGCATGGAAAGGATAAGAGGGCCATGAAGCAAAAGGAGCTCGAGCGGCTGCTGCAGGGGGCGCCCGCGCACCCCTCCCCGACTGCGGCCCTGGAGCAGTACCTGACGCCGGCCCGGTCCGCGGCGGCGGCGCTGTACTTCGCGGCATCGCAGGGCGACATCTCCGGTAAAAGGGTGGCGGACCTGGGCTGCGGCACCGGCATCCTGGCGGTGGGCGCGGGATTGCTGGGTGCGTCCGAGGTGGTCGGGGTGGACATCGACGAGCGGGCGGTGGAGGCCGCCCGCGGCTTCGGCTCGGAGATGGGGCTCAAGCTCGAGTTCCGATCGGGGGACATCCGGCTCTTCCACGGGGAGTTCGACACCGTGATCATGAACCCCCCCTTCGGGGCCCAGAGAAGGCACGCCGACCGCCCCTTCCTCCAGAAGGCCTTCGAGGTGGCGCCGGTGGTGTACAGCTTCCACCTGGCCCGGACCGAGGACTGGGTCCGCCGGGAGGCCTCCGGGGCCGGGTTCACCGTCACCCACAAGAATAAGTACGTATTCGCTATTAGGCATCTTTACGAGTTCCACAGGAAGGAGAGGCAGGAGGTCGAAGTCCTCCTTTTCCGGATGGAATCTGGGAGATGACCTGGATGGCTGAGAAGCGTCTGGTTCTGCCCGGCGAGGAGCTGGGCACGACAGAGGAGTTCCTCCCCGGCCAGGGGACCTACGAGGACAAGGGCAAGATATTCGCCGCGGTGGCCGGAGTGCTCGATGTCGACACGAAGGAGATGGCGATACTGGTGAGGCCCGCCAACCCGCCCGTGAGGCTCAAGGTGGGCGACATCGTCATAGGGACGGTGAGCGAGGTGCGCAGCTCCATGGTGGAGCTCGAGCTCTCCCGCGTCACCGGCCGGAACCGGGCCATATCGGACCAGGGGGCGGCGTCGGTGCACGTTTCACACATATCCGAGAACTACGTGCCCGACGTGGAGTCGCAGTTCAGGCTGCTCGACATCGTCCGCGCCAAGGTCATCCAGGCGCAGCCGTCGATCCAGCTGAGCACCGCCGGGATGGACTTCGGGGTCATCCGGGCCCTATGCGGCAAGTGCCGGAAGCCCCTCGTCCTCAAGGGCGAGTCCCTGTGGTGCGAGGCCGACCACCGCAACGAGACGCGAAAGCTCGCG
Organism: Methanobacteriota archaeon; assembly: GCA_016874675.1. Classification (GTDB taxonomy): domain Archaea; phylum Thermoplasmatota; class DTKX01; order VGTL01; family VGTL01; genus VGTL01. Next base: position 20,960 of record VGTL01000031.1, on the reverse strand, counting down.
CGGGTGTACGGCAGCAACGAGTTCTGGAACGCCCCGACGGCGGCCGAGGTGGCGCAGGACCAGCAGCGCTACACCGGCGACCAGAGGCCCCGGCGGCCCGGCGGGAGGGGCGGAGGCGGGGGCAGGGGCGGGCCCTGGCGCGGGGGCGACCGGCGCGGCGGCGACCGCGGAAGGGGCGGCGACCGGCGCGGCGGCGACCGCGGCCGCGGCCGCGACGACCGCGGGAGGCGGCCTCACTACCGCGACCGCGGGCCCCGGCGCGAGGGCGGCGGGCAGTAGAGCGCGCGGTGATTGAAGGCGCGAGGCGCAGGGCGCAAGGGTCAAGGCACAAGGGACAATGGGTTAGGCTATCGATTCTTTCCTTGCGCCCTGCGCCTCGCGCCTTGCGCCTTCTTCTTCTCACGCCAAAAGCCGCGACGCCTCCGAGGCGATGCCGTCCAGGCGCCCGACGTCCCCGTCCCAGCTGCGGAGGAGCTCGTGGTAGCGGTCGAAGATGCCCACGAGCATCCGCCGCATCTCCCGGCGGAGCCCCGGCGGCTCCTCGCCCGAGACCACCACCGCCGAGAATATGCTCTTCCACTGCTCAATCAGTATCTTCATGTGCCCTATCTCGAGCATCCCCAGCTCCTCGACGTCGGTGAGCCTGAACGAGTCTTTTATGAACCGGCGTATGGCGGTCAGCATCCCCGTCACGAGGAGCTCGTCGGCCGTCTGGTCCGGGTGGCGGCTGGCGTGGGCGAGCAACCGGCCGTCGTTCAGCACCACGAAGACCTCGGTTATCACGGGCGCGCCATCCCCGTGGCGATGGCGGGTCCGGGAAAGCTGGGCGAGCCGGGCGGCGTCGCGGTTTTGGGGGTTGATGGCCACCGCCCTCTCGGCCATCTCGAGGGAGCGCCCCATGTCCCCCAGCGTGAAGTGGACGGCGCTCTTGATGTACAGGGCGAAGTCCGACCGGAAGTCCCTCTCGATTGAGCGGTCGGCCGCGGCCAGGGCCTCCGGGTACCTCCCGAGGCGGAACATCGCCACGGCCTTCTTCAGCCACCCCTCCGCGGAGTCCGGGTCGTGCGCAAGCGATCTCTCGTAGGCGTCCAGGGCCAGCTGGTCGCGGCTCAGGGCGTGGTGGCAGTCCCCGATGCGGAGCCAGACGAGCGCGGAATCGGGCCGCCGCGCCGAGACCGAGGAGAAGACCTCCAGCGCCTCGGAGAAGTGGCCCAGCTTGTAGAGCACCTCGCCCAGGCTGAGCCGGACCTCGTCGTCCTCGGGGGCAAGCTCGGAGGCCCGCCTCAGGCAGTCCACGGCCTCGTCGGGGCGGTCCAGCGAGTCCAGCGCAACCCCCTTGTGGGCCCAGGCGCGCGCCTCCCGGATGTCCGCGGCCAGGGCCTGCTCGTAGCAGGCGAATCCCTCCTGGGCCCTCCCGGCCAGGCACTCGGCGTCCCCCCGCCTGACCCAGGCCGAGGCGTCGTCGGGCCGGAGCATGACCGCGCGCTCGTAGCAGAGCAGGGCCTCGTTGAGCTCCCCGCGGGCGCAGAGAAGGTCCCCCGTCCTCAGGAGGTTGTCGACGTCGTCGGGCTCGCGGTCCATCAGCCGGCGCGCCAGGGCGAGGGCCCGGCCCCGGTCGCGGGCGTTGATGAACGCGTCGCGGGCGTGGGCCAGGTGGGCGTCGACCTCCGGCTCGAGCTCCGACAGCCTCTCGAACGCCTCGCCGGACTCGGCGAACCGCCCGAGGTTGAAGAGCACAGCGGCGAGGTTCCGCAGCGCGATCACGCAGGCCGGGCCGTTGTCGGGGTTGAGCTCCAATAAGCGCCGGTAGCTGGCGATGGCGCCCTCGGGGTCGCCGGACCGCTCCAGCGCCGAGGCACGCTTCTCCCACAGGCGCCAGTCGTCCGACGGGGCGCCCGCGGGCACGGCGGGTTCCCCCGGGGCATCGAGGGGGCGCCCCTCGCCGGAAGGCAGGTCCCCGCCGCCCTGGACGGCCCGGCGGTCGTGGGCCGGCGGCCGGTGGCCGCAGGAGGGACAGCCCCCGGACCCGGGCCCAAGCGCCCTGCCACAGGTGGGGCACGCTGGCTCGGTCATGGTTCATCGTATATTCGGAATAGGTGTTGATAAATGCTCTGCCGGCCGAAGACTTCGAACGGGTACCAAAACCGATAATTACTAGATGCCGCATAGAGACGGCCGAGGAACATGGACAACATCCACCAGGCCTCGCAGGAGCAGATGGTCAAGGAACTGGTCGCCCTCAGGCAGGAGGTCCAGCAGCTCCGCCAGATGGTCAACATGCTCCTGGACATCGTCGTCGAGCCGGAGGAGGACGACGACTGGGACTTCGACCCGCTCAACCGCAAGAACGACAAGGGCGGGCGGAACAGGAACATGATGTGCATGTAGTCTTTTGCGGTTTTTGAAAGGCAGCAAGGGAGCAAGGCAGAAAGGCAGCAAGGGAGCTAGGGAGCATGGGAGAAGGGACGATGGGAGCCCCCTCTGACAGTATTGACCGGTTCCCGCGCCTCGTCCCCTTGCTGCCTTCCTGCCTTGCTGCCTTGCTGCCTTGCTGCCCCCCATGCTGCCTTCCTGCCTTGCTGCCTTGCTGCCCCCCATGCTGCCTTCCTGCCTTGCTGCCTTGCTGCCCCCCTTGCTGCCTTCCTGCCTTGCTGCCTTGCTCCCTTGGCCCCAAACAATGATTAGCCGCGTGCCCCATACTACTCCCGGATGAGGCGCTGGCTCTGGGCCGGGCTTGCGGCGGTGCTGGTCCTGGCGGTCGTGATGAGGTTCCTGCCTCTTCTGGGCTTTGCGGTCTGGGGCTCCGACAGCGGCGAGTACTATGTCCTCACGGACAGGCTGGTCGGGGGCTCGGCCATCCGGACCGATTACAGCGGCTGGGGCTTCGGGTACCCCTACTTTCCGGGCATGTTCCTGCTCTCGGGGGAGGTGCACCTGCTCACGGGGCTCCCGGTGCTCCAGGCGGTCCAGTGGGTGGCGCCGCTGGCCGCCTCGCTCTCGGTGGTGCTGGTCTTCATCATCGCGGTGAGGGCGTTCGGGGACGGGCGCGCCGGGCTCATCGCCGCGGGCGTGCTCGCCGTGGCGACTCCGGCCGTGTACGCCACCTCCCACCCCATGCCCGGCGCCCTGGGGGACATGCTCGCCCTGCTCTGCATCCTGTTGCTTTTGAGGTCGCTTGAATCCCGGTCGGGCCTGGCGGCCCTGGGGCTGGCCTCGGCCGCGCTGGTGGTCACCCATCACCTCTCGACCTTCTTCGTGCTGGTGCCGGTCCTCTTCGCCCTGCTGGGCCGGGAGCTCGTCCGGGTCAGGACGGACGTGCGGCGCACGGCCATCGAGGGCGGGTACGCGGCCAGCCTGCTCTCGGGGTCGCTGCTCTACTGGTACGCCTGCGCCGCGCCCTTCCGCGAGAGGGTCATCCCCGAGGGATTGGGGCTTCCACCCTGGGCCGTGCTCGCCCTGGCGTACGTCGCCCTGCTCGCCCTGCCACTTCTGGTGGTGCTCCGGCGGCGGCTGGCGCCCGGGGCGCGCTACCGGCCGTCATTCCCCTCGGTGAGGCGCGTCGGCACGCTCACCGCGCTGTTCCTGGCCGGCGGCGGCTTGGTCCTCGCCGCCACGGCCCTGGGGGTGACGCCCGGGACCTCCATCGACATCGACGACCGGGCCGCCTACTGGTTCCTGCCGCTCCTGTCCGTGCTGGCACTGGCGATCGGCGGCATCGGCGGCTCGGAGTTCTCCCGCGACGGCTTCTTCGTGCAGCTTTGGCTGGTCTCGATAGCGCTGACGCTGGTCTTCGCCGTCGCCACCGGGAACCACGTCCTCCTTCCGTACCGCCAGGTCCAGTACTTCATCCAGCCCATGGCGGTGCTCGCCGGCGCCGGGGCGGTCTTCCTCCACGACAGCTGGAACCCCGACCGGAGGCGGGCCGCTTCCGTCGCCGCCGCCGCGGCCGTTTCGGCGGCGATCGTGCTCTGCGCCGCGACCGCCTACCCGCCCCGCGAGATGATGGGCGGGTTCGAGGAGGGGACGACCGACGGCGAGATGGACGCGGTGGCCTGGCTGGGCCAGAACGGGCCGCCGGCGGAGCTCGTGGCGACCGACCACCGGATGAGCTCGATGGTGTTCGGGTTCACCGGACTGAACGCCTCCTGGGACGACGCCCGGGAGACCCTCCACGGGGACCTCCAGGCCGCAAGGAAGGAGGCCGCCGGGCTGGACACGCCCTCCGGGACGCACCCCGTCCAGCTCGTGCTGCTCACCCCGTCCGTGGAGGCCGGGGCGGCCCTGGCGCAGTGGGAGACCGCCCGGCCCCTGAGCGGGGAGGCCCTCGCCAAGTTCTCGTCGGGCTTCTACGTCAAGCTGTACGAATCAAACGGGATAAGGGTCTTCCGGGCGGGCCAGGACGGTCAGTAGCCGCTGTCGCCGTTGCTGCGGGAGGCCCAGACCTCCTCCCCCATCTGGCTGTAGACGCTGCCGTAGCTGTCCTCGGTCTTCGCGGGCGAGGCGGCCTTGCCCCGCGCCAGGGCCAGGATGTCGCGCTTTCGGAGGATCCAGTAGTGGATGCGCCACATCTTGCCCTTGAGCAGGTAGATCTCCTCCCGCTCGGTCCGGAGCAGCCCCTCCTCCTCGAGCGTGTAGAAGACGTCCCTGTCCTCGGCGTCGAGAACGTTGTCTATTATGTAGTCCTCGAAGCCGAAGAAGTTCATGAGGTAGTCCGCGAGCTTGTCCGTGTCGGGCTCGCTGATGCCCTTCCCGCCCAGCACCGCCCGGAGGGCCAGCCTCATGTCGGGGAGGGTGACCACCTCATCCGTGTCGCGGTAGGCCGGGGAGGGACACACCGGGCAGAAATCCTCTTCCTCCTTGAGAAGGGCCTCGGCCCTGTCATACCCATCGGCCTGAGCCCGGAACATATGAACTGATTCTATTGTTGGGGTTGGGTTAATATAGTTTTCGGTAAAATTACCAAAGTCTAAATACTCCCCCCCCTCGTTTTCGGCCCGATGACCGCTTTCCGCTGGATCTACATCACCTGCAAGGACCGGGCCGAGGCCCGAAGAATCGCCCTCCAGGTCCTGAAAAAGAGGCTGGCGGCCTGCGCCAACTGGTTCCCCGTCCGGTCGCTTTACTGGTGGGAAGGCAATCTGGAGCGCTCCTCGGAGGTGGCCCTGGTGCTCAAGACCACCTCCCGCCGCGTCCGGCCCCTAATCGCTGCCATAAAGAAGGCCCACTCCTACAAGGTCCCCTGCGTGGAGGCGCTGCCGATCCTGGAGGGCAACAGGGACTATCTGGAATGGGTGCGAGACGAGAGTGGGGAGAGGAAAAGGCGCAAGGCGCAAGGCGCAGGGCGCACCCGGAGGACCTTCGGTCCTCCTCGCCTGGGCGGGCGAAGCCCGCCTGCGGAGGCTTGAGGCACAAGGGGCAAGGCGCAAGGGGAAAAGGTCGGAGGCCCCGGATTCCCCCTTGCCCCTGTCCCTCGATCCTTGCGCCTCCGCCCCTTGCGCCCTGCGCCTTGCGCCCTGCGCCTTCATATCACGGGCTAGATACTCCCTGTCTCACAACGCTTATTACACATGCCGGGAATGAGCATGGCCGGGATGCGCCGGTGAGACAGAAGGCCTACATCAAGGAGCTCCGCAATATTGTGGGCGACGAGAACGTGAGGGTGGACGCCCTGGAGCGGCTGACCTATTCCCGGGACATGTCCGTGCACCAGGGAGTCCCGGACGTTATAGTTTTCCCGAGGAGCACGGAGCACGTCTCGCAGGTCCTGAGGATGGCCCACCGGCGCCGCATCCCGGTCACGCCCCGCGGCTCGGGCACCTCCGTGACGGGCGGCGTGCTGCCCCTCAAGGGAGGCATCGTCCTCGACATGGGGAGGATGAACGCCATCAAGGAGATCCGCCCCGAGGACCGCTACATGGTCGTGGAGCCCGGGGTCATCTGCGCCGACATCAACGCCGAGCTCCAAAAGCGCGGCCTGTTCTTCCCGCCGGACCCCGGCAGCTCGTCCATCTGCACAATCGGCGGCATGGTCAACACCAACGCCTCGGGCGTGCGGGCCGTGAAGTACGGCACCACCAAGGATTTCGTCATGGGCCTCGAGGTCGTCCTGGCCGGCGGCAAGGTGATAAGGACGGGCACGAGGGCGCCCAAGAGCTCGTCGGGCTATGACCTCACGCACCTCTTCGTGTGCTCCGAGGGGACGCTGGGCGTCGTCACGGAGGTCACGCTCAGGATCATCCCGGCGCCCGACTACACGGTCGCCATCATTGCCGCCTTCCGGTCGATCCAGGACGCCGGCAGGGCGATATCGCGCATACTGGGCGCGGGCGTGCCGCTCTCGTGCGCCGAGCTGATGGACCGCGTGAGCCTTCTGGTCATCCGCGAGGCGATGCGGCTCCAGGTGCCCGAATGCGACGGCATGCTGCTCATGGAGCTCGACGGCGAGAAATCGTCCGTCGAGGCCCAGCTCCAAAAGGTGCTCGGAATCTGCAAGGAGATAGGCACCGTGGACCTGCGCTCCACGGACAACCCGGCCGAGCGGCTCCAGATGTGGACCGGCCGGTCGGGGCTGACGCCCGCCTTCTCGCGCTACAAGCCCGGGTCGCGGCTCATCCCCATCGCCGAGGACTTCGGCGTGCCCCCCAGCCGGATTCCGGAGGCCATCGAGGGCATACAGGAGATCGCCAGGCGCAACGACATAACCATCGCCACCTTCGGCCACGTCGGAGACGGGAACCTGCACTCCACGTTCATCACCGACGTGAGGAAGAAGGAGGACTGGGACAAGATCCGCCGCGTCGGCCAAGAGCTCATCGAATTGGCGCTGGGGCTCGGCGGCACGATAACCGCGGAGCACGCCACCGGGCGGGCCAAGGCGGCCTTCATCCGCAAGGAGCAGGGCAGCGCGCTCGACGTGATGGCGACCGTGAAGAAGGCGCTGGACCCGAGAAACATCCTGAACCCGGGGAAGCTGGCGCTCTTCGAGAGGGAGGCGGACATATACGACCACTTCGCCTTCGACCACCTGCTCAGGCACCGCGACTCCCTGAGGTCGTTTGGCGAGTTCGTCGACAACGAGTTCCTGGCGTGCATCCAGTGCGGCTTCTGCCGCGCCGGCTGCCCGGTGTTCGCCCAGACGCGCATGGAGTCGTACAACGCGAAGGGCTTCGTGACGCTGGCCTTCGGCCTCTACGACGGGAGCCTGCAGCCCTCCAGGGAGCTCGCCGAGAAGTTCTACCACTGCACCACCTGCATGAACTGCAAGGCCAAGTGCCCGGCGGGCGTGAAGACGCCCTACATCGTCCAGGCGGCGCGCTCGCGGCTCGCCGAGGCGGGCTTCCTGCCCGAATCCTTCCGGGCGATGGTCAGGGGGATGGCCGAGAAGGGCAACCCCTACGGCGAGGAGCCGGGGAAGAGGGAGGAGCTCCTGCCCGACAACCTCAAGACCCCGGTGCCCGGCTCCGAGGCGCTGCTGTTTTCAGGCTGCAACACGAGCCTGATGGACATCCGGATCCTGCCGGCGACGCTCAAGCTGCTCGAGAGGGCCGGCGTGTCGATCACCGCCCTGGGCGCCGGCGAGAGCTGCTGCGGCTTCCCGGCCTACCTGGCGGGCGCCCCGGAAGCGAAGGGGCTCATGCAGCGCACCGCCGGCAAGATCGCGGCCCTGGGCCCGAAGGTCGTCATCACGCCCTGCGCCGGCTGCGCCCGGACGTTCCGGGAGCTCTATCCGGAGCACACCGGTGTGAAGGTCCCGGCGCTCCACCTGGTCGAGTACCTGGCGCGGCTCGTCAAGGAGGGCCGGCTCAGGATAACGGGCGAGTTCAAACACACCGTGGCCTGGCACGACCCCTGCGACATCGGGCGGCACCTGGGCATCTACGAGCCGCCGCGGGAGATACTGAGGGCGATTCCCGGCCTCAGGCTCGTCGAGTTTTCCGAGAACCGCAACTTCGCCAAATGCTGCGGGGGCGGCGGGGACTTCAAGGCCTACGATACCCCTATGAGCCTGGCGATAGCGGAGAAGAGGGTGCTTGCCGCCATGGCGGCAGGGGCGGACACCATAGCGTCGGCCTGCCCGACCTGCAAGAGCAACCTCGCCCAGGCCGCGGCCAAGCTCGTCAAGGAAGGCAGGCCGAGGGTGCAGGTGATGGACATCACGGAGCTTCTGGCGAAGGTGGTCTAGGCGAGGCGGACCACTTCGCTCCTCTTCCCCGGCGTCCTCTCCTTCCGGTAGGTGCGGCAGATCCTGGTCCCGAGGCCGAGCTCGGCCACCGCCATCATCACGACCGACGAGGCGGTGGCGAAGTCGTTGTTGTCGCGCCGCGCGTCGTAGTGGTTCTCGCTGATGTGCGCCGGGAAGACGGCCCGCGTCCTCTCCGAAAGCACCTGGCGGAGGACCTGGGCGCATTGCTGGTTGCTCAGGTGGCCCGTGGGGCTGTCCACCCAGCGAAGGTAGGGCCAGTAGGCGGCGAAGGCCGGGTCGCGCAGCTTGTGCCGCAGGACGGCTTCGTGGTAGTTGGCCTCGAGCACGAGCGCGTCCGCGCCCCGGAGCAGCTCCAGGCCCTTCCGGGGCATCTGCCCGCAGTCCGTGACGTGGCCCAGGCGCCGGCCGTCGCTTTCGAACAAGAAGCCCACCGGCCTTCCGGCGTCCCTCCCTCCATGGGGGACCGGGAAGGTCGTTATGGAGATGTCCCCCACGCGGTCGGGGAAGTCGCGGCATCCGCTCACGCGCCAGAACGAGCCGCAGGCGGGCTTGTGGTCTATGGCCCGGAGGGTCTCGCGCGCCGTGAAGACCGGGACGCCGTATCTCGCAAAAAGGGTGCCGGCAGAGCGGAAATGGTCCGTGTGGGAGTGGGAGATCAGGATGGCGTCCAGTTTCCCGGGACCGGAGCCTATCTCCTCCAGGCGCTTGATGATGTCGCGCGCCGCGAGGCCGGCGTCGACGAGCAGGGCCGAGCCCCCCGACGAGACGTAGGTGCAGTTGCCGGAACTCCCGCTGGCCAGCACGCAGACCTCGAGCCCCATCGCGGAAGCCCACGGGGTGCGAATATAAATCCGTTTTGGGGGGGCCGGTGGATGCGGCCGGGAGGCCGCCCGTGACATGGGCCAAGCCCGTCCGGGTGCCCTCAGAGCCTCTCGATTCCTAGCCTCACCTTTCCGCCGGAGAGCGAGGCCTCAAGCAGGCTCCCGTCGCGCAGCGGGACCCACTCGCCCCCGGGCTCGGTGCGCTCCGAGGCCACGACCAGGCCCCTCCCGTCCGCGTCGGGCCGGTAGGTCATCTCCAGCAGGGGCCGGGGAGGGTCGACGGCGATGAGCCAGTTGTCCTGGTGCTTGGGCCTGTGGCCGTCGTACTTGCACACGGCGTAGAGCCTCTTTCCGTCCGTGAGCAGGAAGTTCAGGCTGACGTACGGGACCTTGACCTCCTTCTTCCGCTTGGCCGGCGCCTCGTCCCAGACCTTCATTATCGTCTTGAGCGAGGCCGCCAGTGCCTTCCTGACCGATTCGGTCCTCTCCAGCTCGGACCTGAGCAGCCAGAAGAGCACCTCGCTGTCGTTTTGGCCCCTCATCCTGCCCTTCCAGGCGCCCATCCTCTCCAGCGTCTCGGCCGGGAGCTTGAGCGTCCCGTTGTGGGCAAAGACCCATTTTTCGTCCGTGAAGGGCTGCTGGTTCTCGATGCGCAGAAGCCTCTCGCGGGGCAGGTTCATCGGGTTGGAGGCCTCGCGTATGTGGCCTATGACCACCGGGCCCGACGCCCTGGCGACCGCCGCCGTGAACTTATCCTTCTCATCGAATATCGCCCCGGTGCTTTGGGAAAGATCGGGTTTTCCGGGCTCCGGGTAGTAGCCCAGCCCCCAGCCGTCCCCCTGTATCCGCTTCTCGCAGGCGTTGCTCTGGGCGAGAAGCGAGGTCTCGGAGCCGACAAGGTGGCTCTCCAGGTTCACAGGGCCGGAGCCTATCGAGGCGAACAGCCTGCACATGGGACCCAAGCCTGGTCTGGGCGGTTATTAATACTTCTGTCATTTATGAAGAAAAGGCAGGAAGACAGGAAGGCAGGAAGGCAGAAAGGGGGATGGGACGGATCGGCCCTTTCTCCCTTCCTGCCCTCCCTCACTTGTGATACCGCTCGCGCAGTATGCGATGGAGGATCTTCCCTGTGGCGGTCCGGGGCATCTGGTCCGGCCGGATGAAGTCCACCGACTTCGGGCGCTTGAACGAGGCCATGCCGCTCGAGGCGCAGAAGTCGATTATCTCCTTCTCGGTGGCCTTCTGGCCCTCCTTGAGGATGACCACCGCCTTGACGGCCTCGCCCCACTTGTCGTGCGGGACGCCTATCACGGCCACGTCGAAGACGGCCGGGTGCTTGGAGACGACCTCCTCCACCTCGGTCGGGTAGACGTGCTCCCCGCCGGTGATTATCATGTTGGCCTTGCGGTCGACGAGGGTGTAGTAGCCGTCCCCGTCGATGCGGGCCATGTCCCCGGCGGAGAAGTACTCCCCGATGAACGACGATTTCGTCTTCTCGGGCATCTTGTAGTACTCCTTGAACATCATCGGCCCGCGGGAGTAGAGCTCGCCCACCTCCCCGGGCCTGACGGGCCGCCTGTTCTCGTCGAGGATGATTATGCTGTCGGTGCCGGAGCACTCCTTGCCTATCGAGCCCAGCTTCTCGAGCTGGTCCTCGGGCCGGAGCAAAGTGACCAGCCCGGCCTCGGTGGAGCCGTAGGCCTCGAAGAGCGCGGCGTTCCTGAAGAACTTCATGACGTCGAGCTTCATCTGCTGGCGCACCGGCGCCGAGGAGCAGAGTATCTGCTTCATGGAGGAGCCGTCGAACTTGCGGCGCGCCTCCCCGGGCGCGCTCAGTATGAGCGCGTAGTGCGTCGGGATGAGCGAGGTGAAGGTAACCCTCTCCCGGTCGATTATCTCCAAAAGCTCGGCGGCGTCGAAGTTGTACTCGCGGTGGACGTAGACCGCCCCGCCGATGTAGGTGAAAACGAACGAGTAGAACGTGGAGTTCACGTGGCAAAGGGGCATCACTATCATGCCGTAGTCGTGGAGCGAAAAGCCGTAGTCGACGATGTTGAGCAGGTAGAATGCAATGTACGATTCGTGCGTCCGGACGACGCCCTTGGGCCTTCCAGTGGTGCCGGAGGTGTAGAGCTGTATCCACACATCCTGCGGGTCCACCCTGACAGCGGGCTCGTCGGCGGAGCCGGACGAGAGCACCTCCTCGTAGGACAGGTAGCCGTCGTGCCTGCTGTCGGAGATGGCGATGAAGGAGCGGGCCGACCCGAGCTTCTGACGGAACCCGTTGACCGTCCCGACGAACTTCTCGCCGACGACGATCGCCTTGGCGTCCGAGTTGTCGACGACGTACTCCATGTCGCCGGGCGAGATGCGCCAGTTGATGGGCACGGCGACCATTCCCGCCTTGGCCGTGGCGGCGTAGAGCTCCATGAACTCCAGGCAGTTGTGCGACAGGACGCAGAGCCGGTCGCCCTTGCCCAGCCCCAGCTTCATGAGCCCGTTGGCCAGCCGGCAGGAGCGCTCGTTGTACTGCGAGAAGGAAAGCTCGCGGCGGGCGTCCTTCAGGGCGCGTTTTTGCGAAAACTTGCGTGCATTGACGCGCAGGATCTCTCCCAGGTTCAACCAGGCAGCCATCATCCTTCCCCCGGGACGGAGCGCCCGCCCCGCCTCTCATAGGGCCTCGTCGTAGATAAAATTTGTTTGACGTGGGTTGGCTAGACAATAGAATACAGGGTGCCGGGTGCAGGGTGCCGGGAACGACGAGGGTTCAGGGTTCAGGGACGAGCGCAAGATAACGCCCCGTACCCTGAACCCTCGTCGTTCTGCCCTGAACCCTGACCCCTCGTCCGCTTCCCCCGCACCCCGCACCCTGCACCCTGCACCCGGTTTAGAGCCCCGGCTGCCAGCTCGTCCCGTCCTGGTAGAACGGCAGGTAGATGAGCTTGGCGTGCTGGACATCGACCTGGTAGCGGATGTTCTGCATCACGCCGGGCTTTTCGGCCTCGAATGTGAGTATCAGGAAGTCGGCGAGCTTGCGCGCCGCCTCCTCGTCCACGGCCACGGGCATCCGGTCGCCGACGAAGCGCTCGGTGCCTCTGTACTGGGGCGGGCTGGTGGTCAGGTCCTGGGCCATCCGCTTGAAGACGTCCGGGGGGAGCTCTATGGCCGGCACGAAGATGAATATGCTGCCGCCCCGGCCGCCGCCGGAGGCCATGTTCACGAGCCGCGCGGCCCAGCCGCCGGAGACCTGCTCGCTGAATATCGTGACGTTGCAGAACAGCCGCCAGAACGGCAGGTGGAACTTGCGAAGGGGGAGCTCTTTTTGGAACTCGGCGATCTCGTACTCGATCACCACCGGCCCGCCCTCAGTCCGGTAGTGCATGGTGCGGCACTCGTCGCAATATACCACCGTGTCCTTGAACTTGGAGTACGACGGCTTGCCGCACCGGGGGCACTTGACCTGGGAGACCTTCATGGCTGGACCCCCCCGACGTTCAGCTTGGATATGTTGAGACCCCCGAGGTAGGCCTTGGGGATGTCGCCCTCCACCACCTCGGAGCCGTGGCGGAAGAACATCCAAGAAAGCCCGAACACGATCAATCCGGCCACGACCAGGGCCCACCCGATGTCGGAGCCGGCGAGCCCCCACATGCCGCCGATGCCGGTCATGATCCCCCCGGCGGCGCTCCCGCCGGTCATTATGGCGGCCCGGTAGAGCGGGTCGCCCGGGGCGCGCCCGGAGATGGTCTGCCCCGTCACGCCGTCGACCGTGGCGAAGTAGGACCGGCCGGCGTACTCGTAGCGGCCTATCCAGACGGGGTAGAAGACCAGCCCCAGGTACCTGGGGACGACGTGGATCTTCTCGAATGTTATCTTGGGCACATTGGCGCTCTGTCGGGCCATGTTGCGGATGGAGGTCTCGCCCTGGGACCTGGCGTCGGTGGCGGAGGTGGTCGCCTCGAAGGTTGGTATCGAGCCCTCCTCGTGGAGCAGGGCCTCACCGCGCAGGTTGCGAAGGCTCTTGATGCCCAGGTCGCCGGCGTCGCAGGCTATCTGGGACCACTCGAAGTCGCGCAGCACCATGCGCTCCATGTCGATGCGCTCGACGTGCACCCTGCCCTGCGAATCGGTGCGCCGGCGCTCCTCGTACCCGCACACCCAGCCGGCGGCGCGGGCGCTCATGCGCCAGAAGGGCAGGTAGATGGGGTAGAGCTCGGTGATGGCCGCCCTGGCGGTCAGGTCCCGGGCCTTCAGGCCCTTTCCGAACCAGTTTTTGAGCACGCCGGTCGCCTGCTGCTCGGCGACGTTGCTCTTGAACGTGGTCTTGAAGACCCCGCCCTCGCCCTCCACGCCGAGCAGCGCGTCGCAGTACTTGCAGTTCGTGAGCTTGGCGCCCTCCTCCATGGACAGGGCGCCCCCGCAGGACGGGCAGCTCAGGTTTATGGACAGTTCGGGCATTTCCCACCTCACAGGTTCTTTGCTACATAATATCCGCCGGCGAAGATGGCTATGGCGGTAGGTATCGCGGCGACCAGGCCCCAGGGGAAGAACAGGCCCTCGATGGCGAACACCACGAAGCTCACCGCCCCTATTATGAAATAGGGCGCGGCCTGCCGGGGCGGGTAGTCCGTGGCGAATATCTCGCCGGAGGAGCCGTCCACGACGGCCATGAACTTCTGGCCCTTGTAGGCGTACTCCATCACCCAGGTTGGGAAGAACACCAGCGCCTGCTCCAGGGGCTTGCCGGGCAGGCTGTCCAGGTAGGCCAGCATGTCCATGTCGGGCTTGATCAGCTCGGCGTTCTCGACGGAGTACTTCTGGTCGAAGACCTTGAGGTCCCCGGGCGGTATCTTCAGGTTGCGCATGCCCGGCAGGGTGGTGGACCTGGCGGGCCGGACGAGCACCTGCTCCTTGCCCCCGACGTCGCGCCTGAACATGTACACGGGGAAGTAGGACTGGCGCAGCACCGAGACATGGGCCTGCGCCTCGAGGTCGCGCGCCATCCGGGAGCCGGCGCTCCACCGCTTGAACGTGGACTGGGCCTGGGTGGCGTTGAGCATGAAGGGGATGATGTAGAAGAACCCGGCCCCGCTCTTGTCTATGAAAATCTGGGAGTCGCAGTACTTGCACTTGGCGATCCTCTCGCCGGGGTCTATGTCGACGGGGGCGCCGCACTTGGTGCACTTGACTCCGGCCAACGCCAACTCCTCGGCCACGTGCATCGGGCTCCCAGCACAAAAAGCTTGTTAATGGGAAACGCGATGCGCGACGGATGGCCCAGAAGGTCTGGTTCGCCGGCGCCCGGGCCCGGGGCGAGGGGCAGAACAAGGTGAACCGGATAAGGGAGCTCTTCGACGCCGCCGGGTTCGGGGCCCTCGTGGAGAGGGACGACCTCGTCGCCGTGAAGCTCCATTTCGGCGAGCGTGGCGGGGACGCCCACATCCGGCCGCCCCTCGTGCGGCAGGTGGTGGACAAGGTGAGAGAGCGCGGCGGCAAGCCCTTCCTGACGGACACGGCGACGCTCTACTCGGGCAGCCGGGGGAACGCCGTGGACCACGTCTGGACGGCGGCCGGGCACGGGTTCGACCTGGCGGTGGTCGGGGCCCCGGTCATTATGGCCGACGGCCTGAGGGGCACCAATGTCTCGACCGTCGAGATCAACAAGAAGCATTTCAAGCGGGTCAGCATCGCCTCCGACATCGTCTCGGCGGACTGCCTCATCGGCCTGGCCCACTTCAAGGGCCACATGCAGGCCGGCTTCGGGGGGGCGATGAAGAACCTGGCGATGGGGTGCGCCCCGCCGGCCGGCAAGCGCGACCAGCACGGCTCGCGGGCCCTGACCGGTGACAACTGCGCGGCCTGCGGCGCGTGCGAGGAGGCCTGCCCGGAGAAGGCCATAAGGGTCGTCGGCAAGCGGTCGCAGGTCGACAAATCGAGATGCTCCGGCTGCGGCGAGTGCATGACCGTCTGCCCCAACGGGAACATAGAGTTCGACTGGGAGACCGAGGCGGGCCCCTTCGGCGAGCGCCTGGTGGAGTACGCCTGCGGCTCGATATTGAACAAGCGGAAGAAGGTCGGGTTCATCAATTTCCTGCTCTCCATATCGCCGGAGTGCGACTGCGTGCCCTGGAGCGATTCGCCCATCGTGCCCGATATCGGCATGTTGGCATCCACGGACCCGGTGGCCCTCGACAAGGCGAGCTACGACCTGGTCAACATGCAGGCGGGGCTCCCCAACAGCGCCCTCAAGACCAGCCATTCCCCGGGCCAGGACAAGTTCAAGGACATATGGCCGCGCATTGACGGCAGCGTGCAGTTCAGGCACGCCGAGAGGATAGGGCTGGGGACGGCGGATTACAAGCTGGTCGAGCTCTGAACCGGCCCGGGCATCGCCCGAAAATCATTATATGGCCGATGCGCGCTCGGTGGCCCGGAGCTGGAAATGTGCCGCCCAGGGTAGTCCTGCTTTGCGGAAGCCCCCGTCCCAAGGGCAACACCAGGCAGATACTCGAGGAGTGCGCCAAGGTCCTCGAAAGGGAGCACGTCGAGGGGGAGATAGTCTCCCTGGCCGGCAAGAGGATAGAATCCTGCACGGCCTGCTACCGGTGCAACAAGGAGAAGAGGTGCCACCTCGAGGACGATTTCGAGCCCATCATGAACAAGGTCAAGGAGGCGCAGGGCTTCATCGTCGCCTCTCCGGTCTACTTCGGCACGGCGCGCGGCGACGTCATGAACCTGCTCCAGAGGCTGGGGATGGTCTCGCGCTCTGGCGGCGGCTGGATGGCGGGGAAGGTCGGCGGACCCATAG
This sequence comes from Methanobacteriota archaeon, assembly GCA_016874675.1. Classification (GTDB taxonomy): domain Archaea; phylum Thermoplasmatota; class DTKX01; order VGTL01; family VGTL01; genus VGTL01. The sequence continues at coordinate 5,128 of VGTL01000031.1, read as the reverse complement.
CCGTCGCCCGCCGCGGCGGCCACACCCTGACATTGCAGGAGATGACCATGTTCTTCATGATCTGCGACCTGATAGTGCCGGGCTCGACCTACTGGAACATGGTCATCGGCCGCAACCCGGGCGAGGCCCTCAACGACAAGGAAGGCATGGACACCGTCCGCCACTTCGCCGGGAACGTCGCCCGCCTGATCCTCAAGCTGGGCCAATGACCCCCCGCACCCTGCCCCCTGCCCCCTGCACCCCGTCCGTGCCATTTGCCCCTTGCCCCGTTCGCCCTTTGTATCAAATATTTTATATATTGAAGCCACCTCATAGTTCCCAGGCAGATTCGGGGCTGCATCCATGTCGCGTATTGTCCGGTCGTCTGGCGCAGTGCTGGTCCTCCTGGCCATGGTCCTTTCCACCACGGCGTCGCCCCTCCTGGGCGGTTCGCCCGGCGAGGAGGGCGGAGGGGGCGATGTACCGCCGGCCGTTCCGCGCTCCGGCGGCGGCGAGGGAGGCGCCTCGCCGAGCGCCGCGGGCGACCTCATCTACGCCATCCTGTGCCCCGCCGTCTTCAAGGACTACCTGGCCCCGCTCGCCCAGTGGAAGACCAGGAAGGGCATGAACGCCGAGATCTTCACCCTCGAGCAGATGCTGGGGGCGTACGTCGGGGACCCCGCCGTCCCCGAGTTCGCCCAGGTCCACCAGTACCTGCGCAAGCTCTATCAGAACAACCCCGATTTCAAGTGGGCGCTCATCGTCGGGGACGGGGACGCCGACGCCGAGACCTTCCCGGTACCGTACATCTTCACCAACGCCTCCCACGACCCCGTCATGGGGGACAACACCATCCTGGACCTGGTCCCGTCGGACGTGATGTACTCCGGCCTGGAGCGCGACTGGTACCGCGACTACACCTCGGAGCGCTGGTGGGAGAGCCGCGACGAGGACTGGACCCCGGAGGTCTACGTCGGCCGCTGGCCCGTGAAGTCGGCCTCAGAGGTCACGAACAACGTCAACCGGGTCCTCAACTACGAGAAGAGCCCCCCGGGCGGCGACTGGATAAGCTCGGCGCTCTTCGCCGGCGCGCTCTACGACTACCCCAACAACGTCGACCCCGAGCCGACCAACTGGAGCGACGGGTGGTACCAGTGGCCCCACGACAACGGCCGCACCGTGATGCTCGAGTGCGCCGACCTCTTCCCGCCGGGCATGACAAAGAAGATGATGTTCGACTATGATCAGCAATACGGCGGCAACTACAATCCCGCCAACGACAACCTGTCCGCGGCCCTCTTCAAGGCCGAGTTCAACAAGGGCTACTCGCTCGTCACGACCGCCTCCCACGCCTGGATAAGCGGCAACGGGATCAATTCCTACGAGGGCAACGGTGCGGAGCCGCCAAGCGCCTACTCAGCGGGCTTCGAATCGTTCTTTTTCTGGACGGACGCCGCCTCGGTCACGAACGGCGGCAGGCTCCCCCTGATGTACTCCTCCGCCTGCGACGCCGCCAATTTCACGACATTCTTCTATCCCTATCCCGGCGAGAACCGGGACCGGTCCCTCGAGCAGCTCCTCAAGAACCCCAACGGGGGCGCCATCGGGTTCATCTCGGCCACCAACGGCGACTTCTGGAACCCGACCGAGGGCAACTGGTGGCTCGAGAAGAACTTCTGGCAGCAGTTCTTCGACGGCTCCTACCGGCCAGGAGAGGCGCTCTACAAGAGCAAGGTGGCCTACGACGCCTACCTTCGGAGCATCGGGCGCAACACGGACCTGCCGCGCATCCGCCAGAACAAGGCAATCTATTGCCTGCTGGGCGACCCGGAGGTGCCCGTTTGGACCGCGGCGCCCGGCACCCTGTCCGTCGACGCCCTGCCCCAGCTCCACACCGTCCCGCAGGAGGTCTCAGTCACCGTCCGGGACGCCTCCACCTCCCAGCCCGTCAAGGGCGCGATGGTCGCCCTCACCGCCGGGGGGACCTTCGCCCGCGGGTTTTCGGACGCCTCGGGCGTCGCCAGGTTCACGGTCGACCCGGCCGACCCGGGCACGGTCAACGTCACGGTCACGGCCCACAACTACCTGCCCTTTGAGACAACCGCCGGCGTCCTGCTCTCCCCGGCCGACCTCACCCTCAGGTCCGATGATATCTCGGTCAAGGGCGCCGGGCCGGTGATACGCGTCGGGGAGGAGGTGGAGGTCTCGGCGGTCATCCACAACGTCGGCCGCATGGGGGCGTCGGGCGTGCTGGTGCGGTTCCACCAGGGGGACTTTCGCGCCGGCGGCACGCTCATCGGCTCGGCGACCATCCCGTCCATCGGTCCCCGCAGCAACGGCACGGCCCGGATCACCTGGACGGTGCAGGCCGGCCCCGACGAGATATTCGTCGTGGCGGACCCGGACGGCACCGTCCCGGAGTTCCGCGAGGACAACAACGTCGCCTCCGCCAGGATGGTCGCCTCCGGGCTGGACCTCTCCATCTCGGACCAAGACATCGCCTTCGAGCCGGTGGCCATCATCGACGGCCAACCGGTGGCCGCGGCCGGCTCCACCTTGACGCTCACCGCCACGGTGCACAACACCGGCACGGAGACCGTGGCCACCTGCTACGTGCGGTTCTTCGACGGGGACCCGGCCGGGACGGGCGTGCCCATCGGGGGCGACCTGCGCCTCGCCAACCTGCCCTCGGGCGGGGCCGCCAACGCCAGCGTCGCCTGGAACGGCACCACGCCCGGCACCCACGAGATATTCGTGTGGGTGGACCCGCTGGGCTTCCTGGCCGAGTACGACGAGGGAAACAACCTCGCCCGCCGGACGCTGGGCACGAGCTCCCCGCCGTTGTTCGTGATGGACATCGGGGAGCAGTCCACGGACGAGGACCGGCCCCGCAATGCGTTCATGGACCTCACGCTTTACGTGACGGACCCGGACAACGATGTGGCCTCGCTGGTCTTCCGGATAGCCTCCCAGACGGCCCCCGAGGCCGACGTGACCGTGACCGCAGGCGGGCTGCTCAGCGTCCGGCCAGAGCCCGACTGGAACGGCCGGTCGGTGGTGACCGTGGGCGTATCGGACGGCGTCTCCGAGGTGTTTTCGGACTTCAACATGACCGTCAGGCCGGTAAACGACGCCCCGCTCATCGAGCCGATCCCCGACACGCAGCTCGAGGTCGGCCGGACCTACCACATCTCCGTGAACGCCAGCGACATCGACGAGGGGGACACCCTCGCCTATTCGGCCGGGACCACCCTCTTCTCCATCGACCGGGCCACAGGGCGGATAGCCTACACGCCGGCGGCGGCGCACGTGGGCAAGCACGCCGTTACGATGACCGTGACGGACTCCGGGGGCCTGACGGCCTCGACGGTCTGGAGGTTCAACGTCACCCGCTCCAACAGCGCCCCCGTGCTTCTGGTCCCGGCCGACCTCGTGCTCAACGCCCGCGAGGGCCGGCCCTTCCACTTCAAGTTCAACGCCTCGGACGCCGAGGGAGACGCGCTCATCTTCTCGGACGACAGCCCCTTCTTCGACATAGACCCGGCGACCGGCGAGGTGAGCTTCACCCCGCCCAAGGGGAGCTCCGGGGTCCACTTCTTCAACATCACCGTGCGGGACGCCCCCGGGCTCTCCCAGACGAGGATGTTCACGCTCAACGTGACCGCGCCGGTCATCATCGACGGCAAGGTCTCCGGGACCGGCTGGCAGCTCCCGCTCTTGCTGGTCCTCGCGCTGGCCGGTGCCGCCGCCGCAGGTGCAGCAGCCGTGCTCAGGCGCCGGTCGGGCCGGATGTCCGAGTCCGACGAGAGGGCCCGCTACGAGGAGCTCTACGGGGCCGGGACGTACGACAGCGCCAGCAAGAGCCGGTCGAGCTCGCTCGCCGAGTTCAGGCAGAAGCAGAAGGTCGAAACTGCGGCCGCCCCCTCCGAGGACTTCTCGGCGGAGCGGCGGGAGCACGAGGCCGCCGGCCGCAAGTGCCCCAAGTGCGGCTCGTTGAAGATCCAGACCTTCCCCGACGGCGGGGCGATCTGCAACAACTGCGGCAAGATGTTCCAGATTTAACAAAAGCTTGGACACGGGAGAAAGGCAGAAAGGGAGGAAGGCAGAAAGGGACGGGGAAAGGATTCGGGGGCTTGTCCCAAGTGTGATTTACTTTTTAAAAGTGGAGCTTTGCGTTGTTTCTGACTCTCCGGACTGGAGCCCGGGTCTCCACCGTTTCCCATATCGATCGGCCACGGTATGACCTCCGGTTTATACCTCTTGAATCTGCCCTTTCTGCCATCCTGCCTTCCTGCCATCCTGCCTTCCCTTTCTGCCTTTCTGCCTTTCTGCCTTCCTGCCCTCTCCCCTTCCACCCCCAATCGTTCGAACCTTGTCCTATTTTTCGACGATTGTCCGATAACGTATTTAAGCGGGGTCCCCCGAGTCGATGCCGGGAAGAAAACCAGGGGGCGAAGAAGATGCGGAGGATGCTTGCGGCTGTGTTCGGGGTGTTGATGGTGAGCGTGTCGTTGGCCGGGCTGGCCCTGGCTTTGGATCCATTGGATCCCCAGGACGCCAAGTGGGATTCAGACCAGGACGGATTGACCAATCTGCAGGAGTTCCTGCACGGGACGGACCCGTTCAACCCTGATTCCAACGGTGACGGAATAGACGACGGATGGACCGCCTATTTCGACGAGAACAGGGCCTTCTGGCCGGCGGACCACTGGCTCCATGACGAGTTCGCCATCTATGATGTCGATGGCGATGGCGTGAAGGATGTCAATGTCGACCCGGCGTACAAGTTCGATCCTACTATCGAGACGGGGATAGCGCTCGACTGCCCGGACACCGATGGCTGGAGCAATCTCATGGAATACAGGATGGGCACTGACCCGACGAACCCGGATACCGACGGCGACAAGCGCGTCGACGATGTCGACCCGGAGCCACTGATACCGGACCCGAAGGCCGGGCCCGGCAACGACGGCGTTGACGGCGACAACAGCGGCCAGGGCCAGGGGCAGGGCCAGGGCCAGGGCCAGGGGCAGGGCCAGGGCCAGGGCCAGGGGCAGGGCCAGGGCCAGGGGCAGGGCCAGGGCCAGGGGCAGGGCCAGGGCCAGGGGCAGGGCCAGGGCCAGGGGCAGGGCCAGGGCCAGGGCCAGGG
>VGTL01000030.1 GCA_016874675.1 Methanobacteriota archaeon | reverse complement strand
TATGTCGATGCTCATGAGCACCACGATGGCGTTCTTCCTGGTGAGCACGCCGTAGAGGCCTATGCAGAACAGGATCGCCGAGAACACGAGATAGGCGGAAAGCGGTATCATCCGGCCCCACCCCCCTTGGCCTCCCCGCCCTTCACCGCGCCCTTGGCCCCCTCCTCCTTCGCCGCCCCCGCCTTCGCCCCGCCCCCGTCCCCTGCCCCTTCTTCCTCCTCCCTGTCCTCCCGCGCCAGGAACAGCCCGCCGAAGAGCGCCACGCCCATGAGGATGGAGAGCATGGCGAAGCTCGCCCCGTACTCGCCAAAGAGCAGCTCGGCGAGCGGCGGGGTGGTCTGCTCCTGGGAGGCGACAGTGGTCTCGGTCGGCCAGGGGGCCTCGAGCAGCATGAGGGTCAGGAGGGTCATGAAGAAGAGCACGGCGAGCAGCTTGGAGTAGAGCTCGGTCCGCGCCGGCGCGGCGGGCGGCGCTCCCCCGGAGGCGGCCATGCTACGCCCCACCCCCTTCGCGCTGCATTATATCGCGCCGCGTGAGTATTATCGCGAACGCGATAAGCACCGTGACGGCGCCGACGTAGATCAGTATCTGGACGATGCCGAGGAACTCGGCGTTGAGCAGGAAGAAGAGCCCCGCCACGCCGACGAAGGTCGAGCACAGGAATATCACGCTGTGGACTATCTCCCGGGCCTCGAGGGTCAGGATGGCGCTGATCAAGGCCACCGCCGCGAATATGATGAAGAACAGGAGGTCCCAGCCGATCATTTGCCACCCTCCGGGGGCTTTTCCGGTCGGTTCTCCGGTGCCTTCGCCGGCTCCTTCGCGGCCTCCTTGGCCGGCTCCTTCGCCGGCTCCTTCGCGGCCTCCTTGGCCGGCTCCTTCTTCCCCTTGGAGGGCTTCTCCGGTAGTGGCGGCCAGGCGGGAATCTCCTCGTCGCCGTACACCCTCTTCCAGAGCTCCTCGTCGATGGTCCCCTCGCGCGCGTCCTCCACCTTCGAGAGCTGCTCGGGGGTAAGCATCATCTCCTTGCGGCTGAACACGGCGAGCTCGTAGTTGCCGGTCATGTGGAGGGCGTCGAACGGGCACGCATCCACGCAGTAGCCGCAGAACAGGCACCGCCCGATGTCGATGGCCGGCCGCTTCTTCTTCTCGGCCACCTGGATTATGTCGATGCAGATGTTGGGGCAGGACCGGGAGCAGGCGCCGCAACCGGTGCATTTTTGGTCGTCGAGCCTGTGGAGGCCCCGCCACTGGTAGGGGAGCCTTATCTTCTCGAACGGGTAGAGCACCGTGGCCGGCCGGCGCCGCAGGCCGCGCAGGAGGTACTTCAGGGTGATCCACAGCGGCCGGGAGATCACCTGAACCACCCCCACTTCCAGAACATCGCGACGAGGAAGAGCGAGGGCACGGAGAAGGCTACGCCCATCGCGAGCGTGTCGCTTTCGAGCTCCGGGGCGAAAATCAGGAACGCCACGGTCAGGGCGATGTTGAAGAGGGCAAGCGGCAGCAGGCGCTTCCAGCCCAGGTTCACTATCTGGTCCACCCGGACGCGGCCCAGCGCGGCCCGGACCCAGACCAGGACCATGAAGAGGAGCAGCACCTTCATCAGGAACCAGAGCTCCGGCACCGGCCCGGAGAACTCCCCGCCCCAGGGCAGCGCCACGGAGTAGGCCGGGACCGGGCTGCTCCAGCCGCCGAAGAACAGGAGGACCCCGAGCGCGCAGCCCACGTAACCGCGTATGTAGCCCGACATCATGGCGAAGGCGAACTTGAGCCCGCTGTACTCGGTCTGCCAGCCCTCGACCAGCTCGGCCTCCGCCTCGGGCAGGTCGAACGGTATCCTCTCTATCTCGGATATCATCGCAATGAAGTAGACCACGAATGCGATGGGCTGCAGCACGATGAACCAGAGCTCGCCCTGCATGTGGACTATGTCCACCAGCCGGAACGAGCCGGCCAGAATCACCACGCCGACCAGTGAGAGCAGGAAGGGTATCTCGCAGCTTATCATCTGGGTGGCGGAGCGCATGCCGCCAATCAGCGTGTACTTGTTGTTGGCCGACCAGCCCGAGAGGAACACGGCGAAGGGCGCAAAGCCGAACACCGCCATCGCGAATATCAGCCCGCCGTCCAGGTCGGAGGCCGCAAAGCCCTCGCTCATCGGGATGGCGACGAGCACCAGCACCGACGAGGCGACGAGGATGGAGGGCCCGGCGGCGAATACGTGCCGGTCCGCCTTCTTGGGGGCGAGGTCCTCCTTGACGAAGAGCTTGATGGCGTCGGCAAAGAGCTGTATCGCGCCCGTGCCCCGGCCTATGCCCCGGATGCCGAGCATGGTGGCTCGCCGGTCTGCGAGGCGCCCGATGAGCTTGCGCTCTATCCACAGCATCAGCACGACCATGAGCAGCCCGACGACCAAGACGAGTATCGCCACGACCGCTGTGATGATGGCGTGCTCTAGCGACCCGTACAGGTCCCGCAGGAAGACCACGACCGGGCCGCGGAGGCCCAATCCCTCCACGAGCCCGAAGAGGCCCCCGACCACCCAGTTCACGAGGCCGGACACGGCCGAGTAGAGGTCCATTCTACGTCCACACCTCCGTCACCGGTCGACCTCCGCCATGCACGGGTCCGCCCCGCCCATTATGATGGGCACGTCCGACACCCTGGCCCCGACGATGTAGTGGGGGATGCCCAGAAGGTGGATGTAGGTCGGGCTGCGGATCTTTAGCCTATAGGGCCGGTTGGTCTTGCCGTCGCCCACGATGTACACGGCCCCCTCGCCCCGGGGGTCCTCGGCGCGCCGGTAGACCGCCCTGGCCGGCAGCACCTTGGGCATCTTGAAGCCGGGGATCATGACATCGCCCTCGGGCATCTTCTGCAGGCACTGCCGCACCAGCGATACGCTCTGCCGGGTCTCCTCGAGGCGCACGGTGTACCTGTCCCAGCCGTCCCCGTTGCGCCCCACCGGGACCTTGAAGTCGAGCCTGTCGTAGACCAGGTAGGGGTCCTCCTTGCGGACGTCCCGCTCCAGGCCCGAGGCCCGGAGCATGGGGCCGGTGGCGCCCAGCGCGATGGCCCTGTCCAGCGGGAGGGCGCCGATGCCCTTCGTGCGCATCACGAAGAGCTCGTTTCGGCCGCATATCAGCTCGTACTCGTCGCACATCCGGTCCATGTAGTCCATCGCCTTCAGGGCGCGCTCCCTGAATGTCGGGGGCAGGTCGTTGCGCACCCCGCCCACGCGCGGGAAGTTGTGCATTATGCGCGCGCCGGTGAGGAACTGGAAGAGGTCGAGCATGAGCTCCCGGTCCCGCCAGGCCCAGAGTATCATCGTGAGGAGCCCCATGTCGGAGCAGTAGGCTCCCAGCCACACGAGGTGGCTTGCGATCCTCTGGAGCTCCAGCACGATGACGCGGATGTACTGGGCCCTCTCGGGCGATGTGACCTCGAGCAGCTCCTCCACGCCCATCACGAAGAGCGTGGTCCAGGAGCTGTTGGCGACGTAGCACAGCCGGTCGTTGAGCGGGAGGAACTTCTCGACCGTCCGGTTCTCGGCTATCTTCTCCACTCCCCGGTGGAGGTAGCCAATCTTGGTCTGGGCCTCCTTTATCGTCTCGCCGTCGACGCGCACGAAGAGGTCCCAAAGGCCGTGCGTGGCGGGGTGCTGGGGGCCCATGTTGAGCCACATCTGGGTCATGAGGGCGCAGCCTCCTTGGGGGAGGCTGCGCCTCCCGGCGGTGGAGGTGGAGGTGGAGGTGGAGGTGGAGGTGGAGGTGGAGGTGGAGGTGGAGGTGGAGGTGGAGGTGGAAGCGGCGCCATCGGGGACGGCGAAGGCTGCGAAGGCGGCGGCGCAGATGCCGCCGCCTTTGCGGCCTTCGCCCTCTCGGCCTCCACCCGCTTGCGCTTCTCGTGGATGCTTTCGACCTTGAACGACTTGCGCAGGGGGAACACCGACCACTCGTCGGGCAAAAGGACGCGGGTGAGGTTCGGGCAGCCCTCGAAGACCACCCCGAACATGTCGTAGGCCTCCCGCTCGTGGAACTCGGCGCCCGTCCAGACCGGCACGAGGGAGGCCACGCGGGGCTCGGTGCCGCTTATCCGCGCCCTGAGCTCGATGAGGCACCCCTCCCTGTAGGACCAGAGCAGGTACACCATCTCGAGCTCCGCCTCGTAGTCCACGCAGGTTGCGCAGGAGAGGTGCTCGAAGCCGATGTCCCTCAGGCGGCGGCAGACCTCGACCACCGCGCCGGGAGCGACCTTCGCGAGCAGCCGCCGGGGCCTCTGGACCGAACATTCGATGACCGCGCCCTTGAGGGCGCCCAGCTCGGAGAGCACCCTCTCCTCGAACGGCGGGCGCGCCCCGGCCGGGGCTTGGGCCGCGCCCTTCGCCGCAACGGCCGCGTTCCCAGCGCCCGTGCCCGCCGTGTTGCTCACCCGACCTTCAGCCCGGAGGCCGATCCCTCCCGGGCCAGCTTCTTTTGGATCTTCCAGAGCGCGTCGAGCAGCGCCTCCGGCCGCGGCGGGCAGCCCGGTATGTAGATGTCCACCGGGAGCAGCTCGTCGGCCCCGTAGACCACGTTGTAGGAATCGTGCCACGGCCCGCCGGAGATCGCGCACTCGCCCATCGCGATGACCCACTTGGGCTCGGGCATCTGCTCGTAGAGCGTGAGGAGCACCGGGCGCGTCTTCTTCGTTATCCAGCCGTTGACGAGGAACAGGTCGCACCGCCTGGGTGACGAGAACCAGGCCACCCCCAGCCGCTCGCTGTCGAGCCGGGGCATCCCGGCCACGCCCATCTCCATGGCGCAGCAGGCCAGGCCGCTGTGGAGCGCGAACACCGAGGCCCTCTGGGACCAGGTGAACACCGGGCGGGCGATCCGGTTGACAAGGCCCCTGACTGGCACGACGCCCAGGCCCCAGTCCACCACCTTGACCAGCCAGTTGACGAGGTCATCGAGCGAGGCGAGCACCACCGAGGGGCCGGCCGGGGCGGCGTCGCGCTCCTCCTCGTCGGGGAGACGCTCCTGGGTCTCCTCGCCGGCGTCCCGGTCCGCGGACCTGTCCGGACCGGCCCCCTTGCCGCTCCCGTCGCTCTCCATGCAGCCTCCCTTTCCCCCTACCGGTCTCTCCCGGCGCCCGGAGTGGCGCCCCCTCTAGATCGCCAGCGCCTCTTCCTTCTTCAGCGCGTGCGCCAGCACCGCCAGGAGGACCAGGATGAAAAGGAACATCGAGACCTTCGCCGCCAGGTCCAGCCCGGGAAGGACGAGGGCCCAGAGCAGGAGGAATATCGACACGGAGTCGAACACCACGAAGATGAGCGCGAATATGTAGTACTGGAACGAGAACTGGATGTGGGCCTCCCCCCGGGGAACCTCGCCGCACTCGTAGGTCTGGGCCTTGAGCGCGTGGGGCTTTTCGGGCCGGAAGAAACGGGTGGCGAAGAACGCGAGAAAGGGGAATATCAGGGCGACGAGGGCGAAGATGGCCACGGGAAGGTAGTCAGCCTGGGTCATCAGCCACCCGCCATTCGGCAACGGTATCGAGTAATTCATATTTATATATTAAGTAGAGTGCCCGCTCCGGGGGACGCTCCGGGAGGCGGCGGCCTTTCCCCGGCGCGGCGCCCGGCGGAGCCTGCCCCGCCGGCAAACTATATCAACACCCGCGCGCATGCGACGGCCCTGCATGACCGGGACGGACCTCCTGCTGCTCCACCCCCCCAGCGTCCACGACTTCCGCAAGACGGCGGTGATGTGGGGCCCGGTGAGCGATGTCATCCCGTCCACGCCCGTTTTCGAGATGTACCCCATCGGGTTCCTCACGATCGCCGAGTACCTGGGGCGCCGGGGCCACCGTGTGCGGATACTCAACGCGGCCCTCCGCATGCTCCGCTCCCGCCGGTTCGACGTGCGGAGGGCCCTCGCCTCCGTCGACGCCCCCGTGGTGGGAATAGACCTCCACTGGCTGGTGCACGCCCAGGGGGCGCTGGAGCTCGCAAGGATCGCCAAGGAGGCGAACCCCCGGGCGAAGGTGGTGCTCGGCGGGTACTCGGCGACCTACTACCACGAGGTGCTCCTCAGGGACCACCCCGAGGTGGACTTCGTGCTCCGGGGGGATTCCACCGAGGTCCCGTTCCACCGGCTGCTCGGGGCGCTCGAGGCGGGCGGCCCCCTCGACCGGGTGGAGAACCTCTCCTGGCGGGACGGGCGCGCCCTGCGCGCCAACCCGCTCACCCACGTCCCCGAGAACCTCGACCACGTGAGCCTGGACTACAGGGTCATCGTGAAGAACGCGCTGAGGTACCGCGACATCGATGGCCACCTGCCCTACCTGGACTGGAGGGAGCACCCGATCATGATGGCGCTGCCTTTTCGGGGCTGCGTCCACTCCTGCCTGGCCTGCGGCGGCTCGGCGGGGACCTGCTCGGCGGTCCTGGGCAGGTCGGGGCTGGGGCTGCGCAGCCCGGCGAAGGTGGCCCAAGAGATCGCCGACGCCCACGAGCTCGTCCGGGCGCCCGTGTTCCTCGTCCACGACCCCCGCATGGCCGGTCCGGGATACGCCGAGGCGCTGCTCCGGGAGATGAAGGCGACCGGCACCGACGCCGAGGTGGTGTTCGAGTACTTCTCGCCCCCTCCGGACGGATACATCAGGGCCATCGCCCGGGCGACGGAAAGGTTCGATGTGCAGATTTCCCCCGAAAGCCACGACGATGCGGTCAGGCGGGCCCAGGGAAGGCCCTACACGACGAGGGCTCTCGAACGCTGCCTCTCCGCGTCGGTCGGGGCCGGCTGCGGGAAGCTCGACGTCTTCTTCATGATAGGCCTGAGCGGCCAGACGCGGGAGTCGGTCGATGGGACAGTGCGCTACTGCGGGCGGCTGATGGAGCGCTACCCGGGCGGCATCGGGACCGGGCTTTCAACGTTCATCTCGCCCCTGGCCCCGTTCATCGACCCCGGGAGCGCCGCGTTCGAGGAGCCGCGAAGGCACGGCTACCGGCTGCTCTTCTCCACCTTCGAGGAGCACCGCCGCGCCCTCCTATCCCCGACATGGAAGGGAGCCCTCAATTACGAGACCGAATGGATGGACAGGGACGGCATCGTCGGGGCGACCTACGCGGCCGGAGCCGGGCTCAACCGGCTCAAGCTCGAACACGGCCGCGTGGACGAGGTCACCGCGCGAGAGGTGGAAAGGCACAACGCCGTCGCCCGGGAGCTCGTGGCGCGCCTGGAGGCCGGGGCCGCCGGCCCGGAAGGCGCCGGGGCCCTCTCGCTCAGCGAGGGGGGGGAGCTCTGCTGGAAGGGGGAGCTCTACTGGCCAGGAAAGGGGGCGAAGCTCAATTACAAACGGATAATGCGCCTGCTGCTTTTGGGCAAGTAGGAGGGACCTTCGCCCGGGCGGCCCCTTACTCTCAAATCCCACCACACAATTATTATATACGTATCAATGTGTGGATAAAAGCATGACTTTCCACCGCGGCTGGCGGGCACTCGTGCTGGCCCTTCTGGCCGTCGGAACGGCCCTGTTCCCGCTGGCGACCTCCCAGGAATCGCCCCCGGAGATCGCGCTCGTCGCGGAGCCCGCCGGCCCGCCGATGTTGCGCCTCAAGTGCGGGGTCTTCGACCCGCTCGCCGGGCTTCCCCCGGTGGCGCCCGAGCTCCGGCTCAGCGGAAATTGGGACTACCAGGTCGTCCAGTTCGACGGCCCGGTGACCCCCGACCGCTCGGAGTGGCTGGATTCGGTCTCGCAGGTGCTGGCCTACCTGCCCGACTACGCCTACGCGGTCCGCACGGACGACAGGTCGGCCCTGCGCGCCCACCCGGGCGTGCGGTACGTCGGGCCGTTCGAGCCGGCCTACAAGCTGGAGCCGCGCCTCTCCTTCACGAACGAGGAGGTGGAGCTCGCGGTGCTCTGCTTCGACCGGCTGGACTACCCCGTTGTGGTAGAAAGGCTCCTGGAGCTTCGGGCCGGCATAGTGCGCGTGGACCCGCTGGTCATCCGGGTCCGGGCGCCCGGGGCGCTCGCGCTCGCCATCGCGTTCATTCCCGAGGTCCAGTGGGTGGAGCGCTACAACCCGCCGGCGCTTTCGAACAACGCCGCCTCCAAGATAGTCAAGGTGCGCTCCCAAAACGACGGCCCCTACGACTGGGGGACCTCCTCGCTTTGGAGCTACAACGCCTCTTCGGGCCAGTACGAGGGCTACGCCGGAAAGAACTTCACCGCGGCGGTGGTGGACACCGGCGTGGACGGCAGCCACCCGGCCTTCAACGGCAAGAAGGTGGCCTACTACGCCTACGGCTACTCGAACTGGGTGGACTACTACGGCCACGGGACCCACACCTCCGGCAGCGTGCTGGGCAACGGCGCCTACCGGTCCACCAGCCCCGGCACTCCGGGCCGGTACGCCGGCATGGCCCCTCTCGCCGGGCTGGTCGGCCAGATAATGGCCAACGCCGGCTACTACACCTGGTGCCACGACGCCCTCGTCTCCGGTGCCGTGGTCTCGAGCAACAGCTGGGGCGGGGGCTACGCCGGGGCCTACGACTACAGCGCGGCGAGCTACGACTCCCTCGTGCGGGACTCCGACGCCGGCGCCGCGGGCAACCAGTCGATATCGGTGGTGTTCTCGGCCGGCAACGAGGGCGCCTACGGGGCCGGGAGCATCTCCCCGCCCGCCACGGCCAAGAACGTCATCGCCGTCGGGGCCACCGACGACAGCAGCGGCAACAACGTCGCCGGTTTCAGCAGCCGGGGCCCCTGCGACGACGGGCGGCTCAAGCCCGACCTCATGGCGCCGGGCCAGTCCGTCACCTCCTGCTACGCCAACAGCGCCAATTCGTACGTGCAGATGTCCGGCACCTCGATGTCCTGCCCCGTCCTCGCCGGCGCCGCCGTCATAGTCAACGAGTACCACTACCGCAACTACGGCGCAGTGCCCAGCCCGGCGACCGTGAAGAACCTGCTCATCAACGGCGCCACCCCCATGCCGGGCCAGTCATATCCCGGGAACACCCAGGGCTGGGGCCGGCTCAACGTGGCCAACTCGCTTCTCAACACCACGAGCCGGCGCATCTGGGCGGAGGACCAGGCGCTGCCCATGCTCACCGGCGTCGCGCGAATCTACCTTGTCAACGTGACCCGGGCCGCCGAGCTGCGCGTCTCGCTCGTGTGGACGGACTTCTGCGCCACCGCCGCAGCCGCCCGGGCGCTCGTGAACGACCTCGACCTTTCGGCCACCTCGCCCGACGGCACGAGGTACCTTGGCAACGTCTTCTCAAGCGGCTACTCGGCGACCAACGGCTCCGCCGACAACCTCAACAACGTCGAGATGGTCCGTTTCCAGTCGGCCCGCCCCGGTACCTGGATGATAGAGGTCAAGGGGAGCAACGTGCCCCGGTACTCGCAGGACTTCTCGCTCGTGGTCGGTGGCGCCTTCGACAGCGTCACGGTGGCGCGGGTGGACGTCGCCGCCTCCAACCTCACCATCGACCCGGCCGACCCGGCCGAGGGAGACACGGTGACGGTGACCGCCGACATGGCCAACGCCGGCGACCTCCCGGTGCCCGACCTCCGCTACCGCATCAGCGTGCGCGGGGAGGACAACCTCACGCGCGTCCTCGACTCGTCCAACCTGACCGGGCTGGGGAGCGGCGACGGCCGGACGGTCCGGGCGGAGTGGGTGGCGGTCCGGGGATGGACGACCGTGACGGTGGAGGCGGACCCGGGGTTCTCGATACCCGAGGACAACGAGACCAACAACATCGCCCGCCTGGAGGTGCTCGTGCGCGGGTTCGGGGTTTGGCTCTCCTGCGGGAAACCCTCGGTCACCGTGATGCCGGAGGCCACCGGCAACCTCTCGGTCACCGTGCACAACCTGGGCAACGCCCCGGACGCCTTCGCGCTCTCGGTCGAGGGCGCCCTGCCGCCCGGCTGGAGGGCCCAACCAGCCACGGAGAGGCTCGATTCCCCGGCGGGCGCCAACCTGAGCGTGGACGTCCGCGTCACGCCGGCGGCGGACGCCCTGGCGGGCGACCGGGCCGACTTCCGCCTGCGGGCCACGTCGCTGGGCAACGGGACCTACACGAGGACCATCGAGCTTTCCGCCCTCGCGGACCAGTACTTCGGCCTCCGGTTCTCGGGGACGCCGGAGCTTGGGGTCCCGCCGGGCGCGATGGCCACCCACTCGTTCTGGCTCAACAACACCGGCAACGGCCCCGACACCGTGGAGCTCTCGATGTACGGCCTGCCCAACGGCTGGGGCGCCTACATCTCGGGGAGCCTGTTCCACCTCCAGGCGCGGGAGACCCAGCGCGCCACCCTGACGGTCGTGCCTCCCGCGAGCGCCCCGGCCGGGGCCCGCTCGAACATGACCGTCGAGGCGGCCTGGGGCCCAAACCAGCGCAGCCACATCTACCTCGTCACGCGGGTGCTCCAGACCGCCGGCGTGACGCTGGAGCTCGCCGACGGGCCGGACACCGTGGACGACGGCGGGACGGCCTCCTTCACGATAAAGGTGCAAAACGACGGGAACGGGCAGGACAGCGTCGACCTGCGCGCCGCCGGGGAGGACGGCTGGACGTTCGGGTTCTCCGAACGGGCCCCCTCCATACGCGCCGGCGACTTCTCGCTGGTCGACCTCTCCGTCACGGTGCCGCCGGGCGCGCCGGCCGGCGAGCACATCTTCAGGGTGCGGGGCTCCTCGGCGTTCAACGCCTCGGCCGGAAGCGGGCTCGAGCTCGCCCTGTTCGTGAACCAGCGCCACTCGGTGGAGCTCGGGAGCGATCACACCTCCGACACCGTGGAGATAGGCAACAGCACCCAGTTCGAGGCCCTCCTGGAAAACACCGGCAACGGGGACGACTCGTTCGCCCTCAGGACCGAGGGCGGTCAGGTCCGCGGCTGGCGCATCACGATCAGCCCGTCCTCGATGCAGCTTGCGAGCGGCGGCTCGGCCCACGTCCTGGTCAAGGTCCGGCCGCCCCAGGACGTCGCGGAGGGCAACTACACCTTCACCCTGTCGGGCGCGTCGCTGGTGTCGCAGGAAGGGAAGGCCTCCCTGAAGTTCTCCGTGAGGATCGTGGCCCCGCCCCCGCCGCCACCGCAACCGCCACCGCCGCCGCCACCGGTGGTCGCACCCGACCCCGTGGCCCCGGCGCAGCGCAACCGGGTGGTGGCCTGGATCGAGGACAACTGGCAGCTGGCGATAATGGTGCTCGTCGCGATCGTCGCGCTCGCCTCGGGCGGAGCGTATGTCGCGATGCGCCGCCGGAGGCAGAGGCGGGCCGGACCGGGAGAGGCTGGTGGCCCGCCGGAAGCGGCCGCCGCCGCGCCGGCCGGAGCGGCGCGCGCCGCGTCGCCCGCCCCGCCGCCGGTACCCGCCGGAGCGTTCCCCCTGCCGCCGCCGGCACCCGCGAGGCAGCCTCCCGTCCCGCAAGTCCCCCCGGAGGAACCGGTTGAGACCATCGTCATGGACCCGCCGCCCGTGGAGCCCCCGTCAATCCCCCTCACAGACAGGAAAAGCGGCCCTTCACCGCCCGCTAAGAGGGCCGTCGACGACGAGATAGAGGAGATACTGGCGCGGCTTTCGGATGTCGGGAAGAAGTGAACCGACCGGAGGTTCGCCCTATCCGGGGAGGACCTTGTTCTCTTCCGGCTTCTGCTCGGGGGCGGGCTTGCGCAGGGCGACGCGCTTTGGGAAGTAGCCCAGTATGACGATGTCGCCGATGGACTGGATCCACCGGTAGGGCACCGCCACGCTCTTCGAGTCCTCGACCAGGAGCGGGTTGGTGTCCGTCACGAAGAGCCCGTCGATGTTGGAGGCGGCCACGTCCACGATGACGTTCCCCACGTTACCGAGGAAAATCCCGCCGTTCGTGTAGACCTGGAGCCCAATCATCTCCGATACTTCCTCGAGCATCTGCCGCACCCCATCGTCGTACTCGTATCGGCGTGGAAATAATAAAGGTTTTCCATCGGGCAAACGAGGGAGCAATGGAGAAAGGCAGCAAGGCAGCAAGGCAGCAAGGCAGCAAGGGGACGACGGGTCGTTCCGTTTCCCTTCCCCCCTTGCTCCCTTGCTGCCTTGCTCCCTTGCTGCCTTGCTGCCTTGCTCCCTTGCTCCCTTGCTCCCCTGCTCCCTTGCTGCCCTTCCTCTACCGCAACGTTCCTACTGCCCTTGCTGCGGCGGGCCCTGTCCCGGCGGCGGCGGCACCGGCTGGCCCGGCTGGGGAGGCGGCTGGCTCCCGGGTTGCTGCTGGGCGGCCTGCTGGGCGGCGTACTGGGCGGCATACTGCGCGTACTGGGCGGCGTAGGCGGCCTGGGCCTGAGCGTAGTCGGGCTGCGGGGGCCGCTTCGACTTGACATGGAGGTAGATGCCGACGATCATCACGATGCCGCCTACGATGGCTATCAGGACCCCCGTGATGCAGATGCCGAACCCGCCCATCACGCTTATCGGCGGGGTGATGTAGAGCGTGGCCTCGCTGCTGCAGGAGATGTTGTAATCGCCGCTGCTGGTTATCTTGAACGGCCACAGCCTGTGGAACTCCCTGTTGTTCACGGTTACCGTCTCCGAGGCGCCCGGGCTGGGAATCACCGGCATGCCCTGGCTGCTCGATATTGTGACCACCGGCGTTGTGGAGAAAAAACCGCCGGACTCGTACCATATCTCGTAGTCCCCGCTGTCGAGGCGCACCGACCGGGTGTCGATCGATTCCGTATACGTCAAGGTATGCTTGGCCTGCTTGGTCGGGTCCATGCTGAATATGTACATGAAGCCCCCGACGATGGCCAGGACGCCCACGATCAAAAGCACCACGCCCGCCACAATCACCTTCTTCGGACTCGCCGCCATTTCACTTCCTCCTTGCCGAGCATATCCACCTGGCGGGGAATCAGTGTAGGGCGGACAGCCCTGTCAGGTCGTAAGGCGATTGGCACCAATATACTTATACTTTTCCCGGTCGGAGAATCGGGCTCGTTCGTACAATGAAAAGGGGGAGCAGTGACAAGGAAGACAGCAAGAGCGACGTGAGGGGAGCGGGCAGCGGGGGAACTTGTTGCAAGAAGGCGCGAGGCGCAGGGCGCAAGGCGCAGGGGAAGGGACAAGGCAGAGGGCGCAAGGGAGAAGGAGCAAGGAGGGAAAACCCCTATTATCCCCCTCGTTCCTTGCGCCTTCACCCTCGCGCCTCAATCCTTGCGCCTTGCGCCTTGCGCCTTGGCATCAAAGCTGTATCTGTATTCCGAGCTTCTCCGTCAGCTCCTTGTAGCGGTTCCTTATCGTGACCTCGGTCACGCCCGCCTTGTCGGCGACCTCGCGCTGGGTCCGGCGCTCGTTGGAAAGGATGGAGGCGATGTAGATGGCGGCCGCAGCGACACCGGTCGGGCCCCTCCCGGAGGTGAGCTCCTTGTCGTTGGCCTGCTTGAGTATCTCCATGGTCTTGGTCTGCACCTCGCCCGAGAGCTTCAGCTCGGAGCAGAAGCGGGAGATGTAGTCCTCGGGGCTCGTGGGCATGAGCTTGAGGCGCAGCTCCCTCGTCATGAAGCGGTAGGTCCGGCCGATCTCCTTGCGGCCGACGCGCGATGTCGAGGCTATCTCGTCCAATGTGCGGGGGACCGAGCACTGCCGGCAGGCGCCGTAGAGCGACGCCGCCACCACGCCCTCGATGCTCCGGCCGCGTATGAGGTTCTTGTTGACCGCCTTGCGGTAGATGAGCGCCGCGGTCTCCCGGACGTTGCGGGGAAGGCCCATGCCGGAGGCCATCCGGTCCAGCTCGGAGAGGGCGAACGCCAGATTGCGCTCCGTGGCGTTGCTCACCCGGATGCGCCGCTGCCACTTGCGGAGGCGGTACAGCTGGGCCCGGTTGCGCGTTGGGATGGACTTTCCGTAGGAGTCCTTGTTCTTCCAACCGATCTCGGTGGACAGGCCCTTGTCGTGGATCGTGTAGGTCATGGGGGCGCCGGTCCGGGCGCGCTTTTCGCCCTGCTCGGCGTCGAAGGCCCGCCACTCGGGCCCCTGGTCGATGAACTGGTCGTCCAGGACCAGCCCGCACTCCTCGCAAACCAGCTCGCCGCGCTCGTAGTCGCGCACGAGGTGGGCGCTGTTGCACTCCGGGCAGCGGACTATCTCGTCCGTCTCGCCGCCTTCCTTCTTCTTGCCCAGGACCTTCTTCTGCGGTTCACTTGGCATAGACATCCTTCCCCATGAGCTTGAGCAGGGTCTGGCCGGGAACACGCGCCGGCTGGATGGAGACGTACGGATGGTCGACCGGGCCCAGGAGGGCGGCCACCGTGCCGATCACCCGGAACTCGCGGTCCACCACGCGCGTGCCGAGCTCGGGCGCCCAGTTGGCCCGGGCGACGAGCCTCCCGGATGATGTTATTGTTGTGACGCGCCCTAGGGATTTCAAGCCGTTACCCCGCCGCTGGTTCTGTCCCCATCTGAATGGACCTATTTAAGCTTATCCCAACTTTTATCTAATGCCATGTTCTGGAGGGTAATAATCCTTGTTCATACTAATTTACATAGTTATCGCCGTGATATGACAATGATTAACATGGTGGTGAAATGTGGGAAAAATATTTATATATTTCAAAACCAATCCGTAGGTAACGAAAGGTTAACATCCGGGGTGAGACAGTGTCGGTGTGGCGCAAGAAGGGAGACAGGGAGAAGGGCGACGGCTCGAGGCCGGAGGAGTGGGAGCGGGGGGACCTCTTCGACGACCCGTTCTTCGAGATGCGGAGCGACCTCTTCCGCGACTTCGACGACCAGTTCCGGCGCATGAGGGCCTACATAGACGCCATGATGGAGAGGGCCGCCTCCGGGGAGCTGCGAAACCCCGGCGAGGGCGGGCCGTACGTCTACGGCTGGAGCCTCCGGGTCGGCCCGGACGGCGTGCCCCACGTGCAGACCTTCGGCAACGTCCGGCCCCAGGCGATGAGGGGGAGCCGGGGGACGCCGTTGGGAATCGAAGGGGCAAGGCGCAGGGCGCAAGGCGCAGGGGACGAAGGAGCAAGGGGCAAGGGGCAAGGGGCAAGGGGCGAGGGGGACAGTGACGAGGCATGCGAGCCAGGGATGATGGGGATGCCCGGGGTGCGGGAGCCTCTCACCGATATCTGCGAGGGCGAAAAGGAGATAACCATCACCGCCGAGATGCCGGGCATAGAGAAGGACCACATCGAGCTCGAGACGGGCGACGACTTCCTCGTCATCAAGGTGGAGAAGGGCAACCGCAGGTACTTCAAGGAGCTGCCCCTCGATGTGAGGATCGCCCCCAACAGCGCCCGCGCGAGATACAACAACGGCGTGCTGGAGATAACCGTCTCAAAGGTCCCCTCGGAGAAGAAGGGGACGAGGGTGAAAGTGGAGTGAGGAAGAAGGTGCAAGGCGCAGGGCGCAGAGCGCAGGGAGCGAAGGCGCAAGGCGCAAGGAACAAGGCACGGGGGCGGGGCTCGCAAAACCCCTTGTCCCTTGCGCCTTGACCCTTGCTCCTCAAGCCTCGCGCCTTGCGCCCTGCGCCTTGCACCTTGCCCGCTACATGTCATGGAGAGGACAAACATGAAAAAGGAAGGCGAAAAGCAGGAAGGCACGGTGACGCTCAAGGTCGCCGAGGCCAAGCCCCGGGACGCCGGCAGGGGAATAGTCCGGCTGGACCCGCGCGAGGCCAACACGCTGCAGATATCCACGGGCGACGTCGTGATGGTCGAGGGGAAGAAGAGGACGGCGGCGCTCTGCTGGCCGGGCTACCCGGAGGACGTCGGCACGCGGACCATACGCATGGACGGCTCGCTGCGGAGGAATGCAGGCGCCGGCATCGACGAGAGGGTCAGGGTCAGCCGCATCCAGGCCAAGAACGCCGAGAAGGTGGTCTTCGCGCCCACCGAGCCGCTCAAGATAATGGGCGGCGAGGAGTACCTCTCCCAGGTGCTCGAGGGGCGGGTGGTGATGCGCGGCGACGTCGTCGAGCTCAACGTCATGGGCCGCAAGCTCGAGCTCGTCATAGTCAGCATGTCGCCCTCCTCGGAGGCGCTGCTCATCGGCGTGCAGACCGAGATAGTGGTGAGCGACAAGCCCGCCAAGGAGGCAATGGCGAGCATCCCCCGGGTGACCTACGAGGACCTGGGCGGGCTCTCCAACGAGATAAAGAAGGTCCGAGAGATGATAGAGCTCCCGCTCAGGCACCCGGAGCTCTTCGAGCGGCTGGGGGTCGAGGCGCCCAAGGGCGTGCTCCTGCACGGCCCCCCGGGGACGGGCAAGACCCTGCTCGCCAAGGCGGTGGCGGGCGAGACCTCCGCCAACTTCACGAACCTCTCCGGGCCCGAGATAATGAGCAAGTACTACGGCCAGTCCGAGGAGAACTTGCGCGAGATGTTCAAGCAGGCCCAGGAGAACGCCCCGAGCATCATCTTCATCGACGAGATAGACTCCATCGCCCCCAAGCGCGACGAGGTGACGGGGGAGGTCGAAAGAAGGGTGGTCGCGCAGCTTCTCTCGCTCATGGACGGGCTCCAGGCCAGGGGGAAGGTGGTGGTGATAGGCGCCACGAACCGGCCCAACGCGCTCGACCCGGCGCTGCGCCGGCCCGGGCGCTTCGACCGCGAGATCGAGATAGGGATTCCCGACCGGGCGGGCCGGCTGGAGATACTGCAGATACACACCCGCGGGATGCCGCTATCCAAGGACGTGGACCTCTCCAAGCTCGCCGACATGAGCCACGGCTTCGCCGGCGCCGACCTGGCGGCCCTCGCCAAGGAGGCGGCGATGCGGAGCCTGCGGCGGGTCCTGCCCGACATCGACCTGCAGATGGCCGAGATACCCGCCGAGATCCTGAACCGGATATCGGTGGAGTGGAACGACTTCCTGGACGCCTTCAGGGAGATGTCCCCGTCGACACTGCGCGAGGTGCTCGTGGAGAGCCCCAACGTGCGCTGGTCCGACGTCGGAGGATTGGAGGAGGCCAAGCAGGAGCTCGTCGAGACGGTGGAGTGGCCCCTCAAGTACGGGCCGCTGTTCTCCCACATGGACGCCCGGCCGCCCCGCGGCATCCTGCTCCACGGCCCGCCCGGCACTGGCAAGACCATGCTGGCCAAGGCCGTGGCGACTGAGTCGGAGGCGAACTTCATCAGCATAAAGGGCCCCGAGTTCCTGTCCAAGTGGGTCGGGGAGAGCGAAAAAGCCGTGCGCGAGACCTTCCGCAAGGCGCGCCAGGCCGCCCCCTGCGTGGTGTTCCTCGACGAGATCGATGCCATCGCCCCGACCCGGTCCGGAGGGACGGCCGATTCCCATGCGACCGAGCGCGTCATCAGCCAGCTGCTGACCGAGCTGGACGGCCTCGTCGAATTGACGGGCGTGACCGTTATCGCGGCGACCAACCGGCCCGACATCGTGGACATGGCCGTCCTGCGCCCCGGCCGCTTCGACCGGCACATATTCATCGGCCCGCCCAACCGGGAGGCCCGCCGGAAGATTTTGGAGATACAGACCCGGGGCAAGCCCCTGGCCAGGGAGGTCAGCCTCGAGGATCTCGCGAAGCGGACGGATAACTTCACCGGGGCCGACCTCGGGGCGCTCGTGAACGAGGCGACGATGCTCGCGATACGCGAGCACATCCGCAAGAACGGCACGATGGACCCCGAGGGGCTCGTCCGGTCGACGATAACGAAGGCGCAGTTCGACGAGGCGTTCAAGAAGGTCCGGCCGATGAAGGCCGGCGACCTGGAGCGCTTCGTCGGCATCTCCAAGGGCTTCCAGCCGGAGGTCGGGAAGTACTAGGGAAAAGGCAGCAGGGCAGGAAGGCAGGAAGGCAGAAAGGGGAGGGAAGAAGGCAGGAAGGGTGGGAGGAAACGGCCGTCGTCCCTTGCTGCCCTCCTGCCCTCGCACTCGTCATATATTACCGACCCGTTCAAATAATAGCAGATGCATAATAAGGGCCCAAGGGACGGGCGCGGCAGGTCCGGGAGGAAGGATGGGGGACGGAAGGAGCGCTGGCGGGCCGGGCGGGCCCGGGGGTCCGTTCTCGCGCCGGCGGCTGATCGAGATAGCGCTCCTGGGTGCCGTTCCGGCCGCGACCTTTCTGCTCTTCTGGCCCCAGTACTCCGATGTCGAGGCCACCCTGTTCCCTCTGGTCTTCTTGCTGCTGGTCCTGGCGGGCACCGTCGGTGGAGCGCTCGCCGCCGCCCGGGTGTTGCGCCCGGCGAGGGTCTCGGCCGTGCCCCTCCAGGAGCTCGCCCTCTTTACCCTCGGGGGGCTCTCGTCGCTGGTTTCCGTGGCGCTCTACTCCACCGCCGGCCGGGCCGGCCCCGCTCCCGCCGCCCTCTCGACGATGGTGACATTCCTGCTGCTTCTGCTGGGCTCGGTGCTCCACTTGCGGCTCATGGACGCGCGGACCGGTTTCCTCGGGCCGCTGCTGCTCGGGTCGGCCTGGCCCCTGCTCGCGCCGTTCCAGACGATGGTGGAGGCCCTCTGGCACCTGACCCCCTGGGTGTTCGACGGGCTCGGCCTTTCGGTCGCGGCGGCGCTGCTCCTGGCCGCGATGACGGCCGTGGCGCTCAAGGCGAGAATCCCCCTTTCGAACCGGCATTTGGTGGTCTGGTCGGGCGCCGTTCTGATGGTGGCCTTGGTCCCGTTCCACGAGGTCTTCGGGCTGTTTGCGAACATGGTCTACGGCAGCGTCGACCGCACCGTGGCCTTCGCCGGCCTGCTTTCGGGAGTGGCGGCGCTCTCGCACTTCGTGTACCAAAACCACCGGGCCTCGCTGAGCCAACGGGAGGTGGAGCGGGGCGACGAGCTCCGGCGGGGAGGCCAGAACCTCGAGGCGGTCCGGCACTACGACCGGGCGCTGGGCATCGAGCCCGGCCTAGCCGGCGCCTGGACCAGAAAGGAGCTCGCGCTCCGGGCGGCCGGCGCGGAGCTGGAGGCAGCGGGCGCGCTCAGGGAGGTCCTCCGGCTGCAACCGGACAGCGAGGGGGCCCTCAACGAGATGGGTGTGATACTGCGCCGCCAGGGCAGGCTCAAGGAGGCGCTCGGGTACTTCGACCGGACGCTCCGGAAGAACCCCGCCTTCGTCGTCGCCTGGAACAACAAGGGCAACACCCTCCAGAACCTGCACCGATTGCGCGAGGCCATCAGGTGCTACGACCGGGCGCTGGAGCTCAATTCGGCCTTCGAGGCGGCCTGGGTGAACAGGTCCCGGGCCCTCGCCTCCATCGGGAGATTCCGCGCCGCGCTGGACTCCATCGACCGGGCGCTCGCCCTGCGGCCGTCGGCCGAGGCGCTCTGGAGCGAGAAGGGGCTCGTGTACATGCGGACGGGCCGCCACGCCGAGGCGCTCGCCCACTTCGAGAAGGCCCTCCACCTCAACGGACGGTTCGAGGCGGCCTGGAACAACAAGGGCAACGCGCTCATGAAGCTCGGCCGGCACCGGGAGGCCCTCGCCTGCTACAATCGCGCCCTCCAGCTGAACATCGAGTACTACGCGGCCTGGTACAACGAGGGCAGCGCGCTCATCGACAGCGGCGACATAGAGGGCGCGATAAGGTGCCTGGACGAGGCGCTAAGGCTGAACCCGTCCTCGGACGTCGCCTGGAACGAGCGAGGCGTGGCGCTGCGCAGGCTGGGCAAGCTCTCCGAGGCGGAGGAGCATTTCCGCCGGGCCATCACGCTGAACCCGGGCTACCCCGCCGCCTGGAACAACCGCGGCAACGTGCTCATGGACCAGGGGCGGCCGGCCGAGGCCTTCGAGTGCTACAACGTGGCCACGGTGATAGACCCCGGCTACGACAAGGCCTGGTACAACAAGGGCTGCGCGCTTCTGTCGCTCGGAAGGTCCGATGACGCCCAGGCGGCCTTCGAGCGGTCGGTCCGCGCCTCCATCCAGGCGGTGGTCGAGGCGGAAGCGGCCGCCAGGGAGGACGGCGGGGAGCCCGGCGGGGCGCCGGGGCCCCCTGCCGGGCCCCGGCCCGCTTCCGAAAAAGCGACCGGGAACGGCGCGGCGCCGGGCAAGGCGGAGCCGGAGGCGGGAGCGGTCGACGGGTGATGGGCATGGGCGACGACGAGGGCGACGTCAGGGCGGCGGCCGCCGGCGAGTTCGACGTCGTGGTCATCGGAGGCGGCCCGGCGGGGCTCACGGCCGGCATACGGTGCCGGACGCACGCGCTGACCGTGCTGCTCGTCGAGGGGCGCAAGCTCGGCGGCCAGCTCGCCCAGCTGTACCCGACGAAGTACGTCAAGGACTACGCCTCCTACCCGGAGATACGCGCCGGGTACCTCGCCGACCTGATGGTGCACCACGCCCGCGAGAAGGACCTGGACATGCTCGAGGACGCCTCGGTGAAGGCGGTGGAGAGGCTCCGGGAAGGTTTCCTGATAAGGACCGACCGCGGCGATTTCCGCGCCAGGGCGATAATACTCGCGGTGGGGATGGGCCTGTTCGAGCCTTCGCGGCTCGGTGTCCCGGGCGAGACCGAGTTTTCCGGCCGGGGCGTGGTCTACGCGGTGCCCAACCTGGAGATCATGCGCGGGCAGAGGGTGGTCGTGGTCGGCGGGGGCGACTCCGCGGTCGAGAACGCGCTGGGCCTCAGCCAGGTGGCCCACGTCACGCTGGTGCACCGGTCGGCGGCGTTCCGGGCACTGGAATCGAACCTGGAGCTCTTGGAGCGCTCGCTCGTCGAGCGGCGGCTGGAGACCGAGGTCGTGGAGATAAAGGGCGACCGGCACGTCACCGGCGTGGTGCTCAAGAGCTCGAAGACCGGGTCCCTGGAGACGGTCCCGGCGGACACCGTGGTCGTGAACGTCGGCTTCTCCCCGGACCTTTCTTTGGTCCGGACGCTCGGCGTCCAAAACGACGGCCGGCACATCCTGACGGACGGGCCGGCGATGCACACCAACGTCCCGGGCATCTTCGCCTGCGGGGACATCGTGGAGTACCCGGGCAAGTCGCGCCAGATCCACCCCGCGACCGGCGAGGCCTTCACCGCCGCCGAGGAAGCGTACAAGTTCGTCAAGAAGCCGTATTGGGCCAAATCGACGTAAGGGCAGCTATGGGAAGGCGCAGGGCGCAGGGCGCAAGGGGCGAAGGCGCAGGGCGCAGGGCGCAAGGGGCGAAGGCGCAGGGCGCAAGGCGCAAGGGGCGAAGGCGCAGGGCGCAAGGGGCGAAGGCGCAGGGCGCAGGGCGCAAGGTTGGGATACAATGGAGGTATTCGGGAGGTCCTCCTTGCTCCTTGCGCCTTTCCCCTTGCGCCTCAAGCCTTGCGCCCTGCACCTTCCCAACGTTGCCCGCCACACAAACTTCAGCGATTGGCCAATTGTAACCACTACCCAATATTACTACTAGATGCGCACACGCGCATAGAGCGGCCGGCCGTTCGATTCGCATTCCACAAATTATTTATACGTTTTTCGGTATCGGTTTATATAGTCGATGCGACCGAAGCCTCGAATGACAAAGGAATGCCGATGCGAAGGCTCATAATCTGCGAAAAGGACAACTCCGCCCGGCGCATATCCACCATACTGTCCGACGGGGCGGCCAGGAAGGAGCTCGAGGGGGGCGTCCCGGTCTACCGTTTTTCCCGCGACGGCCGCGATGAGACCGTCATAGGCCTGCGGGGCCACATACTTTCCCTGGACTACGAGACCAAGTACTCAGTCTGGCACCGCGTGAAGCCCCGCGAGCTCATCAACATCGAGCCCAAAAAGAGGGTCATCGCCCACAACATCGCCCGGGCCATCGACCGGCTCGCTGCGGACGCGGAAGAGGTGGTGGTCGCCACGGACTACGACCGGGAGGGCGAGCTCATCGGGGTGGAGGCCCTCGAGACCATCCGGGGCGACGCCGGCCGGCTGGGAACCCGGCGCGCCCGCTTCTCCTCGCTGACGAAGGGGGACGTCGAGCACGCCTTCTCCAACCTGGGGGCCATAGACCACAACCTCTCGAGCTCCGCCCTGGCCCGCCAGACCGTGGACCTGGTCTGGGGCGCGGTGCTCACCCGGTTCATCTCCATCTCCTCGGAGAGGACCGGCAAGGACTTCCTGTCCGTCGGGCGGGTCCAGACGCCCACGCTGGCGCTCATCCTGGACCGCGAGGACGAGATAAGGGCGTTCAGGCCCGAGCCCTACTGGGAGATCCACGGGGAGGTCGAGAAGCCGGACACGCATGCCAGAATCAAGGTGTCCGCCGGCAAGGACCGCTACCGAAACAAGCCCGACGCCGACCGCGTCATGGCCGCGGTGAGCGGCGTCCGCACCGGCCGGATAGCCTCGCTCAAGCGCGACCGGCGGCGCGAGAAGCCCCCCACGCCCTTCAACACCACCCAGTTCCTGGCCGTCGCCTCCACCCTGGGGTTCGCCGCGGCCCGGGCGATGAGCATCGCCGAGGACCTCTACACCAACGGCTTCATCAGCTACCCGCGCACCGACAACACGGTGTACCCGCCGGCGCAGGACCTGCGCGAGATACTTTCGGCGCTCGCCCGGCCCAACTCGGCGTTCGAGGCCGAGGCCAGGGAGCTTCTGGCCAAGGAGAAGCTCGTCCCGACGCGGGGGAAGACCGAGGCCACCGACCACCCGCCGATCCATCCGACGGACGCCGTCGGGAGGACGGAGCTCCAGCGGGACCAGTGGAGGATCTACGAGCTCGTCGTGCGCCGGTTCTTCGCCACGCTCGCCGACGAGGCGCTCTCGGAGGTGACCTCCGTGACCGTGGACATCGGGGGGGAGCCCTTCCTGGCCCGGGGGCTCCGGATGATAAGCCCCGGCTGGCGGAAGTACTACACCTACCTCTCGTCGAGGGAGGCCGAGCTGCCGCCGCTCTCCGTCGGCGAGACGGTCAACGTCATCAAGATAGACATGCAGGAGAAGCTCACCCAGCCGCCCAAGCGCTACACCCAGGGCGGCCTCATCCAGCTCATGGAGAGCCTGGGCCTCGGGACCAAGGCGACGCGCCACGAGATCATCCAGAAGCTCTACGCGCGCGATTACGTCAAGGACCGCACCCCGGTGCCGACTGACTCCGGCGAGGCCGTGACGCGGGCGCTGAAGAAGTGGGCCGAGCCCATCACCCACCCGGACATGACCGCCCAGCTAGAGAAGGACATGGACCTCATCGCCGACGGCAAGAAGGAGGTGGCCGAGGTCGTCGAGGAGTCGCGCCAGATGCTCTCGTCGGTCATGGACGTCCTGGAGGCCAACCGGGAGGCCATCGGCGGGGCGATAAGGGAGGCGCTGCGGACCCAGAACATGCTGGGCCACTGCCCCAAGTGCAACGGCACGCTCAACATCATGAGGTCGTGGAAGGGAAAGCGCTTCGTCGGCTGCTCGGGCTACCCGCGCTGCCGCAACTCCTTCCCGCTCCCGCAGAGGGGCCGCATCGACCTCCACCCGGAGAAGTGCCCCTCGTGCGGGAACCTCCAGGTGAACGTCCACCACGGGCGGCGGAGGCCCTGGACCGTCTGCCTGAACCCCAAGTGCCCAAGCCGCGCCGAGCGCGAGGCGCAGCGCAAGAGGGCCGAGGCCGCGCCCGAAGAGACGGCGCCGCCGCCGCCCGAGGAGCAGGAGGAGCACCCCTCCGAGTCGCAGGACATGAGGAGTGAGTAACCACCCTCCCGCCCCTGGTCGGGGGCATGGATGTCGCCAGGGGCATCGGGAACCAGACCACCTTTAGCCAGGTGGCGCCGGGAGGGGCCAAAGTTGGCAAACTACATCTAATACCTCGCCAATCCGGGCAACATGGCGCCCGGCGACGAGGCCGAGCCTTTCCACAACCCTGAGGCATGCGACGCCCGCCTGTGCGACTTTCGGCAGAAGTACCCCGACAAGTTTGTCTCCGAGGAGAGCGTCTTCTCGCGCATCCACCCGGGGGCCCGGATATTCTTAGGCACGGGCTGCGGCGAGCCCCAGTACCTCGTCTCGGCGCTGATGAAATTCGTCGAGGGCCACCCGGCGGCGTTCTTCGACGCCGAGGTCCTGCAGGTCTGGACACTGGGCGTCGCGCCCTACACCGAGCCGCGGTTTGCGTGCAACTTCCGCTCCAACTCATTCTTCATCGGCCAGGGCACGCGCGCTCCAGTGAACGACGGCACCGCCGACTACACGCCCATGTTCATGTCCCGGGTCCCGGCGCTCTTCCACCGGAAGCTCGTGCCCGTGGACATCGCGCTCGTGCAGACCACCCCGCCCGACTCGCGGGGCCACATGAGCCTCGGCGTTTCCGTCGACATCGTCAAGGCGGCGGTGGAGAATGCCTCGCTGGTGGTGGCCCAGGTCAACTGCCACATGCCCCGGGTCCACGGGGACACCTTCATCAGGGTGCAGGATGTGGACTACGTCGTCCCCCGAAACGAGCCGCTCCTGGAGTACCCCTCGGAGGCGCCCGACGCGGTCGCCCTCCGCATCGGGAAGCAGGTCGCCCGGCTGGTGGCGGACGGGGACACCATCCAGGTGGGCTACGGCGGGCTGCCCGACGCCATCCTCTCCGCGTTCCGGGACAAAAAGCACCTGGGCGTCCACACCGAGCTCTTCACGGACGGGATAGCCGACCTCATGAGGCGGGGCGTGGTGGACAACACCCGCAAGAGGATAGAGCACGAAAAATCGCTGGCCACCTTCTGCATGGGGCGCCGGAGCACCTACGAGTACATCCACGACAACCCCGCGGTGGAGTTCAAGCCGGCCGAGTACGTGAACAACCCCCTGGTCATCGCCCAGAACCCCAACCTGTGCGCCATCAACACCGCCCTCGAGATCGACCTGACCGGCCAGGCGACCGCCGATTCCCTGGGGACGACCTTCTTCAGCGGCATAGGCGGCCACGCCGACTTCATGCGCGGCGCGGCGCTCTCCCCGGGCGGAAAGGCCATCCTGGCCATCCGCTCCACCGCCTCGGGCGGGCAGGTCTCCCGCATCGTGCCCACGCTCAAGGGCGGCGCCGGCGTGACGCTCACCCGGGGCGACATCCACTACGTCGTCACCGAGTACGGGATCGCCTACCTCCACGGGAAGAACGTGCGCGAGCGCGCCCTGGACCTCATCGCCATCGCCCACCCCAGGTTCCGGCCGTGGCTGATAGAGGAGGCCCGCCGGCTCAACCTGATCTACAGGGACCAGGCGTTCATCCCGGGCAAGCGCGGCGAGTACCCCGAGCACCTGGAGACCTCCCGCACCACCCGCACGGACCTGGTCGTCGGGCTGCGGCCGGTGAAGCTCACCGACGAGCCGCTGCTCAAGGACTTCTTCTACTCCCTATCGGAGAACACGCTCTACCGCCGGTTCATCCAGATGCGCAAGGAGATTCCCCACGAGTGGCTCCAGAACCTCTCGGTCATCGACTACACGAGGGAGATGGTCATACTGGCGACCCTCCGGGAGGAGGAGCGCGAGCTCGTGGTCGGCGTCGGCCAGTTCGCCATCGGCGAGCACTCCAACTACGGCGAGGTGGCGTTCGTCGTGCGCGACGCCTACCAGAACCGGGGCATCGGCTGGGAGCTCCTGTCGTACCTGACGCTCCTGGCCCGCAAGAGCGGCCTGGCCGGCTTCACCGCCGAGGTGCTGGTGGAGAACCTCCCGATGATGCACCTTTTCGAAAAGAGCAACTTCGACATCCACCGCAAGACCGACGGCTCGGTCTACGACCTGCGGATGGGGTTCCGCGGGGAAGGCAGGTGAGCGATGGAGCGACCCGACCTGCAGCACCTGTTCCGCCCCGCCTCCGTGGCAGTGGTAGGGGCCTCGGACAGACCTGAAAAGGTCGGCTTCAAGGTGCTGTCCAACATCCTGACCGAGGGCTACCGGGGGAAGGTCTACCCGGTCAACCCCCGCGCCGACGAGATCCTCGGGGTCCCGGTCGTCAAGAGCATCGACGAGCTGCCCGACGGGGTGGACGTGGCCGTGATCGTCATCCCCGCCACGCTGGTCCTGGACGCCGTCATGAGGTGCGCCGCCCGGGGGATAAGGTTCCTTCCCATCATAACCTCGGGGTTCTCGGAGATAGGCAACACGGACGAGGAGAGGAAGGTGCTGGCCTACGCCCTGGACCACGGGATGAGGATTCTGGGCCCCAACATCTTCGGCTACCACTCGGCTGCGGCGTCGCTCAACGCCACGTTCGGGCCCAAGGGCATCCGGTCCGGCTCGGTGGCCCTGATCACCCAGAGCGGCGCGCTCGGCGTGGCCCTGATGGGCAAGACGGCGGTGGAGGGGATGGGCCTGTCGGCGGTCGTCTCGCTGGGAAACAAGACCGACCTTGACGAGGCGGACCTTCTGGACTACCTGGTGGAGCAGCCCGACACGAGGATCATGATGCTGTACATCGAGGGGGTGCGCGACGGGGAGAAGCTGGTGGGGGCCCTCCAGCGGACCACCCGGAAGAAGCCCGTGGTCGTGATCAAGTCCGGCCGGTCGGGAAGGGGAGCGGCCGCGGCCGCGTCCCATACGGGGTCGCTCGCCGGCTCCGACGAGGTGTTCGACGCGATAATGAGGCAATGCAACGTGCTGCGCGCCGACACCGTGGAGGAGGCCATCGCCTGGGCCAAGTTCTTCGAGGGCAACGCGCTGCCCGGCGTCGAGGAGTGCCTCATAATCACGAACGGCGGGGGCATCGGTGTGCTCGCCACGGACGCCTGCGAGAGGCACGGCGTGAGGCTCAGCGACGACTATGCCGCGCTATCGAAGGCGTTCTCGCCGGTGATGCCCTACTTCGGCTCGGCGAAGAACCCGGTCGACCTCACCGGGCAGGCCAGCCTTGCGAACTACCAGAGCGCGTTCGATGCGGCGCTGGCGATGCCCGGGGTCGGCTCGGTGATCTCCCTCTACTGCGAGACCGCGATGCTCAACACGGACGAGTTCGTGCCGGTCCTGGAAGGCACGTTCAGGAAGTACCAGGAGGCGAAAAAGCCCCTGGTGTTCTGCCTCTTCGGCGGCCGGACCACCGAGGAGGTCATCGAGACGCTCCGCCAGCGCGGCGTGCCGGTCTTCACCGATCCCAACGCCGCGGTCTCCTGCATGGGCGCCCTGTACCGGTACGCCCGGAACCTGGCCCTGCCTCCCGAGGAGCCGGTCCGTACCGAGCTCGACCGCGAGGCCATCGAGCAGGTGGTGTCGGAGGTCTGGGCGGACGGCCGCCGCGCGCTGTACTCCATGGAGGCGAGGGCCATAATGGAGGCCGCCGGCATCACCATACCCCAGAGCCTGGTCGCGACGAACGTCTTGGAGGCGGTAAAGGCCGCGAACAGCATTGGCTACCCGGTCGTGATGAAGGTGGTCTCGCGGGACATACTGCACAAGAGCGACGTCGGCGGAGTGGCGCTGGATCTCCAAAACGAGAAGGAGGTGCTGGAGGCGTACGAGGCCATCCACCTCAGCTGCCGCACCCGGGCTCCCCGGGCCGTCATCGAGGGTATCGAGGTGATGGAGATGGTCCAGGAGGGGACCGAACTCATCGTGGGTGCGCGGCGGGACCCCTCCTTCGGCCCCGTGGTCATGACCGGCCTGGGGGGCATATACGTCGAGGTGATGAAGGACGTCTCCTTCCGGGCGCTGCCCGTGGGGAGAAGGCAGGTGCTGGGGATGGTGAAGGCCACCCGGGCCTACCCCCTGCTCCTCGGCGTGAGGGGCCAGGAGCAGAAGGACATCGAGAGCCTCATGGATGTCATAGTGAAGGTGGGCGAGATAGTCCGGAGCTGCCCGGGAATCTCCGACATCGAGGTCAACCCGGTGGTGGTCTACCCCAGCGGTGTGAAGGCAGTGGACGTGAGGGTACTGGTCTCCAGATCGGACGGGTGTGTTGAGCATGAATAGTATAGTCGTGACATCGATGGAGAGGAGCGCGGGAAAGACGAGCGTCCTGGTGGGCCTGGCCAGATCCCAGAAGGCGAGGGTGGGCTATATGAAGCCCTTCGGGGACAGGCCCGTCTACCAAAAAAAGCGGCTCTGGGACTACGACGCCTCGGTGATGACCCGCCTGTTCGGGCTGACCGAGGATCCCGAGGACATGACAATGGGCTTCGGAGCGCCGAAGCTCAGGTACATGTACGACGAGGTCGCCCGAAAGGCCAGGCTCAAGGGCATGGCGGCGAAGATAGGCAAGGGAGCCGACCTGCTTCTGGTGGAGGGAGGCAGCAGCCTGCGCCGCGGCAGCTCAGTGGGGCTGGACGCGATCTCGGTGGCGAGGTTGCTCGGCGCAAGAATCGTGGTGGTGATCGGCGGGAACGAGGAAACGCTCATCGACGACCTGCATTTTCTGAAAAGGAACCTCGTGCTCAAGGGCCTGGATTTTAGCGGCGTGGTGATAAACAAGGTACCGTCCGTGCAGGATTTCAAGGAGGGCCACCTGGAGGAGATATACAAGCTGGGCATCAAGGTGCTGGGCATCGTCCCGTTCGAGAAGGAGCTGACCTACCCCTCCGTCGGGTTCCTGGCCGAGAGGCTCTTTGCCAAGGTCGTGACTGGCGTGGGGGGCCTGGACCGGGTCGTGAAGAACGTCTTCGTCGGGGCCATGTCGGCCGACCCGGCCAACAGGAACAACCTGATAGAGATCATCAACAAGGAGAGCAAGCTCGTGATAACGAGCGGGGACCGGTCGGACATGATCCTCACCGCGCTCGAATCCGACACCTCCGCGATACTCCTCACCAACAACACACTGCCACCCACCAACATCATCTCGAAGGCCCGGGACCTGGGGGTCCCCCTGCTCCTGGTCTCCCAGGACACCTACTCCGTGGCCGTCCAGGTCAACGACCTCGAGCCGCTGCTTTCGAAGCACGACGCCGGGAAGCTGGCGCTGGTCGAGGTGCTCATGAAGGACCACCTGGACATCGGCGAGATCCTCCGGTCCTGAACGCCCGCGTCCGGCGTGCCGTGCATTGGCACGTCTTGGTGCGGGGGAATCTGTACCAAATATTATTATGATGGTGATTTATTAGCCGCCCGCCGAACGGGAGCACCGCCCCCGGGAAGTGGGGTCGCGGCGGTCGCCGGGGGGCTTCGCCGCGGCTTGAGCGGTATCCGACGGCCAGCAAGTCGAGAGTGGTGGAAAGATGGAAGAGGGAAAGAAGTTCTATCCGACGGGAGCGTATGCCGACCTCAGGAAGAAGGCCCTGGAGGACCCGGAGGGCTTCTGGGCCAACGAGGCCCGGAACATCCCCTGGTTCAGGCAATGGGACAGGACGCTGAATTGGGAAGAGCCCTTCGCGAAATGGTTCGAGGGCGGGCTGACCAACGCCTCCTACGCCTGCCTGGACGCGCACCTGGACAGCCACACCCGCAACAAGGTGGCCTACTACTGGGAGGACGAGTTCGGCAACACCCGGACCTTGAGCTACCTCCAGCTGTGGGCGGAGGTCAACCGGCTAGCCTCGGCGCTGCGCATGGCCGGCGTCAAGAAGGGCGACATCGTGATGATCTACCTGCCCATGATCCCGGAGCTCCCCGTCTCCATGCTCGCCCTGGCGCGCCTGGGCGCGCCCCACTCGATAGTGTTCTCGGGCTTCAGCAGCCAGGCGCTGGCGGACCGCATTACCGACACCGGCGCCAAGATGCTCATCACCGCCGATTTCGGGCTCAGGCGGGGCAAGTACATCCCCCTCAAGGTCATCGCCGACCAGGCGGTCCGGACCTGCCCGACGATCAGGAACGTCGTGGTCGTCCGGCGCGGGCCGGCCGAGCAGGAGGTCGACATGGAGGAGGGCCGGGACGTGTACTACCACGACCTGCTCAAGAACGGTGACGCGTTCATCGAGCCCGAGAAGGTGGAGTCCGCGCACCCGCTCTACATCCTCTACACTTCCGGCACCACCGGCAAGCCCAAGGGCATAGTGCACTCCACCGGCGGCTACATGGTTTTTTGCAAGTCCACCTTCAAGTGGGTGTTCGACCCCAGGCCCGAGTGGATCTACTGGTGCACCGCCGACATCGGCTGGGTGACCGGGCACACCTACATCGTCTACGCGCCGCTGGTGTCCGGCACCACGAGCTTCATGTTCGAGGGCTCGCCGGACTACCCGTCCATCGAGAGGTGGTGGGAGCTCATAGAGAGGTACGGGATAAACATATTCTACACCTCGCCCACGGCCCTGCGCATGTTCATGCGCTTCGGGGAGGACCCCATCCGCAAGCACGACCTGCGCTCGCTGCGGCTCCTGGGCTCCGTGGGGGAGCCGATCAACCCGGAGGTGTGGGAGTGGTATTTCAAGGCAATAGGCGGCGAGCGCTGCCCCATCGTGGACACCTGGTGGCAGACCGAGACCGGGGGCGTCCTCATATCGCCCGCGCCCGGGTGCGGCCTCGTGCCCCTCAAGCCCGGCTCGGCGACGTTTCCCCTGCCCGGCATCGACGTGGGCATCGTGGACGACCAGGGCAAGCCCGTCCAGGACGGCACCCGGGGCCTGCTCGTCATCCGCAGGCCGTGGCCCGGGATGCTCATGACGCTGCACCAGGACCCGAAGCGCTACACCGAGGTCTACTGGTCCCGCTTCAAGGGCATGTACCTCGCCGGGGACTACGCCATACGGGACGGCGAGGGCTACCTCTGGCTCCTGGGCCGCGCCGACGAGACCCTGAAGGTGGCCGGCCACCGGCTCGGCACCGCCGAGATAGAGAGCGCCGCGGTATCGATGCACTTCGTCGCCGAGGCGGCCGTGGTCGGCGTCCCCGACCAGGTCAAGGGGGAGGAGATCGTGCTCTTCGCCATCCTGCGCCAGGGCAACAACCCGAGCCCCGAGCTCCGCAAGAAGCTCTCCGACGGCATCCGCACCCTCATCGGCCCCATCGCCGTCCCCAAGGAGATCCACTTCGTCGGCAAGCTGCCCAAGACCCGCTCCGGGAAGATAATGCGGCGCATACTCAAGGCGCTGGCCACCGGCACCGGCATCGGCGACGTGAGCACCCTGGAGGACGCCACCTCCGTCGAGGAGATCAAGAGGACCTACGAGGAAATGAAGGCGATGATGGCGCAGAAGTGAGGGGAAGGGCAGCGGGCAGCAGGGCAGCAAGGCAGCAAGGGAAGGCAGCAAGGCAGGAAGGGAGCAAGGCAGCAAGGGAAGGCAG